>JBJDYI010000044.1:0-12607 GCA_051867165.1 Faecousia sp. | reverse complement strand
ACCTTGCCAAGGTGGAGGTAGCGAGTTCGAGCCTCGTCACCCGCTCCAAAAGAAAAGACCTGACGCAAAGCGTCAGGTCTTTTCTTTTGGAATGGCACGGAAGGCTCGAAAGAATAAATCCAACAGCCCGGTGGGCTGTTGGGCGCCGGGAAGGGGCCCGGCGCCACCAAAGTGTTTCGAGCCTCGTCACCCATGGGTTGAGGATCTGACGCAATACGTCGGGTCTTTTTTCTAGACACGAAGGGCACCAACGGATCGAAAAATGGAATCCGACAGCCCGGTGGGCTGTTGGGTGCCAGGAAAGGCCCCAGCTCAGGGGCATAAACTGTAATTTGCACGCATCGACATCAATCGCTAAAGAAATACGAAATAATTTTTGAAAGACCCTTGACAAAAGAAAAAATCCTGATATAATACAAATCATCCAAGAGAACTCATGCGGGTGTAGCTCATCCGGTAGAGCGCCACCTTGCCAAGGTGGAGGTAGCGAGTTCGAGCCTCGTCACCCGCTCCATGAAAAAGACCCGATGCAATGCGTCGGGTCTTTTTTTGTGTTCAGAGAAGGCGGGATTTATCACCGATGAGAATAGCTGTATCGACGGTGGTCAGTCCCGACTCATGATTTACCACAACGATTGTGGTTGGACCCTGCATGATAATAGAAAGGTGTGATGATATGACCCCAGCCTATTTTACCTTGAACCGGAAGCGGTTCTATGAAGTGATGGAGGCCGGATCAGTGCTGGTACTCTTCTCCGGACGGGAGATCCGGAAAACAAGCGATGAATTTTATCCCTTTTTCGCGGAGCGGAACTTTGTCTATCTGACAGGCCTGGGCTGCAAGGAAGCTGTTTTGGTGGCCGTTAAGGATGGGGCAGGCGCTGTTTCCGAACGGCTGTATATTTTGCCGCCGGATTTTATGGTGGAACGGTGGACCGGCCGTCGGGTGAAGCCTGCTGAGGCGGAAGCCATTTCCGGCATCCGGGACATTCGCTTTACGGATGCCTTTGAATCAGATATCCAGGACCTCCTTTCTTCCGGAAACTATGGCAAGGTCTGGCTGGACCGGCGGAAACATGCCGAGGACGATCATGATCGCTGCGCTCACGGCTTTGCAGACCGTCTGCTGGAAAAACATCCTGAGATGGAGATTGGGGATGCCAGCGCTGTTTTGCGCCGCCTGCGGCTGATCAAGAGCCCGGAGGAGATCCAGGCCCTGCGGGAAGCGGAGAAAAAGACAAAGGCCGGCATCCTGGCCATGATGAAAGCATCCCGTCCCGGCATGTGGGAATATCAGTACAAGGCAGAATTTGACCGGGCTTTGGGACAGTTCGGACCGGAAGGTCCGGGATTCCCCTCCATCATTTCTGCCGGACAGAATAATTTCTGCATCCACTATTATAGCTATACCGGCCAGGCCATGGATGGGGACATGGTTTTGAACGATGTGGGTGCCCAGCATAATAATATGATCACGGACGTGTCCCGGGGCTGGCCCTGCAATGGACGGTTCACGGAGAAGCAAAAGCTGCTCTATGAATGTGCCTTGGCCACATCGGACTACATGTTTTCCATCATCCGCCCCGGTATGCCCATGGCGGACGTGGATGCCACCATTAAAAAGTACAACTTTGAGCGGCTGAAGGATGCCGGTGTGCTGCACTCCTTTGACGAAATCGGCAAACTCATGTGGCATGGCGGTTCCCACCACATCGGTTATGATTGCCACGATGTGGTGGAGCGGCCGGAAATTCTGGCTCCCAACATGGCGTTCTGCGTGGATGTGGGCATTTATCACGAGGAATGGGGCATCGGCTTCCGGGTGGAGGACAACTGCCTGGTGACGGAAAACGGCTGTGAAAACCTGTCCCGGGACATTCCCCGGACCGTGGCAGATTTGGAAGCCATCATGAGAAAAGGGTAAGGCGAGAAACCATGCTGTTTTTGGAATATCCCCCCTGCTCCACCTGCAAGAAGGCAAAAAAGTGGCTGGAAGATAATGGCATTGCCTTTGAAGCCCGACACATCAAGGAAAACAATCCCACCTATGCGGAACTGAAGGCATGGTATGGCCGCAGCGGCCTGCCCCTGAAGAAATTTTTCAACACCAGCGGCATCCAGTACCGGGCGCTGGAGTTAAAGGACAAGCTCCCCGCCATGACAGAAGAAGAGCAGCTGCGGCTGCTGGCCACGGACGGCATGCTGGTGAAGCGCCCTCTGGTGGTGACCGATGATGCGGTCCTCACTGGATTCAAGGTAGAGACCTGGGAGAAAGCCCTGCTGAAATAAAACAAAAACTGCTCCCGATATGGGAGCAGTTTTTTGCGTATCAATCAGGATTACTGATAATCCACCACGTTGACCCAGGACAGCAGGAACTTGTGTTCAAGCTCGTTGCTCTTGGCCAGCTGGGAGGCTGCCACAATGGGCATCCACTTCTGAACGTACTGCTTGGCGGTATCGCTCTTCATGCAGAACAGGTCCAGATACTTCTTGGCGGTGTCAAACTGGCCGTTCATGCAGAACTGCAGATAGGTCAGGGCAGTGTCGGCGGAGGCGTTGCCCTGGGTGGCGTGGGCCCAGTCCAGGATATAGGGGGTGCCGTCCGGGCTGATCACGATGTTGGAAGGATTCAGGTCGCCGTGGCACACCTTCTTGTGCTTGGGCATGGCTTCCAGACGGGTGTGGAGGTCATACCGGGTGGTGGCGTCCAACCGGGAGTCACTGATTTTCCGATTCATCTTGTCCTTCAGCTTATGAAGCTGCGGGGCGGTTCTGGAATGAATGTCCAGCTGTACGTCCACAAGCAGGTTCAGATAGTCATCCAACTTGTCGGGATTGTCAGCCATGAGCTTATCCAGGGTGGTGCCCTCGATAAATTCAGTGATGATGGCCCACTGACCGTCAATCATGGTGACCCCCAGAATCTTGGGAATGTGCAGGCCGGTTTCTTCGATCCGGGCCTGATTCAGGGCTTCGTTCAGAATGTCCGCCTTGGAAAAGTCGGCGTTGAACACCTTGATGCAGCGGTCACCTTCCCGGTAAACCACCTTGTTGGGCCGTGTGGCAATGATATTTTCAGGATTCATGATTGTCCCTCCTCATTATTTGCCGTAGTAGGCGTTCAGATACATCTGCTTGATCTCACTCATCAGGGGATAACGGGGGTTGGCGCCGGTGCACTGGTCATCGAAGGCCTGCTCCACCATGTCGTCCAGCCGGGCCAGGAAGTCAGCTTCATCAATGCCGTAGGCCTGGATGCTTTCACGGATGCCGATCTTCTTCTTCAGATCGTTGATCATGGCAATCAGGCCTTCCAGCTTTTCGGTATCATTGCTGCCCTTGACACCCAGGTAGTCGGCCACTTCGGCATAACGGGCCAGGGTGTGGGGGTGGTCATACTGGGAGAAGGTGCCCATCTTCACAGGGGTTTCGGAGGCGTTGAACCGCAGAACTTCTTCGATCATCAGCGCGTTGGCCACGCCGTGGGGCAGGTGATGGAAAGCGCCCAGCTTGTGGGCCATGGAGTGGCACACGCCCAGGAAGGCGTTGGCGAAGGCCATTCCGGCCATGGTGGCGGCGTTGGCCATCTTTTCCCGGGCCACGGGATTCACGGGGCCGTTGTCGTAGGCCTGGGGCAGATACTCAAAGATCATCTTCAGGCTGCGCAGGGCCAGGGAATCGGTATAGTCGGTGGCCATCATGGAGGCGTAGGCTTCCAGAGCGTGGGTGACGGCATCGATACCGGAAGCGGCAGTCAGACCCTTGGGGGCGTTCATCATCATGTCAGCGTCGATGATGGCCATGTCGGGCATCAGCTCGTAATCGGCCAGAGGATACTTGATACCGGTCTGTTCGTCGGTGATGACGGCAAAGGGGGTGACCTCAGAGCCGGTACCGGCGGTGGTGGGCACAGCCACCAGGTAGGCCTTTTCCCCCATCTTGGGGAAGGTGTAGACTCTCTTGCGGATGTCCACGAAGCGCATGGCCATGTCCATGAAGTTGGCATCTGGATGCTCATACATGACCCACATAATCTTGGCAGCATCCATGGCGGAGCCGCCGCCAATGGCGATGATCACATCGGGCTGGAAAGCGGTCATCTGGGCAGCGCCGGCCTTAGCACAGGCGAGGCTGGGATCGGGAGCCACATCGTAGAAGCAGGTGTGCTGAATACCCATTTCGTTCAGCTTGGCTTCCACACCCTTGGTGTAGCCGTTGTTGTACAGGAAAGAGTCGGTGACGATGAAGGCTTTTTTCTTGCCCAGAACATTCTTCAGTTCGGTCAGGGCAACGTTCAGACAGCCCTTCTTGATATAAACCTTTTCAGGAGCGCGGAACCAGAGCATATTTTCCCTTCTTTCTGCCACGGTCTTGATGTTCAGCAGGTGCTTGACACCCACGTTTTCGGAGACGGAGTTGCCGCCCCAGCTGCCGCAGCCCAGAGTCAGGGAGGGAGCCAGTTTGAAGTTATACAGGTCGCCGATGCCGCCGTGGGAGGAGGGGGTGTTTACCAGGATGCGGCAGGTTTTCATCCGGTTTTCAAAGGCAGCCAGCTTCTCTTTCTGGGTGATGGGATCCAGATAGATGGAGGAGGTGTGGCCGTAGCCACCGTCGGCCACCAGGGTATCGGCCTTGTTCAGGGCGTCGTCAAAGTCCTTGGCCCGGTACATGGCCAGAACAGGGGACAGCTTCTCGTGGGCGAAGGCTTCGCTGAGCTCCACGCTGTCCACTTCGCCGATGAGAATCTTGGTATCCCAGGGAACTTCTACGCCGGCCAGACCGGCAATGGTGTGGGCGCTCTGGCCGACAATTCGGGCATTCAGGCCGCCGTTGATGAGGATGGTGCTGCGCAGCTTCTCGGTTTCCTCTTCGTTCAGAATGTAGCAGCCACGGGCTACGAACTCTGCCTTGGCGGCTTCGTAAATATCGTCCAGAATGATGACGGACTGTTCGGAGGCACAGATCATGCCGTTGTCGAAGGTCTTGGAGTGGATGATGGAGGAGACCGCCAGCAGAATATCCGCGCTGCTGTCGATGATGGCGGGGGTGTTGCCGGCGCCCACGCCAATGGCGGGCTTGCCGGAGGAGTAGGCAGCTTTCACCATGGCGGGGCCGCCGGTGGCCAGAATAATATCGGCCTCCTGCATAATCATGTTGGTCAGATCCAGGCTGGGAATGTCGATCCAGCCGATAATGCCTTCGGGAGCGCCGGCGGCCACAGCGGCTTCCAGCACGATTTTGGCGGCCTCAATGGTGCTCTTCTTGGCACGGGGGTGGGGGGAGATGATGATGCCGTTGCGGGTCTTCAGGGCCAGCAGGCACTTGAAAATGGCGGTGGAAGTGGGATTGGTGGTGGGGATGACCGCGGCCACCACGCCGATGGGCTCAGCGATCTTGCGGATGCCGTAAGCGGTGTCCTCTTCAATAATGCCGCAGGTCTTGGTGTCCTTGTAGGCATTGTAGATATATTCTGCAGCATAGTGGTTCTTGATGACCTTGTCCTCCACGATGCCCATGCCGGTTTCGCTGACGGCCATCTTGGCCAGCGGAATTCTGGCCCGGTTGGCAGCGGTGGCAGCGGCCAGGAAAATCCGGTCAACCTGCTCCTGGGTGAAGGAGGCGTAAATTTTCTGGGCGGCACGGACCCGGACCAAAGCGGCGTCCAGTTCGGCGGAATTGGTGACAGGTGTGTAGGTTGCGTTCATAATGATGTCCCCTTTTCTTCGTTGGGATTAATAATCGGTATTTGATTACCGATTTACTTTGTATCGATATTTTACCATCGAATAGCCAAAAGTCAATACCAAAAGAAGGGACTGCAATCGATAAAACTTTATCAAAATTGTACAAAACGCCAGTTTTATATGGCGCTTTCTGTACATTTTGCCTTCTGTTTCGGGAAATGCAAAACCGCAGAAGAAATGAAAATGCTCAAAATACCCTATTTTTTGCTGCGTTCCGCCCTGGAAAGACAAAATCCCCCTCCCAATGTGGAAGGGGGACAAGGATTATTCCAGTTCGGCCAGATTCAGGCATTGGTCATTTTCACAAATCTGCTCCAGGATTCCGTCGCACAGGCGGTAGCCCTCGCCGAAGAGGAGCAGGCCATCGTCATCCTGGTAGAAATAGCTGTTGTCCGGCAGGGCGAAGAAGCAATGCCCCATGCTGTCGGCATAGGTAATGTCCTCAAAGAGCCGCAGACCGTCCAGAATGTTGTCTTTCACTTTCTGATAATGGGGCAGCAGGTTAACCTCAGTCAACCCCAGACCCGGGGCAAAGCGCTGGAAGGAGGGCACGGATTCTCCCTCTTCCTCAGGCTGGACGTAGACCAGGTCGGCACAGTTCATGGACCCTGCACTGATGCCAACCACGCATCCCTCAAAATGCCGCAGCAGATGCCGCAGCCGGATCTTTCGGAAGAAGGCGTTTTGCGTGGGCACATGGCCGCCGGAAAGAAGAATGAGGTCACTGGCGGAAATCAACTGGTAAGCCCGCCGGACGGTGGTCCAGTCCAGAACATGATAGCTGGAGAAAGGAATTCCGGCCTCACAGAAGGCGGCGGTGGTCTCGGCAGCGAACTGACAGGTCATGTAGTGGTCATCGGGATTGGAAGCCACAAAAAGCACATTGGGGTTTTCCGGCAGTACCTCCCGGATTCGGTCAATGAAGCCATTGTTATTGCTGAGCAGCGCCCGGGGCGCGTTTTCGATGTAAGGGCTGCTGGTGATGAAGAGATTCATAAATAAACTACCTTTCTCATGGGAATTCTTGATAAAAATGCGTCATTTTTATCAAGACGGAACCGCTGTACAGCGGTTCCGTCTACCGAATAAACTGCTTTACAGGATCCCCTTCGACGGATTGCCGTCTGCATGGACGATGGGGATCCGTTACTTTGGAATGTGATGCCTCACCGGGATGACAGTATTAAATCGCCGTTCCGGGAAAGTATTCTTCCACGAAGTCCACCTGCTTCACCTGGAAGGATTTTCCGTTGAGATAATCAAGGGAACCGGCATCTGTTGTAAAGGTGAAGGTCAGCTTGTAGGAATAGAGGGCCTGGTAATTGCGGTCGTATTTCTTGTCCAGCTTGCCATACTTGCCGTCACCCAGCAGGGGATGACCGGCATGGGCAAACTGAGCCCGGATCTGGTGGGTCCGACCGGTGATCAGTTCACATTCCACCAGGGAAAGACCCTTGGCGGTGGCCAGGGTTTTATAGTTGGTCTGGCAGGTCTTGGCACCGGGCTGGGGCTTGTCGGACACAAACACCCGGTTCTTTTGGGCGTCCTTGAACAGGTACCCCTTCAGACTGCCGTCCCTGGGCTTGGGGGTGCCCTCCACAATGGCCAGGTAGCGCTTGTCCAGCTCCCGGTCCTTAATCTTCTGATTCATGACCCGGAGGGCTTCGGCGGTTTTGGCAGCGATGACAATGCCGCCGGTGTTTCGGTCAATACGGTTGCACAAGGCGGGGACGAAGCCATTCTCATCCCGGGGACTCCATTCTTTCTTCTGGTAGAGGTAGGCCTGAATGTGGTCGATGAGGGTCCGGCCATATTCCGCTCCATCGTGGGGGTGGACGGCCTGACCGGGCCGCTTGTCCACCAGCAAAATGTGGTCATCCTCGTAGACGATGTTTAGCTTGGGCGCGGCCACTGTCAGGTAGGCATTGTCCTGACGGGGCTTATCGAAAAATTCATCGTTGATGTAAAGCTGGAGGACGTCTCCGGTGCTGAGCCGGGTATCACGGTCGGCCCGTTTGCCGTTTAGCTTGATTCTTTTTAATCGGATGTATTTCTGGGCCAGAGAGGCCGGCAGCAGGGGTACAGCCTTGCCTAAAAAACGGTCCAGACGCTGTCCTGCGTCATTGGAGCCGATGGTGATTTCTTTCATGGGTTACTTTCCTATGTTTTCGTCGAAGTGGCGGTTGATCTGTTCCGTAAACTCCAGGGCGGAGTTGTAGCCCAGCTTTTTCTGACGGTTGTTCATGGCGGCAACCTCCATGATCATAGCCAGATTACGGCCCGGGGTAATGGGAATGGTGTTCATGGGGATTTTGACCCCCAGAATTTCGGTGTACTGCTCCTCCAACCCCAGCCGGTCATAGACCTCCTGGGTGTTCCAGGGGACAATGTTGACCACCAGGTTGATTTCGTTTTCGGTTCGGACGGCGCCCATGCCGAAAAGCTTGGCCACATTGATGATTCCAATTCCCCGCAGTTCAATGTAGTTGCGGATCAGGGCAGGAGCCGTGCCAACCAGCAGATTGTGGTCGATTTTCCGGATTTCCACGGCATCATCGGCAATAAGCCGGTGTCCACGCTTCAGAAGCTCCACGGCAGTCTCGCTTTTGCCGACACCGCTGTCGCCCGTCAGCAGAATACCCTCACCGTAAACTTCCACCAGAACACCATGCCGGGTGATGCGGGGGGCCAGGGCGCCCTTCAGATAGGAAATGATGGTGGAGACGATGGTACTGGTGGCCTCCTGGGACCGGAGAATGGTGATGTTGTGTTTTTTTGCCATGGACAGGAACAGCTCGTCCGGCTCCAGACCCCGGGCAATGAGCATGGCAGGGAATTTATAGGAGAAGAGCCGGTCAATGGTAACAGCACGGTCCTGCTTGGAGAGTTTGGCCAGATAGCTCATTTCCACATTGCCCATCACCTGCAGACGCATGGGCTCATAGTGGTCGAAATAGCCTGCCAGCTGAAGGCCCGGCCTTGCCACGTCCTCCACCGTCAGACGGACAGAGTGATAGTCAGTGGAAGCATAGGCCACTTCCAGATTCAGTTTTTCCACCATGGTGTGCAGAGCCACGCTGTATGTATCGATCATAAACGCCCACCTCTTTTTGCTCATTTAAATTTATTATACCCGTCATGGCAGGGAATATCAATCCTTTTTCAAAAAAACAAAAAAATTTGAAAAAAGTGCTTGCTTTTTTGAAGAAAGTCTGTTATAGTATCAAAGCGCCTGTAAAGGGGCGTATTATTGAGTAATCAAAAGATGGGAGGTGCAAAGAAATGGCTAAGTGTGATTTTTGTGGTAAGGGCGTAACCTTTGGTATCAAGGTCTCTCACTCCCACAGACGTTCCAACCGTGCATGGAAGCCCAACGTCAAGCGCGTGAAGGCTGTCGTGAATGGAACTCCCTGCCATGTTTACGCATGTACCAGATGCCTCCGCTCCAACAAGGTTGAGCGCGCCATCTAATCCCCATGCTATAATTACACCGCTGAAGTTCTTCAGCGGTGTTTTTATTTATAAAAGAACAGGCACCTTTTGGGTGCCTGTTTTTGCCATTAGAGCCAGCCGGCGTCTTCCGACTCAGCCTTGCGGTTGCGACTCATGAGTCCCATGAAAGACGCTTTCACATCGGCGCCCTCGTAGAGAACCCGGTAGGCAGCTTCCGTGATGGGCATGTCGATGCCCTGCTTTTTGCCCAGGTCATAGGCAGCCTTGGCAGCGTAATAGCCTTCCACCACCGCGCCTACTTCCTGCATGGCAGTCTGGGGATCCTTGCCCTGTCCAATGAGGATGCCGGCCCGGCGGTTTCGGGAATGCATGGAGGTGCAGGTGACGATCAGATCGCCCACGCCTGCCAGACCTGCAAAGGTCTCCTTCCGGGCCCCCAGGGATACACCCAGACGGGCAGTCTCAGTCAGACCGCGGGTCATCAGCATGGCCTTGGTGTTGTCACCGCAGCCCAGGCCGTCGGTAATGCCGGCACAGAGTGCAATGACATTTTTCAGAGCGGCACCCAGTTCCGCACCCACAGGATCAGGGCTGGTGTACACCCGGAGGCAGTCGGCCATGAAGGCATCCTGGACAAATTCCGCCAGGGCCTGATTTTCCGAAGCGGCCAGAAGTCCCGTGGGCACGCCCTGGGCCACTTCCTCGGCGTGGCTGGGGCCTGTCAGCACCACCACATCATGACCGGTTTCTTCTGCCACCACCTGGCTCATGCGCTGATGGGTTTTGTCCTCCAAACCCTTGGTGACGGATACCACCACGGCATCCTTGTCAATATAAGGGGCCGCGCTTCGGGCTACAATCCGGGCAGGAAAGGAGGGACTAGCCATGACCACCAGCTTGCAGCCGGTGATGCAGGCATAATCTCCGCTGATCTTCAGGTTTTCGGGAAGCTGGACCTGAGGCAGGCGGATGTTGTGCCGCTCCGTCTCCATCTGGGGAATCAGCTCTTTTTCAAAGGTCCACATGGTCACATCGTGACCGTTCTTGCAAAGCCGGATCGCCAGGGCAGTACCCCAGGCGCCACTGCCAACAACAACTGCTTTCATTGCTTTTTTCCTTTCGAAAGAAGATTTGTTTTTCGTTCCTGCCCCTTTACCAGGCGGACGATGTTGCTCCGGTGCTGGAAAAGAGTCAGTATTGCCATGAAAATACCGCCGGAGGCAACCCAGATATTATGGGGATAAAACAGGGCAAAGCCGATGCCGAAGGTGGCAGCTGCCAGCACACTGCCCAGAGAGACATATTGGGTCAGAAGGTAAGCACCGAAGAACACCACACCGATGAGGGCACCAACCCGCCAGTCAATCATAAAGGCAATGAACCAGCCGCTTAAAATACCCTTGCCGCCCCGGAATCCCTGGAGGGCAGGGAAGTCATGGCCCAGCATCACACAGACACCGCCCAGAACCCGGCCTTCCAGACTATAACCGTAGGGTTCAAACATCATGCCTGCCAGGAGGCAGCCAAGCACGGCCTTCAGAACATCAATGGCAATGACCAGGGCCGATTTGCCGACACCATAGTTGCGGATAAAATTGGTCAGACCTGCGTTGCCGCTGCCGTGGCTACGGACGTCATCGTGCATCATGTGGGAGACACAGATGGCGCCATTGTGGTTGCCGAGAAAATAGCAGGCCAGAGCCGTGACCAGAATCACAGAAATGGGCATTAGTCCTCCTCCTTGTCGCCTCGCTGACGGATGGTGATCCGAATGGGGGTACCCTGGAGACCAAAGACCTCCCGGATCTGGTTTTCCAGATACCGCTGATAGGAGAAGTGGAAGAGTCTTGCGTCGTTGCAGAAAATAACAAAGTGGGGGGGCTTGGTGCTGGCCTGGGTCATATAGTAGATCTTTAGGCGGCGGCCCTTGTCCGTGGGGGGCTGGACTCTGGAAGTGGCGTCAGCCAGCACGGAGTTCAGCGCGCCGGTGGTGATGCGGCTGGTGTTCTGGGCATGGACGTCCTGGATCACCTGATACAGCTTGTCCACCCGCTGGCCCGTCAGGGCAGACAGGAAAACCACGGGGGCGTAGAGCATGTAGCTCAGGCCGTCCCGGACAGCGGATTCCTTGTCGCGCATGGTGTTGGTTTCCTTGTCCTCCACGGCATCCCATTTGTTGACCACGATAATGGCGGCTTTGCCGGCTTCGTGGACCAGACCTGCGATCTTGGTATCCTGCTCGGTGACGCCGTCGTTGGCGTCAATGAGGATCAGACACACGTCGCTGCGCTCGATGGCGTTGATGGTGCGCATGTTGGAATATTTTTCGATGGCATCGTCCACCTTGCTCTTCCGGCGCATACCGGCGGTGTCGATGAAGCAGTACTTGCCGGTTTCGTTTTCAAAGTAGGAGTCGATGGCATCCCGGGTGGTGCCGGCCACATTGGAAACGATGACCCGCTCTTCTCCCAGGATTCGGTTCAGCAGGGAGGACTTGCCCACATTGGGCTTGCCCACGATGGCGACTTTAATGACGTCGTCGTCTTCGCCTTCGCTGTCATCTTCGGGGATGTTGGCCAGAACCCAGTCCAGCAGGTCGCCGGTACCGTGGCCATGGACAGCGGAAGTTTCAAACAGGTCACCGATGCCGAGGGAGTAGAACTCGAACACATCGGGATTCACCAGACCAATGGAGTCACACTTGTTCACTGCCAGCGCCACAGGCTTGCCGGACTTGCGCAGCATGGTGGCCACATCCTGGTCGGCGGCGGTGACACCGCTGCGGACATCTACCACCATGATGATGGCATCAGCCAGCTCAATGCCGATTTCTGCCTGGCGGCGCATAAACTTCAGCATGTCGTTCTCGGTGCCGGGCTCAATGCCGCCGGTGTCCACCAGGGAGAAGGTACGGTTGCACCATTCGCAGTCACCATAGATCCGGTCCCGGGTGACGCCGGGGGTGTCCTCCACAATGGAGGTGCGGTGTCCGGTGAGTTTATTAAACAGCATGGATTTGCCTACATTGGGGCGGCCAACAATGGCCACCAGAGGTTTCGCCATGAAAACACTTCCTTTCGGTGATGATAGTTCGCTACTTTATATTATCTCATAGATTTGCGTTAAAAGCAATAAAGAAAATAGGAAGAGTGGAGAAATAGGGAAACACAATTCTCCGGAAAGGGAAAAGTCCCAGAAAATGGAAAAAGAGGAAGGCAAACTGCCTTCCTCTGCATTTCCGTATCGTCCTTATTCAGCCTCGACAGCCAGGACCTGACGGCCATTGTAGGAACCGCAAGCCTTGCAAGCTCTGTGGGGCATGACGGGCTCACCGCACTTGGGGCAAACCGCGACGCTGGGAGCGGACAGCTTCCAGTTGGAGCCACGGCGCTTATCGCGGCGGGCCT
>JBJDYI010000043.1:0-51829 GCA_051867165.1 Faecousia sp. | reverse complement strand
CTGGCGGCCATCGCCATCCAGTCCAACCAGAACGACCAGCACGGCGGCCAGTCCATCCCCAACTTTGACTACGGCATGGCCGAAGGCGTGGCAAAGACCTACCGCAAGGCCTATATCCGACTGCTGACGGAAGCCCTGGAGGACCGGCTGGACCTGGAAGAAGAAGCCCAGACCATCAAGGCCATCGTCAATGCTGCCGAACAGGCAAGCGGCGAAACAGTCCGCATGGAAAACTGCGTCAGCTTCGATGCTGCTGTGGCGGACGGTCTGCTGAAGCAGTATGACCTGACCCGGGAGGCTGCCGACAGTCTCATCGCCCGGGCCAGAAAGCGGGCCCTGAAGAAGGCAGACCGGGACACCTATCAGGCCATGGAGGGATTTGTTCACAACCTGAACACCATGCACTCCCGTGCCGGCGCCCAGACGCCCTTCTCCTCCATCAACTACGGCACCGACGTCAGCCCCGAAGGCCGGATGGTCATCAAGAATATCCTGCTGGCCCTGGAGGCCGGTCTGGGCCACGGTGAAACCTGTATCTTCCCCATCCACATTTTCAAGGTGAAGGAAGGTGTCAACTACAACGAGGGTGATCCCAACTATGATCTGTTCCGGCTCAGCTGCCGGGTCAGCGCCAAGCGGCTCTTCCCCAACTATACCTTCCTGGACGCTCCCTTCAACCTGCAATACTATGTCCCCGGGCACCCCGAAACGGAAGTGGCCACCATGGGCTGCCGGACCCGGGTCATGGGCAATGTCTACGATCCCACCCGGCAGATTGCCTACTCCCGGGGCAACCTGAGTTTCACCTCCATCAACCTGCCCCGTCTGGCCATTGAATCCGAAGGCAATGAGCAGCTGTTCTATGAAAAGCTGGAAAAGATGCTGGATCTGGTGTCCCAGCAGCTGCTGGACCGGTTTGAAATCCAGGCCAACAAGCACATCTACAACTATCCCTTCCTGATGGGCCAGGGCGTATGGCTGGATTCGGACCACCTGACGCTGCAGGATGATCTGCGGGAAGTTCTGAAGCACGGCACCCTGTCCATTGGTTTCATTGGTCTTGCGGAAACCCTGACCAGCCTCTATGGCCAGCATCACGGGGAAAGCGAAGCAATTCAGGCCAAGGGCATTGAGATCGTGACCTTCATGCGGGACTACTGCGACCGGAAGTCTCAGGAAATGCAAATGAACTTCACCTTGCTGGCTACCCCCGCCGAAGGTCTGTCCGGCCGGTTCATCCGCATGGACCAGAAACGCTATGGCAAGATCCCCGGTGTCACCGACCGGGAATACTACACCAACTCCTTCCACATTCCCGTTTGGTACCCCATTTCCGTCTACGACAAGATCCGTCTGGAAGGCCCCTATCACGCCCTGTGCAACGCCGGCCACATCAGCTATGTGGAGCTGGACGGCGACACCGCCCGGAACGTGGAAGCCTTTGAAGCCGTGGTACGGTGTATGCACGACTTCGGTGTGGGCTACGGTTCCATCAACCATCCCGTGGACCGGGATCCCATCTGCGGCTATGTGGGCATCATCGGCGATGTCTGTCCCCGCTGCGGACGCCGGGAGGGTGAAGAAATCTCCCCCGAACGGGTGGAAGAGCTGAAGCGGATGTATCCGGAAATGCCTGCTTTCCAGGGCATTGAGTGATTTTGTCACGGAATCATCCCATGGGATCTGATAGAATCATATCAAACATACCAGTATAAAACCATCACAAAGATGCGAGGAGGAATTTGTCATGACAATCAAATCCAAGAGTGAAAAGCTGGGCCAGGGTGTGGGCTTTGAGCGCATCCGCCGCATCACCGGCTATCTTGTCGGCACCATGGACAAGTGGAACGATGCCAAGCGTGCCGAAGAGCGGGACCGGGTCAAGCACAGTCTGAATGGAAATGCTTGAGTTAAGCGGTATTGTAGGTGACAGCATTGTGGATGGTCCCGGCATCCGCACCACGCTTTTCTGCCAGGGCTGTCCCCATCATTGTCCCGGCTGTCACAACCCGGAAACCTGGGACTTTGGCTGCGGCACCACCGTTCCTGTGGAGGATTTGGTGGAGGTGATTCGCGCCAACCCCCTGTGTCGGGGGGTCACCTTCTCCGGCGGAGAGCCCTTTGCACAGGCAGCAGGCTTTGCCAGGCTGGGCAGACTGCTGAAAGAAGAAGGGTATGAAGTGGCAGCCTACTCCGGATACACCTTTGAGGAATTACTCCAGGGCTCCGAGGAGCAGAAAGACCTGCTGCGCACCATTGATGTGCTCATTGACGGGCCCTTCCTGTTGGAGGAAAAAAGCCTGGAGCTGGCCTTCCGGGGCAGCCGCAATCAGCGGATTCTGGATGTGCCCAAAAGTCTTGCCGCCGGGAAAGCCATTCCTGTTTCCTCCGGCCGCTGGCTGGGCGAATATTAAAAAAACCGGTTCTGCAATGAATGCAGAACCGGTTTTCCCTGCTGTTTTCAGAGGATTTTCCCATTAAAATGTTCCATTTTTCTTCCATCCAAAGCCAAGCCGCCCCGGATATGTGTCATATGCAGCCGGTGTTTTTTAACAGCACATCGATATGGTTTACCAAAACCGATGATAAACGGTCATCTTACAATTCTCCTTTTCCATCTCCATTGTAAGATGGAGAATCGCCCTTGACGAACGTCTATTTTAGGATTAAAGTAATAATGGATGGTTATACGAGAATAACATAACCGAGCTCACTTTTCAGCCCATTTAGCAAGGAGGATATTTTTCATGAAGAATAGAATGTTGACAGTGCTGCTTACGCTGGCGATCATCCTGGGTGTCGTTCCCATGATGGTCATGTCTGCCGGGGCATGCAACCACCAGGAACACTCTGCCGAGTGGAAGTGCATTTCCAACAACGACAACACCCACAGCATGACTTGTGTCTGCGGCGAAGTTGTCAGCACTGCTGATTGTGTCGAAGACTGCCTCTGCGGCGGTGATACTGCCTCTGTCTGCGACCACTGGGCACACTCCGCTGAGTGGAAGCATGTTTCCAACAACGACAACACCCACAGCATGACTTGTGTCTGCGGTGAAGTAATCGGCACCGTTACTTGTGCCAAAAACTGTCTCTGCGGCGGTAATACCACCCCCGTCTGCGACCACCAGTCACATTCCGCTGAGTGGAAATACGTTTCCAACGACGACAACACTCACAGCATGACTTGTGTCTGCGGCGAAGTTGTCGGCACTGCTGATTGTGTCGAAGACTGCCTCTGCGGCGGTGATGCTGCCCGCGTCTGCGACCACTGGGCACACGCTGCCGAATGGACCTGCAAGTCTAACGACAGAATCTGCATTTGTGGTGAGAATCTGGGACCTGCTGACTGTGATACCCCGTGTGCACAGCGGCAATCCAATCACTGCGCACGATCCAAGGGCGCACACCACTAAATGGACCTACAATGGTCTGCGCCTAGACCGGTTACGTTCCGGCCGTTATGATTTATTTTATACTGATATTCAATTAAAAAGTTTAATTCCTTAGAATTGAAGTTTTTAATGTGAAGATCACAATCATAAGCGCCCGCAGGCGCTATGCAAGGGAGCAACCGCCCGAAGGGCGGCTCTTAGCGAGTCGCAGATGGGAATTCATGATTTTCTATTCCGAAAACCATGAATTCGACAACGCCATAGGGCGGTGTCTTCTTGATTAAAACGAAAGATTGTAATCAAGAATTAGTATTAGACAATCATTTTTCGAGATCGAAATGATTCCTCCATTGTAATTTGGAATTTTGTGGAGTATAATAAATCATTATCATCATTTTTGGAGGATTTACCTATGGAATACAGAATCTTGGGGAAAACCGGACTGCGCGTTTCCCGTCTGGGATTCGGCGG
Organism: Faecousia sp.; assembly: GCA_051867165.1. Lineage (GTDB taxonomy): Bacteria > Bacillota > Clostridia > Oscillospirales > Oscillospiraceae > Faecousia. The sequence continues at coordinate 47,963 of JBJDYI010000043.1, read as the reverse complement.
CATCCCCATTCAGCGCATCGACGCCGCCGGCACCCGTCAGCTGGTGCTGCAAATGAAAGAGGCCGGTATCAACTACATCGACACCGCCCGGGGCTATACCGTCAGTGAGGAATACCTGGGTCAGGCCCTGGAAGGTCTGCGCCAGAACTTCATTCTGGCCACCAAGAGCATGGCCAGAACCAAAGAAGCCATGGCCGCCGACATTGACATCAGTCTGAAAAATCTTCGAACCGACTATATCGACCTGTATCAGGTACATAACGCCACCCCGGATCAGCTAAAGATGGTCTGTGCCCCTGGCGGTGCCCTGGAAGCCCTTCAGGAAGCCAAGGCCGCCGGTAAGATCGGCCACATCGGTCTGACTGCCCATTCCCTGGAAACCTTTCGAATGGCCCTGGACCTTCCCTGGGTGGAGACCCTGATGTTCCCCTACAACATTGTGGAATCCCAGGGAGAAGACCTGATCAAAGCCTGTGCGGATAAAAACATTGGCTTCATCGACATGAAGCCTCTGGCCGGCGGTGCCATTGAGGATGCCTCCCTGGCCCTGCGTTTCATTCTGGCCAATCCCGCCGTCACCATTGCCATTCCCGGTATGGCTGCCGAAGCGGAACTTGCCCAAAATCTGGACGCAGCCAACGACACCGCCCCCCTGTCCCAGGAGGAAATCGCCAAGTGCGAGGCCATCCGCAAAGAACTGGGCACCAACTTCTGCCGCCGCTGCAATTACTGCCAGCCCTGCACCGTGGGCATCAACATTTCCGGCTGTTTCCTGTTCCATGGTTATCTGGCCCGGTACGGCCTGGCAGACTGGGCCAAATCCCGTTACGCCACCATTCCCGTAAAGGCCTCCGCCTGTATTGAATGTGGCGCCTGCGAGGGCCGCTGCCCCTATAACCTGCCCATCCGGCAGATGCTGAAAAAGGTCGCCGCCGACTTTGGTGAATAACCTAAAACGAAAAGAGATGCCCATGGGCATCTCTTTTCTATATTGTTGAAAAATTTTGCTCCGCAAATCGGATCAGATCCCATAGAAGAGGATACCCAGGACGGCAGAGATCATAATCAGCCGGATGGGCGAGATTTTCTTCTTCCGCTTCTTCTGGAAAAACAACACCACAGCGGCCAGGATGGCGGCAATAGCCAGGGCCTTGGGATCGACCGTGCCGGCAGGGACACAAGCCCGGGCAGACAAAGTTACACCGGTGGCAATGATCACGCCGATGACGCAGGGCTGCATACCGTGCAGGAAGGCCTGAACCCAGCGATTTTTAATCAGGTTTCCAAATACCACCAGGATCAGCAGAATAATGCAGAAGGACGGCAACACCACGGCAGTGGTGGCCAGCATGGCGCCCAGGACACCTGCCTGACTGCTGCCCACATAGGTGGCCAGATTCACCATAATGGGACCAGGGGTGCTTTCACTGACAGCAATCATGTAGGTCAGCGCGTCCTCCGTCAGCCAACCGTTGCTCAGCACCACATCCCGGATCAGAGGAATGGCCGCATAGCCACCGCCAAAGGTAAAGAGGCCAACCCGCAGAAAACCAAAAAATACGTCCAGGTAGATCATTTTTCAGCCCCTCCCTTCGCCGCAAATACCGCCAGGCTGACGGTTCCGGCCATCAGCATCAAGGCAATGGCAGAAATGTTCAGCGCGAACAGGTTCACCAGCAGCATCGCCGCCAGACCAAACACCATCAGGCACCGGGGCAGCGGCTTCCTGGGCACCTTCTTCAGCATATTGATGCCCGCATTGATGATCACCACGCCCACACCCACCTTGATGCCATGGAAGGCACTGGCCACGATGCCAATCTCCAGGAAATTATCTAGGAACATGGAAATGCAATAAATGATCACAAAGGAGGGCAGCACCATGCCGAGGGTAGACGCCAATGCCCCTGGGAGACCTGCCTTGCGGTAGCCCACATAGGTGGCGCAGTTAATGGCGATGGGCCCGGGGGTAGACTCGGCAATGACGATTAATTCCATCATCTCCTCATGGGACATCCACTTTTTCTGCTCCACGCAGGCGTCTTCCACAATGGCAATCATGGCATAGCCGCCGCCAATGGTAAACAGGCCTATTTTTGCAAAGGTCAAAAACAGTTCCAGCAAACAACTCACCGACTTTCGTTAAGATAAAGGGCATTATACCATAAAAAGTCAAAAAAGAAAAGTGGTATCCGAGAATCACCGGATACCACTTTTGCGTTACTTAATGACTCTGACCTTCACAACGCCTTCCACCTGCTTCAATGCTTCCACCACCGCAGCAGATGCGGGATGGTCCAGATCCAGCATGGTGTAGGCGAACTCGCCCTTACTCTTGTTCATCAGGCCGGCAATGTTCAGATTCTCCCCTGCAAGGACTGCCGTAAACCGTCCCAGCATGTTGGGGATGTTCTTGTGCAGCAGGGTGATACGGCCGGCGGTATGGCAAACACCCATGTCGCAGTTGGGATAGTTGACGGAGTTGACAATATTGCCGTTTTCCAGATAATTCATCACCTGACTTACCGCCATTTTGGCACAGTTGTCCTCGGACTCTTCTGTGGAAGCGCCCAGATGAGGAATGGCAATACAGCCTGGCATATTGGCTGTCTTGGCATTGGGGAAGTCGGTGATGTACCGGGAAACCTTGCCGGAAGCCAGGGCCTCAGCCATGGCATCATCATCCACCAGGGCATCCCGGGCGAAGTTCAGAATGATCACACCGTCACGCATTTTGGCGATGGCTTCCGCATCGATCATCTTTCGGGTATCGTCCATCAGAGGCACATGGAGGGAGATGATGTCGCTGTTTTCGTAGATTTCCTCTCGGGTCTTAACCCGGACGATGTGGCTGTCCAGATGCCAGGCAGCATCAATGGAAATGAAGGGGTCGCAACCATAGACATTCATACCCAGCTTCCGGGCAGAATTGGCAAGGGGGCCACCGATGGCGCCCAGACCAATGACGCCCAGATTCTTATAGCGGATCTCATGGCCGGCGAACTGAGACTTGCCCTTCTCCACCAGTTTGGCCACATTGGGGTCTTCCTTGATGGTCTGGACCCAATTGATGCCGCCCACGATGTCACGGCTGGCCAGCAGCAGACCGCACAGAGCCAGTTCCTTGACGGAATTGGCGTTGGCGCCGGGGGTATTGAACACCACGATGCCCTTCTCGGTGCAGGTATTCAGGGGAATATTGTTGACGCCGGCACCGGCACGGGCCACTGCCAGCAGATTGTCAGGCAGTTCCATGTCGTGCATGCTGGCGCTGCGGACCAGTACGGCATCCGCCTGTTCCAGGCCCTCGGCAGTCTGATAATCCGCTGTCCACAAGGCCGTACCCTTGGCGGAAATTTTATTTAAATAATGGACTTGATACATAATGGTCCTTCTTTCTTACTTGTTGTTCTTTTCAAATTCTTCCATGAACTGTGCCAGCTTCTGAACACCTTCAGCAGGCATGGCGTTGTAGATGGAGGCACGCATACCGCCCACGGAGCGGTGGCCCTTCAGATTCACAAAACCGGCGGCGGCAGCTTCCTTGACAAACTTGGCGTCCATGTCAGGATCCCCGGTAACGAAGGTTGCATTCATCAGGGAGCGGTCCTTTTTCTCGGCAGTTCCCTTAAACAAGGTGCTGGAATCCAGGAAATCGTAAATATAGGAGGCCTTCTTCTGGTTATAGGCCTTCCGTTCTTCCAGGCCGCCGTTATTCAGCAGCCACTTGAATACCTTGCCGCAGATGTAGATGGTATAAGCAGGTGGGGTATTGTACATGGAGCCATTGTCGGCAAAAGTCTTGTAGCGCAGCATGGTGGGCGTGCCGGGGAGCACATCTTCGGTGATCAGATCCTCCCGGACAATGGCGATGGCCATACCGGCAGGGCCGACGTTCTTCTGAACGCCGCCGTAAATGAGGCCGTACTTGGTGACATCCATGGGCTCCGACAGGAAGCAGGAAGAAACGTCTGCCACCAGGGGCTTTCCCTTGGTGTTGGGCAGCTGCCAGAATTTGGTTCCATAAATGGTATTGTTCTCACAGATGTGGACATAGTCCGCGTTCTCGGTGATGGGCAGGTCGGAGCAGTCGGGGATGTAGGAGAAGGTCTTATCAGCGGAGGAAGCAATGGCATTGGCGGTGCCGAAAATCTTGGCCTCCTGCCAGGCCTTCTTGGAGAACTGGCCGGTGATGATGTAGTCAGCCACTCTGTTCTTCATCAGGTTCATGGGCACCATGGCAAACTGCTGGCTAGCGCCGCCCTGGATAAACAGGACCTTGTAGTTATCGGGAATCCCCATCAGCGTCCGAAGGTCGGCTTCGGCAGCATCAATGATGGCCTGGTAGGGCTTGGAACGGTGGCTCATTTCCATGACGGACATGCCAGTTCCCTTGTAATCCAGCATTTCAGCGGCAGCTTCCTGCAAAACAGCTTCCGGAAGGATGGCGGGACCTGCGGAAAAATTATAAACTCTGCTCATGATGTTACTCTCCTTATTCCTGGATCAGCCGGGCCAGCAAATGGTGACCGTTTGGTTCAAAATTACCGGTGGCGGCTGCTTCTTTTTCATTATAGTGGGCAATCCGTTTGCGCTGATGGGTGCTGTCGTACAGCACATAGGGCACGGGATCGCCTGTGTGGGTGCGGTAGCGGATGGGATTGGGATGATCCGGCAGAATCAACATGCGGAAATTCTCTCCCGCTGCTTCCATGGCGGCCTTGATGGGGGCAATGATCCGGCTGTCCAGATATTCGATGGACAGGATCTTTTCCTCTGTCAGACCCTGGTGGGCCATTTCATCAGGGGCTTCCACATGGACATAGACATAATCGCAATTGTCTTTCAGCAGGGCATCCACAGCTGCCTGGGCCTTTCCCTCCCAGTTGGTATCGATGGAACCGGTGGCGCCTTCCACGGGGCACACCTTCATGCCGGAGCCAACGGCAATACCCTTTAATAGGTCAACCGCAGAAACAACAGCTCCCTTCAGGCCCGTTTTTGTCTGGAAATTTTCCAGGCTGGGCTTGGTACCGGGTCCCCAGTACCAGAGGGAATTCGCCTTGTTTTTGCCTTCGGCAGCCCGCTGGACGTTCAGCGGATGGTTATTGAGAATATCGTAACTGCGCTCCATGAAGTCACGGAGAACCTTCTCCTGAGGCAGCCAGGGGCCGATGACCTGGGTCAGATGGTCATGGGGCGGCTCCAGATGGGACTGCCGTCCCTTCTTCCAGATCATAATATGGCGATAGCTGGTGCCGGGATAGAACTGGAATTCTTCATTATTAAACTGTTCCTGAATGGCCTTCATCAGGATGCGGGCATCGGCGGTGGAGATTTCTCCGGCGCTATGGTCCACGATTCGTTTTTCGGGGTAAGGCTCCTGGTCGGTCAAGGTCACCACATTCACCCGGAAAACAACGTCGTCCGGTTCCATGTCGATGCCGAGGCTCAAAGCCTCCAGGGGAGATCGGCCGGAGTAACTCTCTTTCGGATCGTAGCCCATGACGGACAGATTGGCCACGTCACTGCCGGGGGACATACCGGCGGGCACATTCTGAACCATGCCCAGTTCGCCCATGGAAGCCAGCGCATCCATTGTAGGGGTGTTGGCCACTTCCAGAGGGGTCTTGCCATCCAGCGCTTCCAATGGTTCATCAGACATGCCGTCACCAAGAATCACAATGTATTTCATAACCGCTCTCCTTTTCTTCAAATTTTCCATTCGTCCGTGGTCAGCGGACAAATGTGCGTTGGTTTTCAATATTATAGTACCAATTTTCCCGGAATACAATATGGAAAACTACCAGAAAAGCCGGGGCGATTTGGGTCTCTGATCGTCACTTTGTGCAAAAATAAACTTTTTCTTTTTAAAATTTCACTTTTCATCATGGGCTTTTCGTGGTATCATGGTCAAAAAAGGAGGATGAACGCTGTGGAACGACTCCCCTATGAATTTTTTCACCGCCATGCGTTGGAGGTTGCCCCGGATCTGGTGGGAAAGCTGCTGGTGTACCGGGGGCAGTGTCTTCGCATTTCAGAAACAGAAGCCTACTGCGGCGAAGCAGACACCGCCTGCCATGCCCACAAAGGACGCACTATGCGGACGGAAGTATTATATGCCGATGCCGGTACCATATATCTCTACCTTTGCTATGGAATACACTGGTTGATGAATGTGATCACCGGGGATGTGGATGACCCCCAGGGTGTCTTGATCCGGGCCTGCGTGGATGCTGACGGTCCTGGCAAGCTGACGAAGCGGCTGGGCATTACCGGCGCACTGAACCGGAGCAGCGTGGTGGATTCGGAAGAGCTCTGGATCGCCGATGACGGCTTCCGCTGTTCGGTCCGTACCGGAAAGCGGGTTGGCATTGGCTATGCCTCTCAGGAGGATCAGGACAAGCCCTGGCGATTTATCATGGCAGAATAGGAAAAACCCACGGAAATCAATTCCGTGGGTTTTGAACTTGTCGAAAAAACCTTCGGGCTTTTATGACACTCCCGGATCATCCGGGACTTCCCCGGGAAAGGACAGTTTATTCCGCCAGGAGCATATCAATGCCCTGCTGGAGGGTTTCGACGCTGAGTGTGCCCTGCTTCCAGGCCACAAAATTGCCCTCGGCATCAATGAAATAGGTCACCGGCACCGCATTGACACCATAGGCCGCGGCTCCGCTCCAGTCAGAGTCAAAGTACACCGGGAAGGTATAGCCCTGTTCCGCGATAAAGCTGGATGCGCTGTCCACCGTCTCCCGGGATCCATCGGTCTGGTTCAGCATCAGGAATTGGATTTTCTCACCATATTCCTGATATTTTTCTTCGAAGTCCGGCATTTCCATCTTACAGGGACCGCACCAGCTGGCCCAGAAATTCAGGATCACCGGCTTGCCCCGGAAGTCCGACAGCTTGATGGCATTTCCATCTCCATCATAGGCCGTGAAGTCGGGAGCTGCCTGTTTTTCCGGCTGCGCCGCTTCTGTGGGCTGGGTGGCAAGGCTTTCCATCTCCACCCGGCTTCCCAGAACATCATAGAGCCGCTTGGCGCCCAGAAGAATTGCTGCAAAGCACAGAACCAGCAGCACCACTTTTAGAATCTTGTAGGTTTTTTCCATGCGTTCCTCCTTAGCTCAATGCCGTCAAAAGCCGGCCCATCATGCCGGTGGCCATGAGAATACCCACCAGCACCAGCAGACCGCCGCAAACAAAATTCACCTGACGATAATGGGCTTTGACCCAGTTGAAGGCTCCCTTCAGCCGGTCAATCAGCACCGCACTGAAGAGGAAAGGCACGCCCAGTCCCAGGGAATAGGCAAGCAGCATCAGCATACCCTCCACCACATGGCCCTGCTGGGATGCCAGCATCAGCGCGGAGCCAAGGAAAACACCCACGCAAGGCGTCCAGCCCACGGAGAACACCATGCCGAATACCAGGGCAGAGAAAAGGCCCAGCTCGTCTTTTTCCATGGAGGCTCCCACCCCCCGGAACAGGTTCAAATGGAACAGGCCCATATATTGCAGGCCAAAAAGAACCACAATCAGGCCCGTGACGATGTTCACCGCGGTCTGATACCGGGTCAGGAAGCTGCCCAGGGTGCCGGCCAGGGCACCCATAGCCACAAACATGATGGTAAAACCCATCACAAAGCCAAGGGCTGTTTTCAGGGTCTTTTTGCTTGACCGTTCTCCGCCGCCGGCGAAATAGGAAATATAAATGGGCAGCATGGGCAGCAGGCAGGGGGACAGGAAGGTGATGATGCCTTCCAGAAATGAGATCACATATTGCATGACGCTCCTCCTTGTTTCTTCTATCCCCCTGGATGCCCAGAGGTGATTATACCATTAACTTACAAACCAGTTCGGTGTAGGCATAGGGATCTTCCAGAGGCAGCTGGGCCATGAGCTGGGCCTGGCAGCACAGCAGCTGGGCATAGTCCTTTGCCTTAACGGGGTCCTCCGTCATGGCCTTCTGCATGGCCTGGACAGCCTCATGGTCGGCATTCAGTTCCAGAATCCGGCCCACCGAGAAGGAATACTCCGGGGTCATCCGCTTCATATACTTCTCCATTTCGAAGCTCATGCCAGCCTCGGGGCTCATGCAGACGGGATGGCTGCCCAGATTGGAAGACAGCTTCACTTCCTTCACCTGGTCTCCCAAGGATTCCTTCACAAAGGTCAGGAAGCCTTTCAGCTCCTGGTTCTTTTCCTCTGCTTCCTTCTTCTCTTCCTCGGTCTGCAGACCCAGGTCCTCACTGGAAGCATTGCAGAAGGACTTTTCCAGATACGTCATCAGCGTCTGGGGAATGAATTCATCCACATCCTCGGTAAACAGCAGGGTGTCATAGCCCTTTTTGTCCAGGGTTTCCACCTGGGGCATTTTTGCCAGCTGATCCCGGTTTTCGCCGGGTACATAGTAGATCTTTTCCTGGCCCTCTGCCATGGCGTCCACATATTCCTTGAGGGAAATCAGCTTGCCCTGCTTATGGGACCAGAACAGCAGCAGATCCTGGGTGGATTCCTTATGGGCACCGTAGTCTGACACAGTGCCATACTTCAGCTGGCGGCCAAAGGCGGCGAAGAATTCTTCGTACTTCTCCCGGTCATTTTCCAGCATGTTTTTCAGTTCAGACTTGATCTTCTTCTCAATATTGCGGGCAATGATGGTAAGCTGGCGGCTCTTCTGCAGCATTTCACGGCTGATGTTCAGAGACAGGTCCTGGCTGTCCACCACGCCCCGGACAAAGCGGAAGTGCTCGGGCACCAGGTCCTCGCAGGACTCCATAATCATAACACCGCTGGAATACAGCTGCAAGCCCCGCTTGGCATCCTTGGTGTAAAAATCATAGGGGGCCTTGCCAGGCACATACAGCAGTGCCTTGAAGGAAACGGTTCCCTCCGCGCTGGTGTGGATGGTCCGCAGGGGCTTGGTGTAGTCATAGAACTTGTCCTGATAGAAGGCGTCGTACTCTTCTTCCGTCACATCCTTCTTTGCCCGCTGCCACAGGGGCACCATGGAGTTCAGGGTATCCTCTTCCGTGTAGCTTTCATACTTGGGTGCGTCCTCTTCCGGATTCTCCACAGGGCGGGACTTGGTGACCTCCATCCGGATGGGATAGCGGATATAGTCGGAATACTTACGAACCAGGTTCCGGATTTCGTATTCCTTCAGGAAGTCGGAGAACTTGTCGTCCTCGGTGTCTTCTTTCAGGGTCATGATGATGTCGGTACCGGCAGCAGCCTTGGTGGTTTCCTCAATGGTGTAGCCATCGGCACCATTCGAAACCCACTTCCATGCCTTGTCCTCGCCGTACTTCCGGGTGATAACGGTGATGGAAGAGGCCACCATGAAGGCAGAGTAGAAGCCCACGCCGAACTGGCCGATAATATCAATGTCCTCCTGCTTTTCCATGGCCTGCTTGAAGCCCAGGGAACCGGATTTGGCGATGGTGCCCAGATTCTCCTCCAGTTCAGCCCGGCTCATGCCAATGCCATTGTCGGAGACGGTCAGAGTTCTGGCTGCTTCATCCCGGGTGATGGTGATGGCAAAGTCCTCTCGTGCGATGCCCACCTTGTCGTCCGTCAGAGCGGTATAGGCCAGCTTGTCAATGGCATCGGAAGCATTGGAGATGATCTCCCGGAGGAAGATCTCCCGGTTGGTGTAGATAGAGTTGATCATGAGGTCCAGCAGGCGCTGGGACTCGGCTTTAAACTGATGCTTTTCCATAATTTGTGTTCGCGTCCTTTCTAATGTTAGCACTCTTATCTTGTGAGTGCTAACATTATACCGCAACCGAAAAAAAATGCAAGCCCTTTTGGAAATTGTTCTTTCTTTATTCACAAATCTTCTTTGTGGATTTTGTTGATGTATTTATCTCAAATTTTCCCAATTCTTTCTGTAACAAAATCACAATCTTCCTTGATTATTTAGAATTTTGTGTTAGAATTATACTGTATGAGTATGTGCCTGCGTACATTTGTAATTGTTAAAGAAAAAATGGTTATATAAGGAGTATGAAATGATCACAGTATCCAACCTTGGTATGCAGTTCGGCGGCCAGTGGCTGTTCCAGCATGTGGACCTGCAGTTCCTGCCCGGTAACTGCTACGGTATCATCGGCGCCAACGGCGCCGGCAAGTCCACTTTCCTGCGGATCCTCACCGGCGACCTGGACTCCACCACCGGCAGCATTGTTATTGATGCCGACAAGCGTGTCTCTGTCCTGAAGCAGAATCAGAACGCCTACGATGCCTACTCCATCCTGGACACCGTCATCATGGGCAACCAGCGGCTGTACGATGTGATGCAGGAAAAGAATTCCATCTACGAAAAGGAAGATTTCTCCGACGAGGATGGAATCCGTGCTGCCGAGCTGGAAGCCGAGTTTGCTGACATGGGCGGCTGGGAAGCAGAATCCGACGCCAGCCGTCTGCTCCAGGGTCTTGGCATCGGCACCGATCTGCACTATGACATGATGGCCGACACCGACCCCCGTCTGAAGGTGAAGGTGCTGCTGGCCCAGGCCCTCTTCGGCAACCCCGACATCATCATGCTGGACGAGCCCACCAACAACCTGGACATCGAAGCCATCAACTGGCTGGAGGACTTCCTGCTGGACTTCCCCGGCATGGTCATCGCCGTCTCCCACGACCGCCACTTCCTGAATACCGTCTGTACCCACACCGTGGATATCGACTATGGCAAGATCAAGATGTATGTGGGTAACTACGACTTCTGGTATGAATCCTCCCAGATGGTGCAGGCCGTGCTGCGCAACAAGAACAAGCGCAACCAGGAGAAAATTGAAGAGCTGCAGCTGTTTATCCAGCGCTTCTCCGCCAACAAGAGTAAGGCCAAGCAGGCCACTGCCCGCCGCAAACTGCTGGACAAGCTGACCGTGGAAGAAATGCCCTGCTCCACCCGCCGCTATCCCTTCGTGGGCTTCATGCCTGAGCGGGAACTGGGCAAGGATGTGCTGACGGTCAAGGACGTGTCCGTCACCGTGGACGGCGTCAAGCTGCTGGACAAGGTCTACTTCTCCGTCAACCGCACCGACAAGATCGCTTTCGTGGGTGAGAATGAGCTGGCACAGACCGCCCTGTTTAAAGTGCTGATGGGCGAACTGGAACCCGATGAGGGCTCCGTCAAGTGGGGCGTTTCCACCATCCGCTCCTACCTGCCCAAGGACAACACCGAATACTTTGAGGGCAACAAGTGCGAGCTGGTGGACTGGCTGCGCCAGTACTCCATCAAGAAGGACGATGTGTACCTCCGCGGCTTCCTGGGCCGGATGCTCTTCTCCAATGAAGATGTCTTTAAGCCTGTGGACGTCCTCTCCGGCGGTGAAAAGGTCCGCTGCATGCTGTCCAAAATGATGCTCTCCGGCGCCAATGTGGTGCTGCTGGACCAGCCCACCAACCACCTGGATATGGAATCCATCCAGGCGGTCAACAAGGGTCTGCAAGCCTTCGAGGGTGTTGTGCTGCTGGCCTCCCATGACCACGAAATGCTGACCTCCACCTGTAACCGCGTCATCGCCTTCCAGCCCGACGGTACCATCATTGATAAGTACGGCACTTACGATGATTACCTGGCATGGATGGCCGAGCGCAAGGCCAATGCCTGATCCGTCATAGGAGATTCAAAAATGCAGAAAATCTTAGATATCATTACGTGCAAGATGCAGCAGGCCTTTGCCGACGCGGGCTATGACGCATCCTTTGGCCGGGTCACAGTATCCAACCGGCCCGACCTGTGTGAATACCAGTGCAACGGCGCCCTGGCCGCTGCCAAAACCTATAAGTGCGCCCCCATCCAGATTGCCAAGGCCGTGGCCGAAAAGCTGGATGCCGCCGACTACTCCATGGTAGACGCCGTCATGCCCGGCTTCATCAACCTGAAGCTCAGCGATGCTTTCCTGAAGAATTATCTGGAGGAAATGCGTACCACCGAGAACTTTGGTGTCCCCAAGTCCGGCGAGGGCAAGACCATTGTCATTGACTACGGCGGGCCCAACGTGGCAAAGCCCCTGCACATCGGTCACCTGCGCTCCGCCATCATCGGTGAGAGCATCAAGCGGCTGTACAAGTTCTTCGGCTACAAGGCCATCGGCGATATCCACCTGGGTGACTGGGGACTGCAGATGGGCCTGATCATCACCGAGCTCCAGGACCGTCAGCCAGACCTTATCTACTTTGACGCCGATTATACCGGGGAGTACCCCTCCGAGCCCCCCTTCACCATTTCCGAGCTGGAGCAGATCTACCCCGCCGCCTCCGCAAAGAAGAAGGTGGACGAGGACTTTGCCGAGCGGGCTCACACCGCCACCTTTGAGCTGCAGCAGGGCCGCCGGGGCTACCGGGCCATCTGGCAGCACATCATGAAGCTGTCCGTGGCTGATATGACCAAAATCTACGACTCCCTGGATGTCCACTTTGAATCCTGGCTGGGCGAAAGCGATGCCGATCCCTTCATTCCCGCCATGATCGAGTCCTTCAAGGCAAAGGGTCTGGCCGTGGAGAGCGAAGGCGCTCTGGTGATCCCCGTGGCAGAGGAAACTGACAAGAAGGAAGTGCCCCCCTGCATTTTGGTGAAGTCCGACGGCTCTGCCATCTATGCCACCACAGATCTCGCCACCATGGTCCAGCGGATGCAGGATTTTCAGCCCGATGAGATGTTTTACGTCACCGACGGCCGCCAGGCTCTCCACTTTGAGCAGGTGTTCCGGGCAGCCAAAAAGGGCGGCATTGTCCCTGCTGACTTCCCCCTGACCCACCTGGGCTTCGGCACCATGAACGGCACCGACGGCAAGCCCTTCAAAACCAGAGACGGCGGCGTCATGCGCCTGGAGCAGCTGATTGCCGATATGACGGACTTTGTCCGGGCCAAGGTGGTGGAAAACCAGATCGTCTCTGCCGACGAGGTGGAGGAAACCACCCACAAGATTGCCATGGCCGCTCTGAAGTATGGTGACCTCAGCAACCAGCCCACCAAGAACTATGTGTTTGATATGGACCGCTTTGCCGCCTTCGAAGGCAACACCGGTCCCTATATCCTGTACACCATCGTGCGGATCAAGTCCATTCTGGCCAAGTATGGTGACTGGGAGCACCTGCCCATCCAGGTTCCCGCCAACGATTTCGCCAAGGATCTGATGCTTGCCATCACCAAGTTCGGCCCCGCCATGGAAAGCGCCCTGAAGTCCGCTGCCCCCAACCTGGTCTGCGCCTACATCTATGAGCTGGCCGGCTGTGTCAACAAGTTCTACCATGAGACCCGGATTCTGGGTGAGGAGAACGAGGACCTGAAGGCAGGCTATATTGCTCTGATTGGCCTGGCCAAGAACATCCTGGAGACCTGCATCGATCTGCTGGCCTTCTCTGCCCCCGAAAAGATGTGAGAATAGAAACAGCGCCATCTCTTCTGAGATGGCGCTATTTTTGAAACCGAACCACATCGTTGGGGGTACAGTCCAGAATATTGCAAATCTTTTCCAAGGTCAGCAGGGTGATGTTATTCCCCTTTTTCAATGCATCCAACGTCTTATTGTCCAGGCCAGCCTTCAACATCCGGTATTGGCTGATTCCCTTGCGCTCCATTGTTTCCCACAACGGGGAATAATCCAGCATATACCCACCTACTTTCCCGATAATGCTTCCATTATAGAGAAAAATTTTTCGTTACCATATTGTGGAGTTATTCACAATATGGTATGATATCACTGCGAGGTGGGAAATATGCAGAAACAACAACTTCAGAAAATTCTCAAGCAGATTGCCAAAGAACACCATGCAACCCCTGAAACTGTTTATCAGAAAATGAAACTTGCTCTTGAAGAAGGTCAAAACAGCCAGGACCCTATGATTCGCGCAAAATGGGATTCCATTCCAAAGACTGGTGACACCGTTACCGTTGAAGAGTTTCTGGATTATATGGTAGTCCATTTAAAACAAATGGGGTAATCAGCAAAAGTGAAACCGCCGCCTCACAAGAGGCGGCGGTTCGCTTACTTCATGGCTTCCAGGGCCAGGGCGTTCTGGGTCTTATACAGCTGGGAATAGATGCCGCCGGTTTCAACCAGTTCGGCATGGCTGCCGGACTCCGTAATCACGCCATCGGCAACGGAAATGATCCGGTCGGCGTTGCGGATGGTGGAAAGCCGGTGCGCAATGATCAGGGTGGTGCGGCCCACCGTCAGATTGTCAAAGGCCCGCTGGATCTTGGCTTCCGTCACAGAGTCCAAAGCGGAGGTGGCTTCGTCCAGAATCAGCACCGGAGGATTCTTCAGGAAAATCCGGGCAATCGCAATGCGCTGCTTCTGACCGCCGGAGAGCAAAGTGCCCCGCTCGCCCACATACGTTTCAAAGCCTTGGGGCATGGTCAGAATGTCCTCGTAAATTTCAGCCTTCTTTGCAGCCTCGATCACTTCCTCCATGGATGCTCCGGGTTTGCCGTAACGGATATTTTCCAGAATCGTATCCGCAAACAGGAACACATCCTGCTGCACAATGCCCAGATTCCGGTGAATACAGTTCTGGGTCAAATCCCGGATATCCACGCCGTCCAGGGAAATGGAACCGGAGCTGACGTCATAAAACCGGGGAATCAGCTGGCACAGGGTGCTCTTGCCGCCGCCGGAGGGACCCACAATGGCCACAGTCTCCCCAGGGGCAACCTGCAGGCTCACATCGTGCAGCACTGCCAGGTCCCCATCATAGGCAAAGGACACATGGTCCACAGTAATGGCGCCCTTTACCTCCTCCAGCGTCCTGGCGTCAGCCTTGTCCTGAATGGTGGGTTCCAGACGCATCACTTCCACAAACCGGTTCAGGCCGGCAAAGCCATTGGCAAACATCTCAGAAAAACTGCTGATCTTGCGCATGGGACTGACAAAGGTGGCAATGTACAGATTGAAGGTCACCAGGTCCCGGTAGTCCATTTCCCCCTGCATCACGAAATATCCACCCACGCCCACAACGATGACGTTCAGGCTGCACAGAAAGAACTCCACGCTGCTGTGGAACATGCCCATGGCCTTGTGGAACTGCCGTTTGGAGGTTTTGTAAATCTCATTGGCGGCATCAAACCGGGCTGCTTCCACCGCTTCATTGGCAAAAGCCTTGGCGGTGCGGACGCCGGAAAGGCTGCTTTCGATCTCCTGATTGATATGGGCCACCTTTTCCTTGGTCACTGCGGATGCACGGCTCATGCGTCCCCGCATGGTCATCACCACAATCAGGAAAACCGGAATGGTCAGCGCCACGACGAGGGCCAGCTCCCATCGGATGGAAGCCATCACCACCAGCGCGCCGCAAATGGTCAGAACGGAGGTCAGCAGATCCTCCGGTCCATGGTGGGCCAGCTCTGTCAGCTCAAAGAGGTCGGACGTCAGCCGGCTCATGAGTTTGCCGGTACGATTCTGGTCATAAAAATCGTAGCTCAGCTCCTGCATGTGCCGGAACAAATCCCGGCGGATGTCTGCCTCCACCCGGATGCCGAAGGTATGGCCCAGGTAAGTCACGGTGTAATTCAGCACCGACCGCAGCACATAGCAGCCGATCACCACCGCCATCACCGTAAAAAAGGTACGGTACATCTGGTTCGGCAGCATATCATACAGAGCGCTGCGGGTCACCAGCGGAAAAGCCAGGTCAATCGCCGCAATGCCCACGGCGCAGCTGACATCAATGGCAAAGAGTTTTTTGTGGTTTTGAAAATAGTTCAGGAAAATCAGCAGCGGAGATTTTCGCTGGAAGTCCTTGGTGGTCATGCTCTCTCCTCCAACAAAACACATTTATTTCATTATTATACAACAAATCAAAAAAGAATCAACCGCAAACCTTCCCCAACCGGGCCGGATATGCTATACTATATGATACGACACACTAGGAAGGTGCCTCCATGGAGATTCTTTATTCCGATCACAATCTGGCCGTCTGTATCAAGCCGGTGGACATGGACTCTGAACACGAGATCCCGGCCGCCCTGAAAGAAGCCCTGGGCGGTGAAATCTTTCCCATTCATCGCCTGGATAAAAATGTGGGCGGCGTCATGGTCTACGCCCGGACGAAGCAGGCTGCCGCCGCCCTCAGCAAAGCGGTCCAGGAAGGCGCCATGGTCAAGGAATATGTGGCCATGGTCCACGGCGCCCCTCCCGAGCGCGGCGACTGGCAGGATCTGCTGTGGAAGGACAGCCGGAAAAACAAGGTGTTTGTGGTGAACCGGGAGCGAAAGGGTGTCAAAAAGGCCCGGCTGGAATTCACAACCCTCCAGGCAGGAGAAGAAAGTCTGGTTCATATCCGGCTCCACACCGGTCGGAGCCACCAGATCCGGGTCCAATTCTCCTCCCGGGGATTCCCCCTGGTTGGGGACCACAAATACGGCTCCCGGGATGAGCGGCAGGCACCCATGCTGTTTTCCTGCCGGATCACCTTTCCCTGGCACGGAGAAAGCAAATGCTTTGAAGCATTGCCCGAATGGGGGCATGGCGAAAGCATTGTTTCCCGGGGCCATATATGATCACAACAAAAAGGACGCCTTGCGGCGTCCTTTTCATTTACTTTAAAATCAGCTCTCCATTCTCTGCGTCCACGGTGACCACATTGCCAGGGAGAATTTCGCCCCGGAGCAGCTTGCGGCTCAGCATGGTCTCCACGGTGTGCTGTACATACCGGCGCAGGGGCCGGGCGCCATACTGGGGATCATAGGCAGCATCCACAATTGCCAGCTTGGCTTTCTCCGTCAGCTCCACCCGGATCTGCTGGGACTCCAGGCGGCTGTTGAGTTTTGCAATCTGCAGATCAATGATCTTCGTCACATTCTCTTTCGTCAGCGGCTTGTAGAACACAATCTCATCCAGCCGGTTCAGGAACTCCGGACGGAAGGACCGGCGGAGCAGCGTTTGCACCTGTTCCCTGGCATCATCATCAATGGAGCCGTCAGGACGGATGCCGCCCAGCAAATACTCGCTGCCCAGGTTGGAGGTCAGGATCAGGATGGTGTTCTTAAAGTCAACGGTACGTCCCTGGGAATCCGTGATGCGGCCATCATCCAGCACCTGCAGCAGTACATTAAACACATCGGGATGGGCCTTCTCCACCTCATCGAAGAGGACAACCGAGTAGGGCTTCCGACGAACTGCCTCCGTCAGCTGGCCGCCTTCCTCAAAGCCCACATAGCCGGGAGGCGCGCCGATGAGCCGGGAGACGGAGAATTTCTCCATATATTCCGACATATCAATGCGGATCAGGTTGTTTTCATCGTCAAAGAGGGCCTGTGCCAGGGTTTTGGCCAATTCCGTCTTGCCCACGCCGGTGGGGCCCAGGAACAGGAAGGAGCCGATGGGACGGCCCGGGTCCTGAATACCGGCCCGGCTGCGCTGGATGGCTTCGGTGACGGCCTGGACGGCTTCCTCCTGGCCCACCACCCGCTTGTGGAGGGTTTCATCCAGAGTCAGCAGTTTTTCCCGCTCTCCCTGGACCAGCCGGGACACAGGAATACCGGTCCACCGCTCCACAATCCGGGCAATCTCCTCTTCCGTCACCCGATCCCGAAGCAGATTGCTTTCCTTGGCCGCCTGGACCCGACGTTCCTCCTCGTTCAGCTGCCGCTGGGCCTCCGGCAGACGGCCATATTTCAGCTCTGCCGCCTTTTCCAGGTCGTAGTTCCGCTCTGCCGCTTCAATCTGACGGTTAATGTCCTCAATCTGCTCCCGGAGCTGCTGAACCTTTTCAATAGCGTGCTTTTCGTTTTCCCATTGGGCTTTCATGGCGTTGAAGCTGTCCCGCTCCTCAGCCAGTTCCTTTTGAAGCTCAGAAAGACGTGCCTTGGACTGGGGATCCTCTTCCTTCTTCAAGGCAGCTTCCTCAATTTCCATCTGGATGATCTTTCGGGAAACCCCGTCCAGCTCCGTGGGCATGGAGTCCATCTCCGTGCGGATCTGGGCGCAGGCCTCATCTATCAGGTCAATTGCCTTATCCGGCAGGAACCGGTCGGTGATATATCGATGCGACAGGGTTGCTGCGGCAATGATGGCCGGATCCGCAATCTTCACACCGTGGAACACTTCGTACCGCTCCTTCAGACCACGAAGAATGGCAATGGTGTCCTCCACGGTAGGCTCATCCACCTGGACCGGCTGGAACCGGCGTTCCAACGCAGGGTCCTTTTCGATATACTGTCGGTATTCATCCAGAGTGGTGGCGCCAATGCAGTGCAGCTCGCCCCGGGCCAGCATGGGTTTCAGCAGATTGCCGGCATCCATGGCGCCGTCGGTTTTGCCGGCACCCACAATGGTGTGCAATTCGTCGATGAACAGGATAATCTGGCCGTTGGATTCCTTGATCTCATTGAGAACCGCCTTCAGCCGTTCTTCGAATTCGCCCCGGTATTTGGCACCGGCCACCAGAGCGCCCATGTCCAGAGAAAACACACTCTTGTCCATCAGGGATTTGGGCACATCCTTGTTGACAATCCGCTGGGCCAGACCCTCCGCAATGGCGGTTTTGCCCACGCCGGGCTCGCCGATGAGGACAGGATTGTTCTTGGTCTTTCGGGACAGGATTCGGATCACGTTGCGAATTTCCTCATCCCGGCCGATGACGGGATCCATCTTCTGCTCCCTGGCCCGTTTCACCAGATCGGTTCCGTACTTTTCCAGAGCCTCGTAGGTGCCTTCCGGACTGTCGGTGGTAACACGCTGGTTGCCCCGGATTGCCTGGAGGGCTTTCAAAACGGCTTCTTTGGAAATGCGGTAGGTTTCAAAGAGGCTCTTCACATTGCCCCGGGCTTCTTCCAGCAGGCCCAGGAACAGATGCTCCACAGACACAAATTCATCATGCATGGCCTGTGCCTGGGCCTCTGCGGAAGCAAAGGCCGCATCCATGTCCGCGCTGATGTAGAACCGGTCTGCCTCCCGGCTGGCCCGGACACTGGGGATCTTCCGCAGCTCCGCCATGGCGGCAGCTTCCAAACTTTCCACGGTGATTTCCATTTTCTTCAGCAGCTGGCGAGTCAGGCCCCCCTCCTGCTGCAGCAGTGCCAGCAACAGGTGTATCTGCTCCAATTGCTGATGGCCGTTCTGCTGGGCCAAATTTCTTGCGCTCTGGACAGCTTCCAGAGACTTCTGGGTGTAGTTGTTAAAGTTCACAGCTATCCTTCCTTTCGTCTTTTAGCACTCTATCATTGAGAGTGCTAAATCTTTTTTCTTCATCATAATCCATTTTCCCAAAAAGTCAAGGGGTCCATCCCAAAAGCTACAAAAAATTCACAATTGTGAAAAGCGCACAAAATATGAGTCCCTAATTTTACCTACTTCATACTCTTTTAACATTTTGACCCTTATTTTTTAAAATCCCCCCGGTATAATAAAGATGTAATCAATCGATTTACATTCTTTTTCATTTTCTTACCTCTCTTTTTCTCTGAAAGATCCCGGTACGGTCTGGTCAACCGCACCGGGATCTTTCAATGCTTCCGCAAAAAATGCCTGATATCTCAGAATATCAGGCATTTTCATTTTGATAACGACAATAGCAGCCTTTTTAACCAGGCATATTACCGTCATTTGATGGTCTTGCTGTTATTCAGCACAGGCACGCTGTACATGATCAGCACTTCCTGGCCGCCAAATTCCAGGAACTTATCCAGCACATCAATCTGGATATATCGGATGTCCACCAGCGTCACTTTGGCGTAATCCTGCAGCAGCAGGGGCACCATGGAGCTGCCGAAGGAGTCCCGGAACACAATCAGCTCCCGATCGGTGGCTGCACGAGGATTTTCGATGGTCAGCAGGGACTTGGGGCCGGAGAGGTACACATCGTACAGGTCCCGGGATGCAACAGCCTTTTCCATATCATAGATGGGACCGGTTTTGCCTGTCTCAAAATCGTAGACGGTACACCCATCCAGCAGGTCGCTTTCCAGAATGACCAAATCCTCCGGATCCATGGGCAGGGCCGCCTGACCGTAATAGACACCATAGAAAGGCCGGTTTACCAACTTCTCCCGGAAATCCTCCTTCTTCGGTGCGGTGACACCCAGGGCATCACAGATCACGCCGGCCGCTTCCACCAGATTCTCCTGCCGCCAGTGGATGTCGGTTCGGTAATAGTCCTCAATGGAAAGACAGTCCGTCAGGTCAATGGGGCTTGCCCAGGGCAATCCCGCTTCCATGACGGAAAACAACTTCTCATAATCCAGAGCCAGATTGCCGCTTTCCCGGTGCATATAATATCCTTTGTCCGGAATGATGGCAAAATGGATGTTTCCTTCTGAGGCCTTCAGATATTTTTCATACAGATGGTTCAGCCGCTCTATCGCATACGTCAGGGAATCCTCGTGCAACGGATATTCCTGCTTGACGGCATAATCCCCCGCCATATAAATGTCATTGTTGTCACTCTGGTTTAACACATTATAGTGAAACAGGGATTTGATGGTCCGGAAGGTATCCCGCAAAGGAAATTGGTCCAGAGAGAATTTTTCAAAATCCTTCATGAAGCTGCCCCCCAGCAGGGTATCCACCGTCAAGTCCGGGGCCTGGGCCAGAGGCCGGCGCTCCGCTTCGGAAGTCTCCTGCTTCGGGCCAAACCAGGCAAAGGCCGTCAGCACGGCCCACAGCAGCACAACGGCCGACAGGCACATGATTCGTACATTTTCTTTCTTCATGATCCCACCTCCTTAGAAACGGAAATACAGGAAGGGGCTGAAAGACCCATCCACCAGATAGGCGGTGCAGACCAGCAGCAGGGCTGCCATCAGCAAAGGTTCCAGAAGGGCTCCGGCTTTGCTCTCCCCGATGCGGACGGCTGTCCGCTTGACAATGGGCGTAGACCCCAGGATGCCCGCGGTGAACAGCACGGTATAGCTCCTCAAATAATACAGAGCCGGTGCACTGACCAGGGGCAGATCCCCCAGGCCCAGCATACCGCCGAAATCGCGGAAGGCCATGGAGATATCATCCGCGTTGAACAGCACAAAGCTAAACACAATCGCAAGCAGTACATACAGGTGCCGCAGCAGGTCCGGCAGCTTCTGCAGCGCCGGTACCCATTTTTCGATCATCAGGCAGATGCCAAAGAACAACCCCCACAGGACAAAATTCCAGTCCGCGCCATGCCACAGGCCCGTCAGCATCCAAACGGTGAGAATGTTGAAAACCCATCTCCCCTTGCTGACCCGGTTCCCCCCCATGGGGATATAGACATAATCCCGAAACCAGGCGCCCAGGGTCATGTGCCAGCGACGCCAGAATTCGGTGATGCTTTTGGACAGATAGGGATAATTGAAATTCTCCGGGAAATGGAAGCCCAGAATCCGGCCCAGGCCAATGCCCATATCGGAATAACCGGAGAAGTCAAAGTAAATATTGAATGTAAAGGCCACCGCATAGAGCCAATAGAACAGCACACTTTTTTCATCGGACTGGCGGAACAGACGGCAAAGCAGGGCAAAATTATCCGCCAGGATCACCTTTTTGCCCAGGCCAACCAAAAACCGCCGCAGTCCAAGAAAAAATTCCTCTTTGGAATGGGTGCGGCTGTCCAGCTGCCGGACAATATCGGAATACCGGACAATGGGGCCGGCAATGAGCTGTGGGAACATGGAAACATAGGCGCCAAAGGACAGCAGATTCTTTTGCGGCGGCACATTGCCCCGGTACACATCAATGGTATAGCTGAGGCATTGGAAGGTGTAAAAACTGATGCCCACCGGCAGGGCCAGCCGCAGCATGGGAATGCTCAGGCCAGTCAGGGAATTAAAGGTGCCAATGAAAAAGTCAGCATACTTGAAAAGGCCCAGTAGAGCCACGCTGGTCACCACGGACACCAGCAGCCAGAATTTTTTTACCTTCCGTTCCCCTGCCCTGCCAATGGCCAGACCACAGCCATAAAACAGCACAATGGTAAAAATCATCAAAAACAGCAGCTTGGGCTCTCCCCAGCCATAGAAAATCAGACTGGACAGCAGCAGTACCGTGTTTTTCAACTTCCGGGGCACCAGGAAATAGGTAATCAGCACCGCCGGAAGAAAGTAATATAAAAACGGGATACCTGAAAAAAGCATCGCAGCCTCCTTCTGTGTATTACCCCCGCGAAAGCATCATTCGCGGGGACAATGGATGATGTGCTCCTTCGAAAAAACAGCCGAAGGATCACCCTCCGGCTGTTTTCATTTTCCAAAATTACTCGATGATTGCATCCACCACGGTGGTCACAGCGGGAGCAGGGTAAGCCTCCTCCATGTGTGCGGCGAAGGTGGACATGGGTTCCTCCTTGCCATAGGTCACCACCACATACTCATCCATCACATTCTGGATCAGCAGCTTGTCAGGGAAACCGCACAGCCACTGGTTGTTCTGAATGGAAGTCTCCATGGCAGCGCAGAAGTCCTCCAGAAAAACGCCCTCGGCCAGTTTGAACGCTCCACAGGTAAAGGTATTGGAATTCATCATGTGAATCATGGATGCGGCCTCAGCCACATTGGCGATCTGATCCTCGGGAACCAGCAGGCTGTAAGTCAGGTTTTCGGCGTAGGTCATGTCATAGGCACCGGGGGCGCCCATGATGTTGGATTCGATGTTGCCTCCACAAATTGCGAACTTCTCATCCTCGGCATACAGTCCCCAGACCGTTTCCAGAATCTCCAGGGGAGAAGCAGGCAGATTCATGGGCTCCGTCTCAGCAGGGACCTCCTGAGGCGCCTTGCCGCAGCCTGCAAACACAGTCATCAGCGTGCAAACCAGCATACCCATGGCAATTAACTTTTTCATACGATTATCCTCCAAAATTGTGTTGTTTTCGTCTTTTTTGACCCATTGTAATCATAGCGTGCCCCAGAAGGAGCAGCATGATTCCCACGGTCAGGCCACCGATGTCAATCCACACATCCACCAAACTGGAACTTCGTCCCACAGAATACAGCTGAATGGTTTCATCCACACAGGCTGTCAGGGTGCCAAACAGCAATGGCATGGTGATGCGGTGGATTCCTTTTTGCTCCAGGATCAGGAACATCCAGCAAAGGTCCAGACCCAACAGCAGGAATTCCGTGAAATGGGCCATTTTTCGAAGCAGGTGCATCCCAATGTTTTCATTGGGAATTGATGTGTCCAGAAGCCTGTTGGTCAGGTTAATCAGCTTCACACTGATTTTTTCAAACAGCGGGTGCATCAAAACCTGCTCATAGACTTCCATGGCCGCCCCACTGACCTTTTCGGACATATCCGCCGGCAGCACAGAGTTGCCCCAGATAAATGCCACATTCAGGCAAAGCAGCGCAAGGCACAAAATCAATTTCACACCATACTTTTTCATGCAAGAATCCCCAAATGCTCCAGAAGGATCTTGGCCCCCAGCAGAATCAAAATCACAGCGCCGGTGAGCTGTGCCTTCTTTTCAAAACGGCTGCCGAAAACATTGCCGATCTTCACACCGGCTGCCGAGAAGCCAAAGGTACAAAGGCCGATAAAAGCAGCCGCAGCCCAGATGTTGACATTTCCGGCCATGGCCAGGGAAATGCCCACGGCCAGTGCGTCAATGGACGTGGCAATGGCCATGACAAACATGGTTTTCACCGACAGATCGGCGCCGCTTTCATTGCAGCAGTCACATTCTTCAGCTTCCATTGCCTCCTTCAGCATATTGATGCCGATGATGGCCAGCAGCACAAAGGCCACCCAATGGTCGATGGCCTGAATGGCCTGCGCAAACAGCGTTCCCAGGAAAAAGCCAATGGTAGGCATCAGCGCCTGAAAACCGCCGAACCAAAGACCGCAGGTCATACAGCCCCTGACCGTGGCCCTTTTCATAGCCAGACCCTTACAAATTGAAACCGCAAAGGCATCCATGCTGACGCCCACCGCCAGCAGCAACAGTTCTCCAATCCCCATAAAAAAGAACCTCCGTACATAATCATGAATCAGACCTGCACAGAAGCTTTCAAAAATGAAGAGACTGAGCCTGTCCGCAAAAGTCTCGCCATTTAATGCCGGACCGGGGCCGTGCCCAGTGTGTCGATCCGGTAACGCTTGTCCGCGCCGACTACTCCCTCTTCTTGCTGAAGTATAGCAAACTTCCCCCGGCTCGTCAAGGAAAACCGGGGGAATACATAATTATTTTACAAATACCAAAACCCATTCTGTCAGCATCACAGCAGCGGAGGCAGCCAGAGAAACCGTCAGAAGGCTCCTGCCCCGGTAGGCCAGGATCACCGCAACAATCAACGCCGCCGCACCACTGACAACAGCAGCCGTACTGGTGAGAATGGAAGGAAATGTCATGACCGTCAAACAGGCATAGGGCACATAGTGAAGGAAGGATTTCAAAAACCGGCTTTGGATCGGCTTGCGGAACACCGTCAAAGGGATCACCCGAACCAGATAGGTGGTCAGGGCCATGGTAAAAATATAGGCGTAGATGCTCATGAAGCTTCCTCCTCTTCCGGAATGGGGAACAGCACCGCCGCCACCGCAGCAGCCGCCACAGTGCAGATCACGATGGAAATACCGGCCGACACTCGTTGCAGCACTGGTACCCAGCTGAACAGGCAGCTAACAATCAGGGCCAAAATCACTGTGATCAGCACCGGCTTTTCCCGTTTGGCCGGAGGTACCACAATGGCGATGAACATGCCGTATAACATCACGCCCAAGGCTGCCCGGATGTCCGCCGGCAGCACAGAGCCTGCCAGAGCGCCCATCAGAGTACCACCAGTCCAGCCAAAGAAGGGCAGGGTTCCCAGACCCAGCAAGAAGGGCACCGTCAAAGGTTCCGGTCTGGCCATGGCCAGGGCAAAAATTTCATCTGTATTAAAAAAAGCAATCAGCAGCCGGGGGAAAAAGCCGATGCGCTGCCCCATTCGCTGGGCCAGAGCGACGCTCATCAGGCTATAACGGCTATTAATCACCACCTGGGTCATGATCATTTCCCATAGGGTTCCCATGGCCACAATGAGAGTCAGTCCCGCAAACTGGCCGGCGCTGGTGAGATTTGTGGCAGAGATCAAGGTGGCATCCAAGGCGTTCAGCCCCTGGGCAATGGCCATCGCGCCAAATCCGAAACTGACGGAAAAATAGCCCAGGCCCACGGGGATCCCGGTCTGCAGTCCATTTTTATATTCTGTCCAATTCATGGTATCAACTCTTTTTTGTCAAATAATTCCTTATTATAGCAATGCGCCATCAGAAAATCAAGACGAGAGAAGTGGCAGTTTGTCGGATCCCTCCACAAACAAAAGATGTGTGGGGTGCCGTGTTTCTGCTGTTTCCGGATGGCCCGGAGCCGGAAATGATTCTGCTGTATTCATTTTCGGTGATGAGTCAGGTTTTCTATCCTCATGAAAAAGTCCCCGGAAAACCGGGGACTTTTCTGATTGGCATTAGAAAATGGGCACAACCGCGCCGGAGTAGGTTTCGTTGATGTAGGTCTTGACAGCGTCGCTCAGCAGTGCGTTCTTCAGAGCCTGGATCTTCTCGCTGTTTTCGTTGCCTTCCTTGACCACCAGGACGTTGGCGTATGTGGTGGCAGAGATGGATTCTGCATCCTCCACAGCCAGGGCATCGGTACCGGCGTTCAGGCCGGCGTTCAGGGCGTAGTTGCCGTTGATGACGGCCAGAGCCACGGAGTCACGGACACCGGCAATCTGAGCGGCTTCCATCTCGAAGATCTCCAGATTCAGGGGGTTCTCAGCGATATCCAGAGCGGTGGCTTCCATGCCGGCACCTTCCTTCAGCTTGATGATGCCTTCCTGCTCCAGCAGCAGCAGACCACGGGCACGGTTGGAGCCATCATTGGGGATGGCAATCTTGTCGCCCTCGGTCAGGTCGGCAATGGAGGACTTGGTTCCGGCGTAGATGCCGAAGGGCTCATAGTGAACCATGGCCACGCTGACCAGATGGGTGCCGTTTTCTGCATTGAAGGTGTCCAGGTAGGGAACGTGCTGGAAGTAGTTGGCATCCATTTCGCCGTCTTCCACCACATTGTTGGGAACCACATAGTCGGAATACTCGGTGATCTTCAGCTCCCAGCCTTCCTTGGCCAGAACGTCCTTGGCAACTGCCAGGATTTCTGCATGGGGCGTGGGGGATGCAGCAATGGTGATGGTCTTGTCATCCTTGCTGCCGCCGCAGCCGGCCAGCAGGCCCAGACACAGGACGAGGGTCAAAATAATCGCAATGGTCTTTTTCATAATAATACTCTCCTTTTCTTGCTGTAATTGCTTAGCTTCTATTACGCAGCCGCTTGTCGCAGGCTGTTGCTAACCGGGTTCCCACGGACTGGAAGATCTGCACCAGAATAATCAGTCCGATAACGGCTGCCCACATGACGATGAACTTGAAGTTATAGTAGCCATAAGTAACAGCCAGCTTGCCCAGGCCGCCGCCGCCGAGGACACCGGCCATGGCGCCGTAGCCCAGAATGGTGCCCACGGTGATGGTACCACCGGAAATCAGGCTGGGCAGCGCTTCCGGCAGCATTACCTTGGTGACGATCTGCCAGGTGGACGCACCCATGGACTGGGCGGCTTCGATAATGCCGTGGTTCACTTCCCGGAGACTGCTCTCCACCATACGGGCAACCAGAGGGAAGGCCGCAATGACCATGGGGGGAATGGTAGCGATGGTGCCCACCTTGGTGCCCACCAGAATTTTGGACAGGGGCAGGACGATAATCATCAGAATCAGGAAGGGGACGGAACGCAGCAGATTGATGACCACGTTCACCACCTTCATCAGCCAGCCAGGCAGAGGCCGGATGCCCTCCTTCTCACCGGTCACCAGCAGCACACCCAGCGGCAGACCGATGATATAGGCAAACAGCACTTCCAGCACCAGAGAATACAGGGTTTCCCAGGTGGCGAAGCCATATTCGCTGAAGATGATCTCCATCTGCTGAGCGACTTTCACAGGGTCCGAAAACAGGTCAAACATTTACTGCACCTCCTCTGCGGTAACACCGGGATAATTGTTTAAGTATTCCATGATCCGCCGCTTCTCGCCGGGATCTTTCGGCAGGCTGATGAGCATGGTGCCGAAGGCCTTGCCGTCAATGTTTCGGGTATCAGCGCCCATGATGCTGACCTTAATGCCCAGATCCATGGTCAAAGAAGCAATAATGGGTTCTTCGGAGGCATTGCCGTTGAAGGCAATGCGGGCAATGGGGCCGTCTTCGGCGGTGAAGGGAAGGCCCATATCCGGGCTCACCAAACGGCGTCCGGCTGCGGACTGGGGGTTGGAGAACACCTTCTCTACCTCACCGATTTCCGCCACCTGTCCGGCGTCCAGAATGGCCACCCGGTGGCAGATCTGCTCGATGACAGACATCTGGTGGGTGATGATGATCACCGTGATGCCCCGCTCCTGATTGATCTTCTGCAGCAGCTTCAGAATGGAATCCGTGGTCTGGGGGTCCAGCGCGGAGGTTGCCTCGTCGCAGAGCAGCACCTCTGGATCGGAAGCCAGGGCTCTGGCAATGGCAATACGCTGTTTCTGGCCACCGGACAGCTGCACAGGATAGGCATTGGCCTTGTCCGGCAGGCCCACGGTTTCCAGCAGCTCCATGGCCCGGGTCCGGGCCTCTTTCTTGGACACGCCGGCCAGTTCCAGGGGGAAGCAGATATTATCCAGGGAGGTCCGCTGATCCAGCAGATTAAAGCTCTGGAAGATCATGGAGATCTTCCGGCGCCGGAGCCGCAGTTCCTTCTCTTTCAGACTCGTCAGGTCCTGGCCGTGGAACAGTACCCGGCCTTCCGTGGGATGCTCCAGCAGGTTGATACACCGCACCAGAGTGGACTTGCCGGCGCCGGACAGGCCGATGATGCCAAAGATTTCACCGGGCTGTACCGCCAGAGAAATATTCTGCAAAGCGGCCACCTTTCCCTCGCCGGAGCCAAAGATCTTGGACAACGCTTGCATTTCAATAATGGGTTCCAATACAATCACCTCTAAAATAAAAACGTCCCTGTGCCTTTCGGCACAAGGACGGGAAAAATTTCCGTGTTACCACCTTGTTTTACTGCCCTCTCACGAAAACAGCCTCATGGAGTACCAACATACTCCGGCGCAATAACGGGCGCACCCGTCGCAGACTACCTGTCGCCTGCGCAGCTCCGAGACCATGTTCGGCATCCTCTTCCATACCCCATTCCACCAGCCGGGGCTCTCTGCATGGTGATCAAACGCGTACTCTTCTCTTCACAGCCTTGTTTTATAAAGGATGCGTTCATTGTACCGCAAAAGACAGAATTCGTCAACCAAAATTTCTCTTTTTTTTCATTTTTGTGCGCCCAGGATGTTTTTCTGTCATTGGGCGGTGCACAGGTGCCCGGATATTTTATTCATTTTCTTCTGAAATCCCCTGGTATTCCAGCATTTCCAGAACTTTTTGTCCACGTTCTGTCAGGCCCATGCTGCCCCGGATGGGATAGGGCGCATAGGCGCTGTCATCAAAGCCCCCCAGGGGCTTGTCATAATCCAGGGAAATCAGCCCCTTCTTTTCCAGGCATTGCAGCAGCAGGCTGTACTCTTCCTTTCGCGCCTGCCCTGCTTCCAGATAGACCGGTTCCAGATCTCCCATGCGCCGGGCCACTGGCAGGAAGGCTACCTGACCCAGTTCCTTCAGGAAAGCAAGTTCCTGTCTGGTAATCACCAGGGATCTGGCACAGCCCCCGCAGCTGCCGCCACAGCCGGTGCAGCTTCCACAGTTTCCGTTGCAGCTCATGATCAATTCTCCTTTTCCTCAATTGATGGCATCATAACAGAGGATACCCACATTGTCAACGTGGTAAATCATTGTTTTGCGGCGAAGGAAGGTATTATGATTTTGTGTCGGGCAAAAAACAGGCGATGCTGTCTGCACCGCCTGTTTGATCAGATTTTATCTGCCGCGTATTTTTGCAGGGCTTCAAAGGAGACATCGCTGATGGCATGCTCCAGCTTGCAGGCATCCTCCGCCGCGATTTCCTCCGGCACGCCGATGTGAATCAGCAGGCTGGTCAGCAGGGTATGCCGGGCATAGATCTTTTCCGCGATCTCCTGGCCGGACTGGGTCAGGGAAATGCCGCCATCCTTTTCCATGGTAATGTACCCACCATTGCGGAGAATGCCCATGGCGCGGGACACACTGGGCTTGGAATAGCCAAGATATTCACTGACGTCAATGGACCGGACATGGCCCTTATCCCTGGTCAGTACATGAATGGCCTCCAGATACATTTCACCGGATTCATGAACACTCATGGAATACGCTCCTTACGATCTTGTTTTCCGTAGCATACCATAAAATGATGCTGATTGCAAGCTGAACCCTTACAGCTCCAGCAGGGCAAGATCCTCCTCCCGGACATGACGCAAATCCTTCTTGTTCATGATGTCATAAATGCAGGGCACCACGAACAGGGTCATCAGGGTAGCATAGGTCAGGCCGCCAATGCAGACCACGGCAACGGGCCGCATCAAAGCCGTGCCGGCACTCTGACGCACGGCCATGTCGGCGAGGCCCAGAATGGTGGTAATGGTGGTCATGAGAATAGGCCGCATCCGGGTCTGGGCTGCTTCCAGAATGGCAGCCCGGCGTTCCATACCCTCCAGCCGCAGCTGGTTGATATAGTCCACTAGCACAATGCCATTGTTGACAATGATGCCCGTCAGCATAACAAAACCGATGAGAGAAATGACACTGACTTCCATGCCGCAGACCAGCAGGCCCATAAAGCCGCCGGTGAAGGCCAGAGGAATGGTGAACATGACAATGAAGGGAGATTTCAGGCTTTGGAACTGAGCCACCATTACCAGATACACCAGCAAAATACCCAGCAGCAGCATCAGAAGCAGCTGCTCCATCGCCTCCATGATGGCCTCATTTTCACCGGAGAACTGAATCTCCACGCCTGGCCCCAAATCAGCGTTCTCCAGAACTTCCTGGACCTGGGCCGATACCAGCGTTACATTGTAGCCGGGTTCCAGGGTGCCGGTGACTGTCACATAGCGGCGCTGGCCCAGACGCTGAATGGTGCTGAGGCTGGAGGTTTCCTCCACCGTGGCCACATCCGCCAGGGTAAATTCCTTGGTCTCTCCGTCTGTTCCGGTGACCTCGAAGCCATAGTTCTTCAAGCCGTCCACATCCAGCAGACTTTCAGCCTGCTTTTCGATGATCACATCAGTGGATGTTCCATTGATCTTCAGGGTGGTGGCGGTTTTGGTTTCTGTCAGGGCGCCGGACAATTCCATAAAGATCTGTGCCACGGTAATGCCATTGCCCATGGTCTTGTTCCGGTCAATAGCCACATGAAGCGCAGGGGCCGCATCTTCCAGACCGTCAGACACCTCTGCAATGCCCGTCACACCCCGCAAAAGCTCTGCCGCCTTCCGCGCGCCCTCCTGCAGGGTATCCATATCCTCGCCAAACACCTGAACACCCACACCGCTGCTGCTGAGGGCGCTCATATCCATCATGGCCGAAGTGCCTGTCACTTCGCATGGCATGTCCGCGCAAAGGGCTTCAATTTTTTGGCTGACCGCGGCGCCGGAGGCGGTCTCGTCCGCCAGGGTGATATATACGGTCATGGACAGCGTGTCGTCGCTGCTGCCGCCCATGAGGGAAGAACCATTGGACATCATGGCGCCCACGGTGGCAATACCGTCCACTGTGTCGATCCGGGCCAGCACCTCATCAGCCAGAGCAGACGCTTCCTCCATGGTGGCCCCCTCCGGCATGGTAATCGACAGATCCACATTGGGCATATCCATTTCCGGCATGAAAATAAAACCGCCAGACAGGCTCCAGCTGGCACTCAGGATCAGCAGCGCCAGGGATGCACCCAACACCAGGATCTTATGATCCAGGGCCCAGGCAGCCATTTTCTGATAGACTGCCAGGAACTTGGTCATCACGGTGTCTTTTGCTTTCTTTTCCTTCCGGAGCATACCGGATGCCATGGCAGGCACCAGGGTCAGGGAAACCAGCAGACTGGCCAGCAAGGCATAGGTCATGGTGAGGGCCAGATCTGTAAAAAGCTGCCGGGTAATGCCTTCCACAAAAACGATGGGTACAAATACGCAGACCGTGGTCAGGGTGGAGGCAGTAACCGCACCGGCCACCTGCTGGGCACCGGACACTGCCGCCTGAATCACATTGGCGCCACGAGAGCGCAGCCGGTAAATGTTTTCAATGACAACCACGGAATTATCCACCAGCATACCCACGGCCACAGCCAGGCCCGACAGGGAGATCATGTTGATGGTCACCCCGGAGAAATACATCAGCACAATGGCAAAAATGACGCTGATCGGAATGGCACACAGAGTGATAATGGTAGGCCGCAGATCTCCCAGGAACAAATACAGCACAAGGATGGCAAACAAAGCACCCAGCAGCAAACTGTCGACAATGGAATCCACGATCAGGTAGATATAGTCACCCTGGTTCATCAGGGATACAAACTTCAGTCCGGGATACTCTGCTTCCAGTTCCCGGAAGCGTTCGTTGATGTTGTTGGTGGTTTCAGCGGTGGCATAAGTGCTCTGCTTTTCAAAGCTCAGCACGATGCCGTTTTCTCCGTCCAGCTTGGCGTAGGTCTCGGCCTGATTGTCTGTCAGCGCCACCACCGCCACATCCTTCAGATAAATGGGGTCAAGGTCCTCCATCCCCATATCAAACAGCATCATGTTTTCCAGTTCTTTGATGTCCGTCATCTCATCGCCTACACCCACCATGTATTCAATGCCGTCCTGCTTCACAAGTCCGGCAGGCATGGAAAAATTCTGGGCTGTCAGAATCTGGGACACCATATTCATGGTGATAATGTTATTCAGGTCAGCCTGTTTCAGCGCGGCTTCCCGGCCCTCTTCAATCTGCTCAAAACCGGCTTCAATCTGCTCTTTGGCGCTGCTGATGCTGGCGCTGCCTTGGGTGATCTGGGAAGTCAAGGAGTCAATACCCTTGGATCCCACCTCCTTGACGGAATCACTCATATTTTCCAGTTGATCCATTCCATAGAGTGTCTCTTCCAGTGCAGCTTCCAGGAGCCGGATGCTGGCATCGATATTGTCCGGGTTTACGCCCTGGCTCCAAAGATAGGCTTCCAGGCTGGCTTTTTGGGCTTTCAGTCCCTCCAGATTGCCGGAAAGAGCCGCGATCTGGCCGCTGAGATCCATATCCGGGTTGGCCTCCTGCTGCTGACGCAGTTCCTCCAGTTCCGACTCTGTTCTGGAGATTTCCTGATTCAGTCCGGCAAGCTGCTCTTTCTGCCGGGTCAGGTTTTCAATCTGTTCGTATTGGTCTTTTGCTGTTTGTTCCATCTGTTTCCGCACACCGGAGGTTGCAGCATCCGTCGCATTGGACAGGCCATTTTTCACCTTGTTGATCTGCTTCTTGGCATCCGCAATCTGCCTTTCCGCATCCCGCAATTCTGCCTGCTGTTCCTCCAGTTCCTGAACCGCTTCGTCGATTTCTCCGTTGATGGCATCGGCAATTTTCTGGTTCAGAGCGTCAAACTTCTTCTGGTCCAGCACCACATGGATTTCCTGCTGCACCATGCCGGTGGTACTGATCCGGGCCACACCGGGAATACCCTCCAGTTCATTCAGCAGGGTGTCCTCCAGAAACTCCGTCAGTTCCATGGTGGTCATGCCCTGCATGGACACACCCGCTACCTGTACCGGCATCAGGGAGGGATTGATCTTCAACACATAGGGCGTACCCACCATCTCATCCCAGGCGCCGGACAGGGCACTGATGTTTTGCTGGATGTCCACGCCAATGGTATCCATATTCACTGACTCCTCGAATTCCAGCATCACGATGCTGAAATTTTCACCGGAGGAGGAAGTCACTTCCTTGATGTGTTCCAGCGTGGCCATGGACTGCTCCATGGGGCGGGTAATCTCTGTCTCCACCTGCTCGGAATTGGCGCCGGGATAGGTGGTCATGATCATCACATAGGGAAAATCCATATTGGGCAGCAAATCCGGAGTCATTTTGGTATAGGCCACCACGCCCAATACCAGAATGGCAACCACTGCCACAAAAATCGTAAATGGCTTTTTAACACTGAATTTCGGCATACTGCAACATCCTGTTCTGCCGGGAAACCGACATTAATATCAGCATAAATTTACCATAACCGGATGTTGGATTCAAGGTTCATTTATGAATGTTTTGTTAAATTGATGGTTTCCCGAAAAAAGGAAGCCGCTGAAGCGGCTTCCTTATGTAGGAGCAGTTTTTGAATCACTTCTTGGGCAGCAAGGCCACAACCAGAGCGGAGCAGCCGAACAGACCGATGACGTTGGGCAGAACCATCAGGTAGTTTGCAAAGTCAGTCAGTTCCCAAACCAGATCGGAGGACATCAGCGTGCCAAGGAAGATGAAGATCAGGGAAATGATGGTATAGATTTTCACACCTTTGGAGCCAAACAGATAGTCCACATTTGTCTTCCCGAACATATTCCACCCCAGGATGGTGGAAAAGGCAAAGAAGAACAGCGCAACAGCCACAAACATAGCGCCGCCTCTGGCACCATAGACAACCCCGAAAGCAGTCTGTGCCAGGTTGGTTTTGCCCAGCTGGTTGACAACATCTCCAACATATCCGCCAGCCAGAGGCCCGTCAGACGTGTACAGGGTGGCGATGATGACCAAGGCATTCAGGGTCAGGACGATAAAGGTGTCGATGAACACACCGGCCATAGCCACGGTACCCTGCTCATGAGGATTCTTAACGTTGGCAAGCGCATGTGCGTGGGGCGTAGAACCCATGCCGGCTTCGTTGGAGAACAGGCCGCGCTTTGCGCCCTGGGAGATCGCAATCTTCAGAGCCGCGCCGAAGGCACCGCCAATGATGGCCTGAGGCACAAAGGCATATTTGAAGATCATGCCGAATGCAGCGGGGAGGTACTTGATGCGAACAATCAGCACAATCAGGGCGCCCAGGACGAACAGAGCCGCCATGAAAGGAACCAGCTTCTCCGTGACGGAGGCCAGTCTCCGGGTGCCGCCGATGAAGATCATGGCGCAGACAATGACCAGGATGACGCCGATGATCCAGGAAGGTATACCGAAGGCAGTCTCGATGGTGGAGCCGATGGAGTTGGACTGAACCATGCAGCCGAAGAACCCCAGGGCGATGGTGATGGCGATGGCGAAGAAGCCAGCCAGGAATTTGCCCAGGTGGCCCTTGAAGGCATAGGTGATGTAGTAAACAGGGCCGCCCATGACTTCGCCGTCGGCGTTGGTGATACGGGTCTTCTGAGCCAGAACCGCTTCCGCGTAGATGGTGGACATACCCAAAAAAGCAATGACCCACATCCAGAAGATAGCGCCGGGGCCACCGGTCAGGATAGCGCCGGACGCGCCGACGATGTTACCGGTACCAACCTGTGCGGCAATCGCAGTTGCAACTGCCTGGAACGAGCTCATGCCGGACTCCTGCTTTTCGCCCTTCAGGGACACGTTGCCGAAAATGTTCTTCAGTCCCTCACCCAGGTAACGCTGGACAACGCCGGTCCTGATGGTGAAAAACAGGCCGGCGCCCACCAGCAGGAAGATCAGAACGTAGTCTGCCAGGTAGCCATTGACGGTTTGTACGATGGGCAATAATGTGGCGTTCAAGGATTCCATAAAATACCCCCCCTTTTTTCTGTGCTGAAAAAGATCAGTTGGCTCCCGGCTGAGAGCGCCCTCATCTCCATCAACACGTTAATATATATACCACATCTTGCCCGCCTATATGAGTCAGGATGAAGCAAAGATAACGCTCTCTCCTTTCGCGCTGTTCCATTCGGCCAAGAAACAGAAAAAGTCCCAAAAATACAAAAAACAGAGGCTGCCGAAGCAGCCTCTGTGACATTGTGCAATTGGGGAAACCAGAAGGAATTATCTGTTGCCTTCCTTCATCAGGACCACGACCAGGCCACTGCAGCCGATCAGACCGATGACGTTGGGGATAACCATCAGGTAGTTAGCGAAGTCGGTCAGCTCCCAAACCAGGTCGGAGGACATGGTGGTGCCCAGGAAGATGAAGACCAGGGCGAGGACGGTGTAGACCTTCACGCCCTTTGCGCCAAACAAGTAGTCCATGTTGGTCTTACCGAACATGTTCCAGCCCAGGATGGTGGAGAAGGCGAAGAAGAACAGAGCAACAGCAACGAACATGGCGCCGCCCTTTTCACCGAAGACATAGCCGAAAGCGGTCTGTGCCAGGTTGTTCTTGGTAAACACATCAGACAGGGAAGCAGCTGCACCGCAGTCATGCAGGGGGCCGCCGGTGACATACAGGGTGGAGATGATGACCAGAGCATTCAGGGTCAGGACGATGAAGGTGTCGAAGAAGACGCCAGCCATAGCCACGGTGCCCTGGGTGTGGGGAATGTCAACGTTAGCCTGAGCATGTGCATGGGGGGTAGAACCCATACCAGCTTCGTTGGAGAACAGGCCGCGCTTTGCACCCTGGGAGACAGCAGTCTTCAGAGCTGCGCCGATGCCGCCGCCGATGATGGCAGTGGGCTGGAAAGCGTACTTGAAGATCAGGCCGAATGCCTCGGGGATGTACTTGATACGGACAATGATGACAATCACAGCGCCCAGCAGGAAAGCAGCTGCCATGATGGGAACCAGCTTCTCAACAACGGAAGCCAGTCTCTGGGTACCACCCATGAAGATGAAGCCGCAGATGACAACCAGGATGATGCCGATGATCCAGGAAGGAATACCGAAAGCATTCTGGATGGTGCCTCCAATGGAATTGGACTGAACCATGCAGCCGAAGAAGCCCAGAGCGATGGTGATGGCGATGGCGAAGAAACCAGCCAGGAACTTGCCCAGGCCGCCCTTGAAGGCATAGGTGATGTAGTAAACAGGACCACCCATGACTTCGCCGTCAGCGTTGGTGATACGGGTCTTCTGAGCCAAAACTGCCTCAGCGTAGATGGTGGACATGCCCAGGAAGGCGATGATCCACATCCAGAAGATGGCGCCGGGGCCACCGGTCAGGATAGCGCCGGAAGAACCGATGATGTTACCGGTACCGACCTGTGCAGCGATAGCAGTAGCCAGAGCCTGGAAAGAGCTCATGCCGGACTCCTGCTTCTCACCCTTCAGGGACAGGTTGCCGAACATATTCTTCATGCCTTCGCCAAAGGCGCGAACCTGGATGAACTTGGTCTTAAAGCTGAAGAACAGGCCGGTGCCCACCAGCAGGAAGACCAGAATGTAGTCGGCCAGGTAGCCGTTAATGGTCTGCACCAGGGGCAGCAGAGTTGCGTTTAAAGAATCCATAATTACCCTCCTAATATGATTCTTTTATGGTTATGCACAAATTTTTTTGAATTTTTACGGTGAAATGAAGCAGGATGCCATGGTGCATAACCATTTTTCGATCACAGCAGCCTTCTTCATTTAATTCTTCTATAATTTACCACATCTTTACCGGTTTTGCAAGAATGGATGGGGTGAGTTTCGGCTTATAAATAATTTTTTATCGGATTGTACAATATTTGGTAATATTTTCTGTGCACATTGGCAAAGTAATTTTAGTTTTTTCCCCTTCTTCGTTTGTTTTTTCTATAAATAGATCATGAAATTTTCTTTCAGATTTCATTATTCAAACGAATATCCCCCCTGTTCTCACAAGAAGAACAGGGGGGATTCCATACAAAATCGTAATTACAGATTGGCAGCCAGGAATTCCTGCAGCTGGGCAGCGGCCTTCTCTTCGTCGGCGCCTTCCACGGTAACAGTCAGTTCCATGCCCTGCTTGGCCGCCAGACGCATCAGAGCCATCAGGCGCTTGGCATCAGCGGTTCCGGTGGGCGCGGTAATGGTGATCTTGGAAGTATAACCGGCAACTGCCTTCACCAGCATACCAGCGGGACGGGCGTGCATGCCCAGAGGATCGGCAATCACATGCTTGAATTCTTTCATTTCATATTACCTCGTTTTCTTAAATTTCGGATTCACAAACCAGCTTTCTTGTTTCCAGGATCCGTCCGGGAGCCATAGAAAGCTCAGTATAGCCCATTTCAATAAACTTTTCCTGCATTTTGGGATCTGCACCCAGCTCGCCGCAGATACCGGCCCAGATGCCGGCTTCCTTGGCGGATCTGGCGATGTGGGCCATCAGGGCCAGCAGCGCAGGATGGTAAGGATCATAAAATTCCCCCAGCTTGGCGTTCTGGCGGTCCACAGCCAGGGTGTACTGGGTCAGGTCGTTGGTGCCAACGGAGAAGAAAGCGGCTTCCTTGGCCAGTTCATGGGCCAGAACAGCAGCAGCGGGGGTCTCTACCATGACGCCGATGGGCACCTCTCTGGTCTCGATGCCCTCCGCTTCCAGTTCGGCGCGAACCTTGGTGCACAGCACCTTAGCGGCCTTCAGTTCCCAGACAGATGCCACCATGGGGAACATGACATGGAGGTTGCCGTACATGGAAGCGCGGTAAATTGCCCGCAGCTGGGGACGGAAAATCTCTTCCCGGGACAGGCAGATTCGCAGGCCCCGCAGACCCAGGGCGGGGTTCTCTTCCTTATCAAGGCCCAGATAGGAAACCTGCTTGTCGGCGCCGATATCCAGGGTTCGGATGACCACAGGACGGTCACCCATGATTTCCCCCACCTTTTTGTAGGCTTCAAACAGTTCCTCTTCCGTGGGCAGCGTGTCCCGGCCCAGATACAGGAACTCGCTGCGCATCAGGCCAACGCCCTCTGCATCGCCGGCGATGGCTGCCTGGGCATCCTCGGGGCAGCCAATGTTGGCAGCCAGAATCACCTTTTTGCCGGACTTGGTGATAGACTCCTTACCCCGGTAGGCTTCCAGAGCGTTCTGAGCCCGTTCAGCCTCCTCCTGCTTTTCTTTCAGCATGGCCATGGTTTCGGCATCTGGATCGATGTACCAGGAACCGGTGAAGCCGTCCACGGCCAGGATCTCGCAATGTTCAGCATCTTCCAGCTCGATGTTGGCCTGCACCAAAGACGCAATGTTCAGGGTACGGGCCAGAATGGCGGTATGGCTGGAGGAGGAACCCTGGCGGGTCACGAAGGCCATGATCCGCTCCCGGGGCAGCTGAATGGTCTCAGAGGGAGCCAGATCTTCCGCCACCAGCACGAAGGAGCCTTCCGGCAGCTGGAAGCCGGTGTTGCCGCAAAGAATGTCATAAATCCGGCGAGACATATCCCGAATATCCGCACTGCGGGCATTCATATACTCGTCATCCATGGCGGCAAAGACTTCCGCGAATTCCTCGCCGGTATCCAGCGCCGCAATGGCAGCGGCGGCACCGCCCTCAATGGCAGCCGCCACGCCATCCAGATAGTCCAGATCCTCCAGCATCAGCATCTGCACTTCTACGATGGCGGCCTTCTCTTCGCCCAGTTCCGCCTTTGCCTTTTCATACAGGGCAGCCAGCTGCTCCCGGGCGGTTTCACGGGCGACATCGAACTTGGCCTGCTCCAGGGCGGCATCGCCGGAGGAAACAGGCAGGATGCGCTCGGACTTGCGGTAAACAACCGCAGGACCGATGGACACTCCGGGAAATACAGGTAAACCAATCCCTTGCTTCATCTTCGTTTCCTCCGCCTTACTTGCCGATCTCAATGACAATGTCGCTGTTTGTGACATCGCTGCCGATTTTGGTGTTGAAGGTAGAGAAATCGCCGCTGTTGCAAACCAGCATGGGCGTGATGGTGTTCAGGCCGGCAGCCTTGATGGCGGCCAGGTCTGCTTCCATCAGCAGCTGGCCCTTCTTCACCTTGTCTCCGGAAGCAACGCAGACCTTGAAGGGCTTGCCTTCCAGACTGACGGTTTCCAGGCCCACATGAATCAGGATTTCAGCACCGTTTTCGGTCACCAGGCTCACGGCGTGTCCGGTGGTGAACATCATGTCCACGGTGGCATCGCAGGGAGCACAGACCTTGCCGTCGGTGGGAATGATGGCGATGCCGTTGCCCAGCATACCCTCCGCAAAGGTGGGGTCAGGCACTTCGGTGACACTAACGCAGGCACCTGCCATGGGGGCATACAGGTGGTTGGGGTTATACTTTTCCTCGTTTTTACCGAAGAGTTTGCTGAAGAATCCCATAATATTTCCCTCTTTCAATTTAAAATAATAGTTATGTCATATATCACCGCATCCATGCGGTATGATTTCCGGTTAAAGCACCTTCAGAGCATAACGCTCAATGGCTTTTGCCGCCCCATCCTCCAGATGATGGTCTGCCACAAGATCTGCCGCTTCCTTCACAACCTCCGGGGCATTGCCCATGGCAACGCCGAGGCCGGCCCGGCGGAGCATGGTGATGTCGTTGCCGCTGTCTCCCAGAGCCAAGGTGGCTTCCGCGGGAATGTTCATCAGCCGACACACTTCCTCCAATCCCCTGCCCTTGTTGGCATCGGGATGGGTAATCTCCAGCGAGTTTGCGCTGGACCAAACGGCGGAAACCGCAATGGGGGCCAGGGCCGCCATCACTTCCGTTTTGCGTTCCTCCGGGATGCACAGCAGGTTCACCTTTTCCACGTCCCGGCTGCACAGCGGTTCCAGAGACTTCACAATTCTGCCATGATTGGCCAGAATGTCTTTAATATGGAATGCCAGACTGGGATCCGGCAGCTGCAAATCATAGGATTTCTGGGTCAGG
The DNA here is from genome assembly GCA_051867165.1 of Faecousia sp. GTDB lineage: Bacteria > Bacillota > Clostridia > Oscillospirales > Oscillospiraceae > Faecousia. The sequence continues at coordinate 8,339 of JBJDYI010000043.1, read as the reverse complement.
TGCAGGATACTGTCCTGAGAAAATTCAATGGGCAATCCGAATCTGTCAGCCACTTCCAGCAGTGGCCGGAGGGCATCGTGTTCAATATTCAAATGATATAACAGCTTGCCCGTGGCCAGTTCTCTGATTTGGGCGCCGTTGATCAGTACAGCCAGGTTTTCCCAGGCAGGATGACCCTTCACCGGCGGCGGCAGCAGGCCGAATTGCCGTCCCGTCACGGGAACAACGGCAATCCCCTTCTCATGGGCTGCCAGCAGGGCAGCTTCCAGCCGGGGTGAAAAACTGCGCCGGTCTGCCTGCAGGGCAGTGCCATCCAGATCCATGCAAATCATTTGAATATCCATAGAAATTCCTCTTTCCCGGCTAGGGTCGTACCAACCTGAATTTCTGACCGCCCCGGATTCTGTGCAGAAGAAGCCATGCGTTTTCCGGCACCTGGCCAATGACATTCACCCGGCTGTCCTGTTTCATATCGGATCGGGTGATTTGTATTTCCCCAGTATACCGTCCATAGGTTTCATTGTCAATGGTAATAGACCCGGTACACCGCTGGATACAATTGGCTGGGGGCACTGTTTCTCCTTTGCAGGAATACTCCCGGGATTCCGTAATCCGAATCAGCCATTTGGGGGAATCCATCCGACAGGTGACGGTACGGTCATAAAGGGTTTGGAAAGCATCGTCCAGCAGCGCAGGAACTGAGATGATGTTTTCCCGGCAGTAAAGCGCAATACGCGCCGCTTCTTTTTCACTGAGACCAGGGTCTCCCAGGAAAATCTCATCCATCCCGAACCGCACCGCCAGATCCACAAAGGCGGCGGAAGGCAACACACTGCGATGGGCCTCCAGCGTGGGCAGGCCCTCAAACACCGGCCCCCGCAGGGCGGTATCACCGGGAATAAAGGCAAACACCTTCAGTCCGGCTGCCTGCAGCTGCTCCGTGGTTCGGGCAAGATAGTCTTCATCCAGTCCTGTTTCGGGACGGGGATAGAAATTGTGCATGGCGAACACTTCCCTGCCCCGGCCCGCAATCAAAGCGGCATCCTCAGCCGTTATCGTAGAGGCATTCACCACAATGGGCATCTGGGCAGCAATGGATTCCATTGTTGTCCGGTCAAATCCGTAGTCAATCCGCAGTGCCCAAAGCCGCAGCCGTTTTGACAGTGCCACGATGTCTGTTTCACCGAACTGGTCAAGGGTCTTGACGGAAACATCCGCAATCACCCGGAAGCCTTGGTCTGCAAGCCAATGACAGGCCTCTTCCGCCCGGCGGCAATAGGTACTGTCAAACTCCTCGCTGATGTGCAGGGAGAGAAACACCGGCGTGTCGGACTCTGTCCAGCCGCCCAGTGCGGAGCACTGGGCGGCGAAGGTGGACAAATACAGAGAGAATCCTAATGACTTAAGCATCAGCCACGTCTTCATCCTTCAGGGTGAAGTTGGTAAAGACGAAGCCCATGATGTAGGAGATAACCAGGCCAACCACGTAGCACAGCATCTGGGTGGTGGCAGAGTTGCCGCCGGCGACCATGATGGGCAGAGCCAGAATACCGGAGGGACCCCAGGTGGTAGCAGCCACCTTCATGGCCATACAGAAAGCACCGCCGAAGCCAGCGCCCAGACCAGCCGTGATGAAGGGCTTGCCCATGGGCAGAGTAACGCCGTAAATCAGGGGTTCGCCGACGCCCATGATACCTGCGGGCAGAGCGCCGCCGATGACGCTCATCATGCGGTGGTTGCCAGTCTTCTTAGCCTTCAGCCAAATTGCGATGGCAGCGCCGACCTGGCCTGCACCGGCCATGGCCAGAGCGGGATACAGGGTAACGAAGCCAATGGTCTCCAGCTGGACGGTATACAGAGCCACCAGGCCATGGTGCATACCCATGGCAACCAGGGGCAGGAACAGGAAGCCACCCAGGAAGCCAGCGATCATACGGACGAAGATGTTCTCGGACATGCAGACAGCGCCAACAATGGAAACCAGGCAGTTAGAAATAACACCGGTGATGGGCATGATCAGCAGGATGTAGGGGATGGTGACGATAAACATGATAACGATGGGGGAAACAACGATGTCCAGTGCATCGGGCATCTTGCTGCGGACCCACTTTTCAACCTTGGCCATCAGCAGCACACCCAGAATGACGGCCAGAACACCGCCACGGCCGGCACGCAGAATGGCGTCCAGGGGCTGTGCGTCGTTATACAGGCCAATCATACTGGAAATGGTGTTGATGTTTGCCATGGAGGTGATGGCGCCCAGCATACCACCCAGGATGGGGATAGCGCCGAACTTCTCAGCGGCACGATAGCCTGCCCAGGCGGTGATGGAGCCCATGAACGCAGTGTTGATCATGGTCAGCAGCTGGTGAATGATGTACAGCCACTTCACATCGGCATAGCCGGGGTTCAGCTGGGTGATCAGAGTAGCCACGCCGGCGCACAGACCTGCGGCAATGACACCGGATCATGGGAACGAAAATGTCGCCGACAGCCTTCAGTGCCATCTTGACCTTGCCCTGCTTCTGACCTGCCTTCAGAGTTGCCTTGTTTTCCTTCCAGTCGCCGCCGGCAGCCATGCCGCCATCAGCCAGACCGCAGTCAGCCTTGAACTGGTCGGTCACCTTCTTGGCCTTACCGGGGCCCAGAACAACATGGAGGTTGTCCATCTCGATGACCTGCAGAACGCCTTCAACCTTCTTCAGTTCTTCGATGTTTGCCTTGGAGTAATCAGCCAGATTGACACGCAGGCGGGTCATGCAGTTGGTGACGGCAGTGACGTTTTCCTTACCGCCAACCAGCTCCAGGATCTTGAGGGAGAGTTCCTGATTTGTCATTTTTTTGCACCTCTTCTATATTATTCTTCCTTCCAGCAAGCGACGATGTAATCATCCCGGAGAATCAGCAGGAGATTTTGATTCCAATTTTGTATTCAAAACCGCAGGGAAACTGTATCCATTTCAAGGTTTTGAAAAAACGAAAACAGGATCAAACGATCCGCTGACACCCGCAGATGGTTCATTCCCCGTTTGCTTTTGGGGGGTTACAAAACAGTCCGTGGACTGTTCATGTACGAACTTTACACGTGGAAACAGCACAACCCATCCGATGCTCTTATGTAAGGAGGCGCAATGCTTGCCCCTCCATTCACGCTCGAAAGGTTGGCTTAACGAATGGCTTCCCGAACGTGGCCCTTGGCTTTCTCCAGACGAGCTTTTGCCTCTTCCAGGCCGCAGTCTGCCAGGATCATGGTAATGGCAGTCTTGGCGTTGCCGCCGGCGATGCCGATCTTCTCTGCGGCGGTTTCCCGGTCGCATCCGGTGGCTTCCATGACAATGTTCTGGGCACGGACCACCAGCTTCTCATTGGTCTGCATCACGTCCACCATCAGGTTCTGGTAGGCCTTTCCGCAGCCAACCATGGTGGCGGTGGAGATCATGTTCAGGATCAGCTTCTGGCAGGTACCGGATTTCAGGCGCGTGGAACCGGTGAGGCACTCGGGACCGGGAACAACTTCAATGGCCAGCTGAGCCGCGGCGCCCACAGCAGAGCCGGGGTTGCAGGAGATTCCCACAGTATGGCAGCCCACTTCCTGGGCATAGGCCAGACCACCCAGCACATAAGGTGTCCGACCGGAAGCCGCAATGCCAATGACGATATCCCGTGCTTCCAGGTTGATGTCCACCAGGTCCTGGCGGCCCAGTTCCCGACTGTCCTCCGCGCCTTCCACTGCCTTGACGAAGGCCTTTTCACCTCCGGCGATCAAACCGATCACCACTTCAGGCGACACACCGAAGGTAGGAGGGCACTCCACGGCGTCCAGAACGCCCAGACGGCCACTGGTACCGGCACCCATGTAGATGATGCGGCCGCCGGCTTCGACGGATTCAATAGCCCAGGTAACACACTGTGCAATGTTGGGCAGGGCAGGCTTGATGGCCTCAGGTACTTTCGCATCCTCCTGGTTCATCACAGTGACCACTTCCAGAGGGGTCATGATGTCCAGGTTCATGGTATTCTGATTGCGGGTTTCAGTAGACATATTCTTCAGGTTCAGGCTCATAGCAAAAACTCCCTTCGAAAACTTCTGTTTTGTTTGAATTTGTGAATCATCTGTTAATGGAAGTTTACTATGAAGTCGATGTTGTGTCAATATTTTTTGATATTTGTGAAACTTTGTGCCATACGATGGTTGCATTTGCTATTCTTTGGCATTTTCGGTGAAACACCCCCCTGCAATTCCGGTATGTAATTGTGCTTTATGCACAATTATATGCAATCTATTTTGTGCATAAAATGAATGGTGTTTCTCCGAAAAACCAGATAAAATAGCAAAATAATACCTGAATCGGAGGTGGTTGCGATGAGCAGCGCCCTGTTGAAACTGCGAGAGCAGTCCCGTCTCTTCAGCACCACGGAACAGGAAATCGCCAGACACATTCTGGAAGATCCAAAGCTTGTGGTTGATCTGAGTATTCACGAACTGGCAAAGCATACCTTTTCTTCTGCCTCCAGCATTGTCCGCCTGTGCCATCATACAGGCTATTCCGGCTATAAGGAATTCCGAAAGGCTGTAACCTACGAACTGGCCATGCGGGAACAGAGGAAACGTGCCGAGCAGAAGGAAATTGCTTATTCCGACAGTCTTCAGGATATCATCGACAAAATCACTTATGCCAATATCGTCTCCCTGGAGGAGACCCGGAAGCTGATGGACGTCGATACCCTGCGCGCCTGTGTGGATCTCATCAAGCGCGCCCGCGTGATCTATCTCTTCGGCCTTGGCGCTTCCCTGTGTGCTGCCCAGGATGCTTATCTGAAGTTTCTCCGGCTGAACAAGCTATGCATCATCAATATGGACTGGCACTCCCAGCTGCTCCAGGCCAAAAACGCCGGTGAGCAGGATCTGGGCATTGTCATCTCCTATTCCGGTGCCACCACCGAGGTGGTGGAATGTATGAAAATCATGAAAGAGAACAAGACGCCTATCATTGCAATCACCCGGTGTGTCAACTCCCCTGTTTCTGAGCTTGCAGACCAGAAACTATATACCACTGCCAATGAATCCGTGTTCCGCAGCGGTGCCATGTCCTCCCGGATCTCCCAGCTGAACATCATAGACGTTCTCTACACCGCTCTGGCCAATGATGATTATGAGGCCTCCCTGGACCAGCTTTCCCGGACCCACATCCAAAAGCCGGGACAGGTCTCCGGAAAATATCACCGCAACAGTTCCGATACCTGATACGCATGGGGCATACAAAACGGCACAGCAAATGCTGTGCCGTTTCTTTATCGGACGGATTTTGCATACTCCGTGGGAGTAATGCCGAATTTTTCCTTAAATTGTCTGGAGAAATGATGGACGGTGGAGTATTGCAGTTCCGCAGCAATCTCTGTGAAATTCAGGTGATTTTCCCGGATCATCTGCTTGCTCTCCTGAAGCTTGGTGCGGCGGATGTATTCGCCGGGAGAAATCTGCAGATTTTTGTGGAACAGCGCCGTTAAATAGCTGGGACTCACATCCACCTGCCGGGCCACCAACGGCACCGACAGTTTTTCCCGGATGTGGCTGCTGATATACTGCTGGGCCTGCCGGATAATCTCATTTTCACTGTGGACCGCGTTGGAAGTCTGGAGCTTTCCTGCCCGGGGTGTCTTGTCCTCCCGCAGCAGCAGAAGCAGCAGCAGTTCCAGCCGGGACAGAATGATATTGTTGGAAAAGACATCCATCTTTTCCTGCTCCTGCAGCATCAGCTGCAGCAGTGTCACCGTATGCTGCGGAGCTGTGAACTTCCGGTTCAGCAGCGGTGTCAGGTCACCGGCGCTGACGTCAAACGTAATGGTTACAAACCGGGGCGCCACACCGATCTCCGCATACTGCATGTGCCACTGATTGGGACCATAGATCACCAGATCTCCCTGCTTCAGCAGGATATCCTGACCTTCCACCACAGAGTGTATGGAACCCTGATCCACATAGGTCAATTCCAAAATGGGATGGGCTTCTCCGGAGAACAGGAATCCCTGCTCCTTTTCCTGATAGAAGAACGTATGGATCCCTTCCACCCGCAGTTTATGATCCATGGCCAGCTGCTGCTCTTTTTTCAGCAGAGCGGCATCCCATCTTTCCACCTCTTCCAGCTCTTCCGACGGGGAAACCCGCACTTCTGCCGTTCCGTCAAAGGGATTCAGCGTAAAGTAAATCCCTTCCTTCACATAAACAGCCTTATCCAGGCAAAAGTGCCAAAAGGTTTCGCCATCCGTACTGACCGACAGTACAATCATGGCCGTGCCGCAGCTGATCTGGGTCTGCTCTTTGGCCCGGTAAATCACGGCTGTCTTTCCATCCAGCTTCAGCAGTGTGCCGGCTTCCTTTTCTATATTCTTGGCATTTTGAGGCCGTTCCGACAGAACAGCGCCAAAATTCTGGAATGTAATGGCATTTAAATTTCGGATCATGGCGATCCCTCCGCATCAAAAATAACAGGGTCATCAAAGATGACCCTGTTATTATATCCGAAAAAGTCGAAAATGGCAAATGTTTTATTCGCTCATATAAAAATTATTTTTGATATTCGAATTCAAAATCATAGAGGTCCACGGTATCTCCATCCTGGATCCCCATCTCTTCCAACCGGGCAAACAGGCCGCATTTTCTCAGCTGCATATCAAAGTGATTCCGGGACTCATAGTCGTCAAAATTGGTATTCTGCATCTGCCGTTCCAGCCAGGCACCGGTGATCAGCCAGGTATTGCCGTAGTGCTCCACCTGGAAGGCGCTGGGATCGGCGGGCATTTCAATGACTTCCACATATTCGGGCTCATAGATGGTGACAGGGGGCAGCGTCCGCAGCTTTTCCGCCACGATCCGCATCAGGTTCCGGGTGCCCTGGGTGGTGGCTGCGGAAATCTCATAGAGCTCACAGCCGGCTTCCTGGGCAGCAGCACGGAGCCGCTCCAGATTGTCGGAGTCGGGATCCATGATGTCCACCTTGTTGGCAGCCACAATCATGGGCCGGTTGCTCAGATCCACGCTGTAATTTTTCAGTTCCTCGCAGATGGCATGGAAATCCTCCACAGGGTCCCGGCCCTCACTGCCGGAAACATCCACCACATGCACCAGCAGGCGGCAGCGGTCAATGTGCCGCAGGAAATCATGGCCCAGACCCGCGCCCTCAGCCGCGCCCTCGATGATGCCGGGAATGTCAGCCATGACAAAGGAAACGCCTTCCTCCACATAGATGACACCCAGATTGGGGAACAGGGTGGTAAAATGATAGTTGGCAATCTTGGGCCGGGCATTGGAGGTGACACTCAGCAGGGTGGACTTGCCCACGTTGGGGAAGCCAACCAGGCCCACGTCTGCCAGCAGCTTCAGCTCCATGATGATGTCCCGCTCCTGGCCCTTGAGACCGGCCTTTGCAAAACGGGGAACCTGCCGGGTGGGGGTGGCATAATGGGCGTTGCCCCAGCCGCCGCGGCCTCCCTTGGCAATGACGAAATCCTCGCCGGTGGACATATCCACAATGATCTGATTGGTTTCCGCATCCCGGACCACCGTGCCCCGGGGCACTTCGATGATCAGGGGCTCGCCCCGCTTGCCGCTCATGTTCCGGCCGGCACCGTTGGCGCCAGACTGGGCAGCATACTTTCTCTTATAGCGGAAGTCCAGCAAGGTAGACATATTGTCGTTCACCCGCAGGATGACGCTGCCGCCATGCCCGCCGTCGCCGCCATCCGGGCCGCCGGAAGCCACATACTTTTCCCGATGAAAGGCCACCGCGCCGTCGCCGCCGCGACCGCCAATGACCGTAATTCGAACTTTATCTACAAACATCAAAAAATCCTCCTTTGGGAAGGGATAGGGAAGCGGTGAATCAATCGGCAAGAGCTGACAGCAAAAGATTCGCTGCTCAGTCGCAGACGATTTGTTCAGAGGTCCCATAGGTTTATACTGTCATCAACGGCGATTTTCATGCAATCTCCATGGATCAGAGCATAAAAATTTAGAAAAAGGACTGCTGTAACCATCACAGCAGTCCTTCGATGCCTTATTACTGCTCAGCGTAAACGGAGCACTGACGGCGATCCTTGCCCTTGCGCTCGAACTTGACGGTACCGTCAACCAGAGCAAACAGGGTGTCATCCTTGCCGATACCAACGTTGGTGCCGGGATGGATGTGGGTGCCTCTCTGGCGAACCAGGATGTTGCCAGCCAGCACGAACTGACCGTCAGCACGCTTGACGCCCAGACGCTTGGACTCAGAGTCACGGCCGTTCTTGGTGGAACCGCCGCCCTTGTGGTGAGCGAAGAACTGAATACCAATCTTCAGCAT
>JBJDYI010000042.1:0-12726 GCA_051867165.1 Faecousia sp. | reverse complement strand
AAGGAGCATTTTCGATGATTACCATACAGAAATATGTCCGGGCGCAGAGTCTGGAGGAAGCCTACCAGCTGAATCAGAGCAAGCGTAACCGCATCATCGGCGGCATGATGTGGCTGCGTCTGGGCAGAGGCGGCATCGGTACCGCCATCGACCTGTGCGATCTGGGGCTGGATACGATTGAAGAAACCGATGAGCAGTTTTCCATCGGCGCCATGGTTCCCCTGCGGCAGCTGGAGCTGCATGCCGGACTGAATACCTACACTTCTGGCGCAGTCAGAAATGCCGTGAAGGATATTGTGGGCGTTCAGTTCCGAAACATGGCGACAGTGGGCGGCAGCATTTGGGGCCGATTCGGCTTTTCCGATGTGCTGACCATGTTCCTCGCCATGGATAGCTTCGTGGAGCTGTACAAGGGGGGCATTGTTCCCCTGGAGCAATTTGCCGCCGCAAAGAAGGACAACGACATTTTGGTGCGGCTGATTGTGAAGAAAACCCCCGGCAGATTCGTCTACACCGCCATGCGCAATCAACGCACGGACTTCCCCGTGATTGCCTGTGCATTGTCTCAGATTGACGGCACATACCGGGCAGTCATCGGCGCGCGGCCTGCCAAGGCCATGGTCATCCGGGACGAAAACGGTCTGCTGACCCAGGGCATTACGGAAAGCAGCGCCAGGGCCTTTGCCGAATTCGCCGCAAACACCGCTCCTACCGAAAGCAACATCCGGGGCAGCGCCGCCTACCGCACCCACCTGATCCGGGTGCTGACAGAGCGCGCCGCGCTGGAATTGGGAGGAATGTAACATGGACATCAAACTGAAACTGAATGGGAAGCCTATCTCCGCCCAGATTGAAGCGGACACGATGCTGCTGGACTTTCTTCGTGATCACGGCTGCCACAGCGTCAAGCGGGGCTGCGATACCTCGAACTGCGGACTGTGCACCGTTCTGATGGACGGAACGCCCGTCCTCTCCTGCTCCATGCTGGCGGCCCGGGCAGACGGGCACAGTATTCAGACCCTGGAAGGTCTGCAGGAGGAAGCTGCTGACTTTGTGGGCTTCATCGCCGATCAGGGTGCCGACCAGTGCGGCTTCTGCAATCCCGGCTTTGTGATGAACACCATCGCCCTGCTCCGGGAAAATCCCGATCCCACCGACGACGAGATTCGCGCATTTCTTGCGGGCAACCTGTGCCGCTGCTCCGGCTACGACGGGCAGCTGCGGGGCATCCGCAGTTACTTAAACAGCCGCAAGGGTTAAGGAGGACGCTATGAGAGAGCGAGAATACAAAGTGGTGGGCAAGTCCTTCCGCAAAAAGGACTCCATGCAGCTCCTGCTGGGAAAGCCCGTTTATACGGATGATGTGGCCCCGAACGCCCTGGTGGTCAAAATTCTGAGAAGTCCGCACCCCAATGCCATCGTTCAGGAAGTGGATACCAAGGCCGCCCGGCAGGTGCCCGGGGTGGTGGATATCTACACCTGGGAGGATGTGCCCCAGACCCGGTTTGCCATTGCCGGACAGACCTACCCGGAACCGTCTCCTTATGACCGGCTGATTCTGGACCGCCATGTGCGCTTTGCCGGGGATGCCGTCGCGATCATTGCCGCAGAGACGGAGAAGGCAGCCCTGAAGGCCATGAAGCTGATTAAGGTCAAATATGAGGTGCTGGAGCCGGTGCTGGATTATCACACCGCCCTGGACAATCCCATTCTGGTGCACCCGGAGGAGGACTGGGAGCCTCCCTGTGAGGTAGGCGGCACCAACAAGCGGAACCTGGTTGCCAGCGGCGTGGATGCCGACGGGGATATGGACGGGGTCCTCGCTGACTGCGACATCGTTCTGGATCGTACCTACCACACCAAGGCCTTCCAGCAGGCCATGATGGAGCCTTTTACCGCCTATGCCGAGATGGATCGCTACGGACGGCTCCATCTGATTTCCTCCACCCAGATCGTGTTCCACACCCGCCGGATTCTGTCCCGGGCACTGGGGATTTCCAAGAGCCGCATCCGGGTGGAAAAGCCCCGGATTGGCGGCGGTTTCGGCGCAAAGCAGACGGCGGTGTGCGACATTTACCCCGCCTTTGTCACCATGAAAACCGGCCGCCCGGCGCAGATCACCTACACCCGGGAGGAATGTCAGATTGCCGGTTCTCCCCGGCACGAAATGGAGATCCGGGTGCGGCTGGGTGCGAACAAAGACGGAAAAATCCGGGCTCTGGATCTTTACACCCTGTCCAATTCCGGCGCATACGGTGAGCACGGTCCCACCACCGTGGGTCTGTCCGGTCACAAGTCCATCCCCCTGTACACCGGCTGCCTGGAGGCCTTCCGGTTTGGCTACGATGTGGTGTATACCAACCTGCAGGCCGCCGGCGCCTACCGTGGCTACGGTGCTACCCAGGGTATTTTCGCCGTGGAATCCGTGGTCAACGAACTGGCAGAAATCCTGGGCATTGACCCCACACTGATCCGTGACCGGAACATGGTCCGAGAGGGCATGGTCATGCCCGCCTACTACGGCGAAACCGCCAACGCCTGCGCGCTGGATCGCTGCATGGAGCACTGCCGGCAAATGTTCGGCTGGGAAGAAAAGTACCCTGTCCGGGACATGGGAGACGGCAAGGTGCGCTGCGCCGGCGTTGCCATGGCCATGCAGGGCAGCTGTATTTCCAATATTGACGTTGGCTCCGCCACTGTCAAGCTCAGCGAGGACGGCACCTACAACCTGATCATCGGCGCGGCGGATATGGGCACCGGCTGCGATACCATTCTTGCCCAGATGGTTGCGGAAATGATGGATTGCAGCGTCGATGACGTTGCCGTGTTTGGCGCGGACACCGATGTCTCTCCCTACGATTCCGGTTCCTACGCTTCCTCTACCACCTACATCACAGGCAAGGCCGTGGAAAAGGCCTGCACGGAATTGAAAGCAAGAATCTGCGCCATCGGTGCGGAAATGCTGGACTGCAAGCCGGAGGACGTGGTGATGGAAAGCGGAAAGGTCCGAAAAATTGATACCGACCAGACCGTTTCCCTGACAGATATCGCCTATCGGACTCAGGTGGGCTGCAATACGGCGGCAGAAGCCACAGCAACCCATTCTTCCCCTGTCTCTCCCCCGCCTTACATGGTGGGCATGGTGGAAATTGAACTGGATAAGCGCACCGGTCTGGTCACCATTCTTAACTACATGGCAGTGGTGGACTGCGGTATTCCCATCAACCCCGCTCTTGCCCGGATTCAGACCGAGGGCGGCATCGTGCAGGGCATCGGACACACCCTCATGGAGAACGTGACCTACGACAGCCACGGCCGTCCTGCGGAAAGCTCCTTCATGCAGTATAAACTGCCCACCCGTCTGGATATGGGAACGCTGAAGGTGGAATTTGAGCACAGCTATGAGCCTACTGGCCCCTTCGGTGCCAAGTCCATCGGCGAAATCGTCATCAACACCCCCGCCCCTGCCATTGCCCACGCCATCGCCCGGGCCACCGGTGTCTGGCACCGGGAGCTGCCCATCACCCCGGAAAAGGTTGCCATGTCCCTGGCAGAAAACCAGATGGGTTAATTGTTGCGCTCATTGTGTGAGTTTGTCAGATTCTATTGATCCTGCTTCCTGTTCGTGCTAAACTCAAGCTGCAAGCGAATGAATAAAGGAGGAATCAATTATGACAATTTGGGACAACATTACAAAAAAGGCATCTGTTCTGACTGAAAAGGCAGTTCAGCAGGCCCGGGATCTGTCTGAGGTGGCAAAGCTCCATGGTCAGATCGCCGAGGCAGAGAGAATCGCCAATGACAGCTATCATCAGCTGGGCCGGCTCTACGCCGCCGCCCATCCCGAGGACTACGAGGAGGGCTTCGGCGACCTGATTGCTGCCGCTGCCAAGGCAGAGAAGCGGATCAAGAGCCTGCGCAAGCAGATTCAGGACGTGAAGGGTGTCACCGTCTGCGCCAAGTGCGGTGCGGAAGTAAGCAAGGACGACGCTTTCTGCAGCGTCTGCGGTGCGGAGATCCCCAAGACGACGCCTGTGGAGGCGGAGATCGTCACCGAGGGCGTTCCCGTTGAGGAACCTGCAGAAGATGCCGCTTCCTGGGAAGCCTGTGAAGAAACAGCCGAATAATGTGCAAAAAGGACACGCCTGAAGGCGTGTCCTTTTCAGTCTGTCAAATACAGCCCATCCATCCCTATGACAGAAAGGTAATTTTGAACCGTCCCTTGTCAGGCAGATCAGAAAAAATGATCATTTTGCAAGCAGCCGCTGTCATGGAGACAGCGGCTGCTTTTTATGGATTAGATGGCGTTTTGAATCAGGGACTGATACATCTCATCGGTTAAATCACAGTCGTAGAACAGCTTGTAGTAGGCGGTCACTTCCTCCTGGAGATCGTAGTCCACATACTCCGGGTACAGCAGCGCGCCCAGCCACAGGATACCCAGATACCGCTGAACCGCCGGAGGAGAGGACAGCCAGCCGTAGGGACCATAGGGGGTCTCATAATAGTGGCCGGAAGAAATCGCTTCCAGACTCTGCCATTCCGGCAGGGCGGCAGCTTCATCGTAGCAGCTGTCCGGCGCGAAGATGATGTACTCCGGGTTCCAGGCCAGGATTTGCTCCAGATCCACCTCGTTGCCGTTGCCGCTGGACACCACTTCCTCCAGCACGGCCAGATTCTTTCCGATCATATTCACGGTTTCGGCATGGAAGGAGCCCTCTGCCAGAACGTTCACGCCCTTGTCACCAAGGCAGTACAGCAGGGTCTTTCTTGCATTGTCCGCATCCACCTTTTCCATCATGGCTGCGGCACGGTTGTAGGTGGATTCACACCAGGAAGCCAGTTCCCCGGCCTTTTCTTCTCTGCCCAGCAGACTGCCGAGCTGGCGGTAGGCATCCGGGGCCGTGGCAACAGTGGCGTCGATATGCACGAAAGGAATCCCGGTCTGCTCCGTCAGCGCGTCCAGGTCCTCAACAATGGCTTTCTTTGCCTCGCCCACGTCGATGACCACATCCGGGGCGGCAGCCAGCAGGGCCTCCAGATCCATCTCGCCCTTGCCGCCGTAAAGCTGTCCCAGTTCCGGCAGCTGCGTCACATAATCCGGCAGGTATACAGCCGCGCTGTCAGCGAAGCTGTTGCTGACACCCACCAGCATATCCCCCGCCAGAGGCAGGAGATACACCTGAGACAGAGGACCAGAAACGGCAATGGAGGTGATCTCATAGGGAATGGTGACAGTACGCCCGGCAGAATCCGTAAACTCCCGGATCTCAGGGGTTGTCTCCGCTGGAACGGTTTCGGCGACGGTGTTTTGCGGGGTGGTTTCCGGTGTGCTCTCACTTCTGCCGCAGCCGGAAAAAACGGTCAGCAGCAGGCACAGCGCCAGCAAAATGGACAGTTTTCTTTTCATGTCTCAAATCCTCCATATCTTGTCAGATTGACGGGAATACAAACTCTTGCCCGGTCGTCATACAGGCTGACCACATCCACCTCCACGCCGTACAGATCTCGGATGGCCTGCCGGGTCAGCACCTGTGTCGGGGTGCCTTCCAACAGGACCCGGCCCTTTTGGATGGCAAGGATCCGGTCGGAAAACAGATAGCTCTGCTCCGGATGGTGGGTTGTCTGAATGACGGTATACCCTTCCCGGGCCAGGGACCGGACCTGCTCCAGAACCCGCAGTTGGTTTCCGAAATCCAGGTTGGCTGTGGGCTCGTCCAGCATCAAAATGGGCGCGTTCTGCACCAGCGCCCGGGCAATCATCACCAGCTGCTGTTCACCCCCGGAAAGCCGGTGGTAGCAACGGTCGGCCAGATGGGAAATCCCGATTTTTTCCAGCGCCCAGCGGCAGCGCTCCATGTGTTCCCGACCGGGAGACCGCAGGGCAGACACGGCACTGGTGGCGCCCATCAGCACAATGTCAAATACCCGGTAGTTGAAAACCGGATGGCTGGACTGGGGAATGTAGGCAATATGCCGCGCCGATTCCCGGACGGAAAACTGCCGGGCATCGATACCGTCCACCAGCACCTGCCCGGTATAGCCGGACAGCAAGCCCAGAACGCAGCGGAACAGCGTTGTCTTGCCCACGCCATTGGGGCCAAGGATGGACAGAAATTCTCCCTGCTCCACCCGGAAGCTGATATCCTGCAGCACCGGGCGTTCTCCGTAGGAAAAGCTGAGGTTTTTCACTTCAATGCTCATAATGATTCCTCCTCCCGGTAATCATCCACAGGAAGAACGGTGCACCGATAAAGGACGTGAGAATCCCGATGGGGATTCCCGCGGTGGTGACACTGCGGGACACATTGTCCACCAGCAGCAGGAAAATACCGCCCCCCAGCATAGAAGCTGGCATGAGCCAGCGATAGTCTGACCCCACCACCCTGCGCATCATATGCGGAATCACAAGTCCCACCCAGCCGATCATGCCGCTGACCGAAACAGCAGAGGCCGTGACCAGTGTGGAACAGATCACAATCACCAGTCGAATCCGGGGAGCATTGACACCCATGGCCCGGGCCTCGTCATCGCCCATGGTGATCACGTTCAGCTGCCAGCGAAGCAGCAGCAGCGGAATCAGACCCGCCAGCATGGGGATCAGCACAAATCCGATCTCTTTCCACCTGGCCCCGGACAGGCTGCCCATGAGCCAGAAGGTGATCTGGGGCAGCTGGTTGTTGGGATCCGCCACCAGTTTGATAAAGGAGGTGCCGGACTGAAACAGCGAGGACACCATAATGCCCGCCAGCACCAGCCCAAGGACCCGTTCTCCTTTGGCATAGCGGCTGACAGTGAACACCAGCGCCACCGTCAGCAGGCTCATGGCAAAGGCTCCCAAGGTGATCCAAACGCTGGAGAGTCCCAGCAGAATGGCCAGTGCCGCACCGAACCCGGCTCCGGCAGAGGCCCCCAGAATATCTGGGGAGGCCATGGGATTCTGAAATACGCCCTGATAGCTGGCTCCTGCCGCGGCAAGACATGCCCCCACCAGAACACTGAGAAGCACCCGGGGCAGCCGGATATTCCAGACTGCCGCTTCCATCTGTGCTGTCCAGAACGGCTGGAGCTTCACTCCCAGCTTACTGCCCAGAATTCCCATCAATTCCTTCAGAGGAACCGCATACCGGCCCAGGGTAAAGGAGCCGAGGATGCATACAATCAGGCCAACGGCCATGGTCAAAACCATCAAGCAGTGTTTCTTTTCGGCGGAATTCATAGGCGCTCTCCTGTCAGCAAAAAGGGCACTCCCATCGGGTATGGTGGGCCGGGAATGTCTGATTGGATTTTCTTCCGCATCTCATCCCGGTTTGTAATCACCAGACCGGACAGCCGCTGAATACCCAGCCTCAGAAGTTCCGGGCACATGGGGCAGCTGGGGCCGGTGAGAATGGTATAGGCGTTCCGGCACAGCGAAAGCAGATGAGGCAGGGTTTTGTTCACCAGCGTGCTGGCTGTAATGATTACCGTATCGCACCGGGGCAGAAGATCATCACAGGCAGAGTCCGGATAGTCCCCGGGCTTTGGATTCCGTTCCAGGATCCAAAGCTCAGACGCCTGCTGCCGGATGGATTCGGGCATATTCAGGTGTCCCACCACGCCGATCCGCTGTCCGCGCAGGTCAAGCCCCGCCGTGCAGTAGTTTTCAAAGGGCTCATAAGCTCTTAGCATTTTTAATCGTTCCGGGGTGTTGTAGTACGCATTGACCGCCGCCATCCCAAAGCCGGCCTCCTTCAGGTTCCAGCTTTTGGACGCCTGGGCCAGCGATTTCAGGGGCATGCCGGCATATTCTTCGGTGATCATGCGGGGCGCAGTATCGCCCTGGGTGGTCATGGCCATTCCAAAGGAAGATTCCGTTTCCACCGCCGTCCAGCATTGGCCGGACACGGCAGCTACAACCGCTTCCGTTCCGTCCATGCCGGAAAGCAAACTGTCGTAAAGGGCAAAAAAATCATCCATGGACATATTCCTCCACCCACTTTCTGGCAAGCAGTGCCGCGGTTTCGTCAAATTGGCCGCAGCGGTAAAGACAGGTGTCCGTATCCGCTTCCATCCACCGCCGCAGACGGTCAGCGGCGGCCGTATAGCGTTCCGTCAGCCCCAGGGTCTCCACCAGAGCGCCCGCCGGCCCTTCCCCCTTCATCACGCCGAGGATGGGGACATCGCTATGCAGCACCGTTTCCAAAGCGGTCACAAATTCCGGGCAAAGAAGCTCCACGCCGCCGATTTCGTCCAGAATCAGGACGTCTCCCCGGAGCATGGAGGTGCCAAAACCTGCAAACACTTCCATATATACCTCCGGCGCACCCCGGGAAAAATCCAGAAACACCTGCCGGCCCCTGCCATCAGGACTTTCCAGTACGAAATTTTCCGGATGCCCGTCCCGCATCTGCCCCCGCCGGGTGCGAAACCCGCCGCAGAGGGGGAGCCAATTCCCCAGTGCGGCTTCAATGGCGGTGCTTTTCCCACAGCCAATGGGGCCGGTAAGAAACAGCCGTCTCATTGTCTGTTCCGGTTCGCCCGGTGCTGAATCATCTGAGCGGCAATGGAGATGGCAATTTCCGCCGGTGTTTCCGACTGAATGTCCAATCCAATGGGGGTTGTCACCAGATCCAGTTCGGCATCTGCCAGGCCGTATTCCTCTTTCAGCACCTTACGCACCCCTGCGGCCTTGTGACGGCTGCCGATGACGCCGCAGTAGCAGGGATGACACCGCAGTACCTGCGCCTGCACCACCGTGTCAGAGGCATGGCCCCGGGTCATGACGCAGACATAGTCCTGTGTGCTGATTTGCAGGTAATCGGAAATACGACGAAAATCCCCCAGAATCACCTGCTGTGCTGCGGGGAACAGCGCCCGGGCCGCAAATTCCTCCCGGTCGTCCATAACAATGCAGCGGAAGCCGATATGGGCCAGCACCGGCACCAACTCCTGGGCCACATGTCCTCCGCCAAATACATAAACCCGGCCGGAATCACAAATCTGCTCGATGTACAGGTTCATGCCATCCGCTTGGATCCATTGGGGATGCCGGGTCAGATAGGGGGCCAGCGCTTCATTGTTTTTCTCTGCCAGAGACAGGCGGCCTCCCTTTCCAATGTCGGAAATCAGCCACAAGTCCTTCCCCTGGTCAAACCCGGCTTCCGCTTCCTCCGCCAGGGCAATGGCGACCATGTCTCCGGCGCTCAGGTAGTGGAAGAACACATTGCAGGCGCCGCCGCAGATCATGCCCAGATTCTGCACATCGTCTTTGGTCAGGGAAAAGCTGTGATCCCGGGAGCTTTTCTCCCCCAGCACCTCCCCGGCAATTATCTCGGAACGGTATTCCACTGCGCCGCCTCCGATGGTGCCGCAGATGCGACCCTCCTTGCCGACCAACATTCTGGCTCCGGCCCCCCGGGGGGTGGCGCCGGAGGCGGCGATTACCGTGACCAGAACCAGGTCCTCTCCCGCCAGCAGGCGCTGACGCATGATTTTCAGCATTTCACGCATTCCCTATTTCCTCCAAAACACGGAATTTTTATTTGCATCGTTATTCCAGTAGTCCTTCAAAATAACTGTCGTACAACTCCAGCGCGGTTTCCCGGAGCTTGCGTTCATAGGCATCAAAGCGCTCCAGCAGCAGGCGGCCCTGTTGGGTCAGATGACTCTGGCTGCCGCCCGCACCGCCCTGCGTCCGCTCGATCAGGGGAAAATTCATCTGACTCTCCAGAGTGCGGATCAGGTTCCAGCAGCTGGAATAGCTCAGCTGCATCCGCTGGCCGGCGGCCCGAACGGAGTTGGTCTCGTCAATGAGCATCAGCAGCATGGCGGTTTTCCGGTCGAAAAAGGGCTTCTCCCGATTCAGAGAAACGTTGACCACCGGACGGATTAACTGGGAATTGTGATACTCCAGAAGCTTGGAGTAGTCCTCCGGCGTGTCAACGTCCCGAAGGATGCCCGGGTCATTCACCGCCACGGCCGTCATGTCAGCGCCGCAGCGGCTAACCGCTCCTTTCAGCCCCTGCTCACCGCAGTCCAACAGAATCTTCGGCAGCAGGGCGGCGGAAATCAGCAGCGGATGTCCCTTCTGGCCGTCGTATGCCGGGCAGGCAAGCACCGCATCTGACTCCAGCAGCTTCCGTACCGTTCCCGCAGTAAACAGGGGGACATCCACCGGCGTAAACAGGACCCGGTCACATTTATCCACCAGGTATTCCAGTCCGATTTTGGCAGAATCAAACATCTGTGTCGTCTCATAACGGTCGTTGCGCAGGAAAATCACGCCGCTGCCGGACAGATGCCGCTCCAGGGTGACAGCCTGATAGCCGGTCACCATGACAATTTTATCGATTCCCGCCTGATGGAAGGTGGCAATCACCCGCTGCGCAATGGTAATGGAGCCGATGCTCAGCATGGGCTTAAAATCTCCCATCCGGGAGGACATCCCGGCGGCTACGATCAGTGCGGCTGTCTGCATAGGGTACCCTCCTCATATTGTTTTAAAAAGCAAATTGCAATTATTTAATATTCTCTAAAAAGATCATACTCTTTTCTGATAAAAATGTAAATGGAAAACTGATTTCCGCTTTTCTTTTTGTATATTTTGCTTATAATGGAATAATATATCCACGCTTTATTGAGCAATATATTCAAAAAGTAGTGTAGTTCTTCGGTGACAATGCTCAATCTCGGGCGGAATGCGCTCCGTTTGACATAGGAAACACCCCATTTACCAGATGGTATATCAGAGTCAATGCATAATGAACGCCACCGCCCATGCAATACCCCAGTCTGTTCCTGTCCGGGAAACTGTGGACATATCTTGTCGATATAAACGAACAAGTTCAGACACTGTTGGACACACGGGTTGATTTGTGCATGGCGTGCAGGTGGGAATGCTGCCGGCAAGGGAGTTCGTGTGAAATATTACACCGGAGGTGACTGGCACCTCCGGTGTTTGTTAGGAATGAAGAGTTTCCTCAAACTGCTGCAGAACCTTCCGCAAATCCTCCGGCAGTCGCTCCCGGCACTGCTGTTTCAGTTCCTCCGGGACGCCGTAGAAGCCCTCGGCGATGGAACCGGCAATGCAGGTAAGGGTATCGCAGTCGCCGCCAAGGGAAACGGCGGTGCGGATCACATCCTCAAAGCTGTTGCCTTCCAGAAATGCGGTGATGGCTTCCGGGACGGTTTCCTGACAGCTTTCCACATGGCGATAGGTGGGACGGATTTCGTCACAGGTGCGGCTCAGGTCGTAATGGAACTGATGCTCGATGTAGGCCTTGGTTTCCGCCTTGGTGCTGCCAGTGCGTGTCAAAAAGATTGCACTGGCAGTTGCTTCCGCGCCCTTGATGCCCTCGGGGTGGTTGTGGGTGACTTCCGCGGACAGCCGAGCCATGCGGCGAACGGTTTCCAAATCGTCAAACAGCCAGCCAACGGAAGATACCCGCATGGCAGAGCCGTTTCCATAGCTGCCGTAGGGCTGGGGGTTGGAGCTTTTCAGCCAGCGGCGGAACATCCCACCGTATCCCGCATAAGGGTATTTCTGTCCATAGGTCTGCATGGACTGGATAAGCCGACGGCGGATATCTTCGTCTGCCGCTTCGGGCGAGAGGGACAGAAAGGCATCTGCAACCGCAAGGGTCATCACGCTGTCGTCTGTGTAGGTGGAATCGGGGGCAAACAGGGAAAAATCCTTGCTTTTGTTTCCCTGATCAAATTCATAAGGGCTTCCAATGATATCGCCCAAAATTGCTCCGTACATCTTATTTTCTCCTTCCTTTGAAGTCCGTGTCAATCTTCCGCTTCCAGTCTGCTGCCAGTGGAGCACTGCGGCGCACCTGACACACTGCCTCGCAGACGGATTCGTAGACCGCCTCCGTGCCAATGCTGTCGGCATGGTAGTCGGCGGCGCAGTCGGCCCGGATACCGAACCGGGCAGCCTCCCGGGCAGCGTCGATGTTAGCGCCCAGGAACAGGAACTCCCAGCCGTAGGTTTCCCGCTGACGTTCAATCATGGATTTGACTTTCTCATAAGTATAGCGGCGGCTGGCATTCTCCATGCCGTCAGTGGTGATGACGAACAGGGTTTTTTCGGGACGATCTTCATCACGAGCGTACTTGTGGACATTGCCGATGTGGTGGATGGCCCCGCCCACGGCGTCCAGCAGGGCGGTACAGCCCCGGACATAGTATTCCTTTTCCGTCAGGACGGGCACACGGTCAAGGGAAACCCGGTCATGAATAACTTCCGTTTCATTGTCAAACAGCACCGTGGAAACGACCGCTTCTCCCGGCTCCTTGCGCTGCTTTTCGACCATGGCGTTGAAGCCACCGATGGTGTCCTGTTCCAACCCCGCCATGGAACCGCTGCGGTCGAGAATGAATACCAGTTCTGTCAGGTTCTTTTTCATATCATTTGCCTCCTATACTGTGTTGTTTTTGTTTACACCCATAGTATAGGAGATTTTTCATGTCCCGTGGTCAACTGTCAGGGGACATTTTATTGTGCTCCCAGCAGGCTCTGGTCAAATTCAAACAGAGCCGCGTTGATGTCGAACAGGTTGTAATTCCGTTCCCGGATGAAGTACATGATAATCACATCGAATTTGCTGCTGTTTGTCAACGCATACCCCGCCCTACCAATCAGATCCCGGGTCTGCTCCAGATTCAGTTCCAATGCCAGCGCCAAAGCAATGGCCGTGGGCTTGGTGGGCTGATAGTGGGGATTGTTGCGGATTTTGGAGA
>JBJDYI010000041.1:0-3451 GCA_051867165.1 Faecousia sp. | reverse complement strand
CAGCTTCTTGGTCTTACCGGAGCCCTTCAGGCCCATAATAACATGAATCATCGGAATGTCCTCCTTTGCTATGCCAGAATTTTGGCTTGTACACATTCTAACAGTTATTGTAAGAATTTGCAACTACTAATTTAGGAATTCACCGTGAGTTTTTTGATGTTTCAGGCGAAACAATGACTTATGCTTCCTCCACGGGTTTTCCCAGCAAATCAAACATATTGCGTTTATACTGTTCCACGCCGGGTTGGTCAAAGGGATTCACACCCAGAACATAGGCGGAAACCGCGCAGCTCATTTCCAGAAAATAGATCAGTTCGCCCAGGTTCCGCTGGTTCAGCGCACCGCAGTCCATGACTATCACCGGCGTGCCGCCATCGGCATGGGCGGAAGCGGTGCCCTGAAAGGCCATTTCCTCCACAAAGGCAAGGCTTTTCCCCTCCAGATAGTTCAGACCATCCAGATTCTTCCAATCACTTCCGATGACAGCGTCCGTTTCCTCCGGCTCGAAGCGCACCATGGTCTCAAACAGATTCCGCGGGCCTTCCTGGATCAGCTGCCCCAGAGAATGAAGATCCGCCGTCAGTTCCGCGGTGGCCGGAAAAATGCCCTTGCCGTCCTTGCCTTCGGATTCGCCGAACAGCTGCTGCCACCAGCCGCCAAAGGCCCGGAATCCGGGTTCAAAGCTTTCAAACAGTTCAATGGTTTTCCCCTTGCGGTACAGGGCATTGCGGACACCGGCATAGAGCCACACCGGATTTTCAAAGGAGCGCAAGTCATAAGCCTGTCTGGCATCTGCTGCCCCCTTCAGGATTTCCATAATATCGATGCCTGCCACCGCCATGGGCAGCAGTCCCACGCTGGACAGGATAGAAAACCGTCCCCCAACCCCTGCCGGAATGGCAAAGGTGAGCCACTGTTCCTCTGCCGCCATTTGCCGCAGGGCACCCTGTTCCGGATCGGTGATGGCATAGATCCGGTTACTGGCCTCGTCGGTGCCATACTTGCGCTCCAGCATCCACCGCAGGCCCCGGAAGGCGATGGCTGGCTCCAGGGTGGTGCCGGACTTGGAAATAACGATGACGGAAAAATCCCTGCCTTCCAGCAATTCCATCAGTTCGTTCCACCGCCGGGTGCTGAGGGTATTGCCCGCAAAGAAAATCTGCATCTTCCGGGTCAGATTCCGCGCCTGGCCCTGGAGCAGTTCTATGGCAGCCTTGGGGCCAAGATAGCTGCCGCCGATGCCCACCACCACGCAGACATCGCTGTCGCTGCGGATTTTCTCGGCGGCATCCAGAATCCGGCGGATTTGCTCGGTGCTTTCCCGGACAGGAAGCTCCATCCAGCCCCGGAACGAAGCCCCCGGACCGGTTCCGTCTGCCAGCATGGCGTGGGCCTGGCTCACTTCCTTCTCCATTTCCAGCAGATCCGGCAGGGAAAGCGCTCCCCAAATATTGGAAATATCCACTTGGATCATTGTGTTCACATCCTTTTTTCTTTCTCTTCTGACTCTATGTTACAATAAAAACCTGCGGTGCGCAAGCGTTCCGGACCATCGTTTCCAAATCCTTCATTTTTTTGCATTTCCTCTGGATTTTTTCGGGAAAGGATGTATAATGATTTTATGATATAAAATCCATTGGAGGTACATCCCATGAAATATGGTTTTGGCATCGACCTGGGCGGCACCACCGTGAAGCTGGCCTACTTCGATGAGAACGGCACCATGCTGGACAAGTGGGAAATTCCCACCGTCACCGCAAACGCAGGTTCTCAGATCCTGCCCGATATCGCTGCATCCGTCAAGGGCTATCTGGAACAGAACAAGATCGATCCCGCATCCATTCTGGGTCTGGGTATCGGCGTTCCCGGCCCCGTCAATGGCAAGGGCGTGGTGAACAAGTGCATCAACCTGGGTTGGGGTGTGTTCAACATTGCCGAAACCCTGTCCGACCTCACCGGCTTCCCCGTGAAGGCCGGCAACGATGCCAATGTGGCCGCTCTGGGTGAATACTGGAAGGGCGGCGGTAAGGGCTGCGAAAACATGGTGTTCGTCACTTTGGGCACCGGCGTGGGCGGTGGTATCGTCATTGGCGGACAGCTGCTCCATGGCTCCCACGGATCCGGCGCGGAGATCGGTCACATGGTGCTCGATCCCAAGGAACCCACCTGCTGCAACTGCGGCAAGCATGGCTGCGTGGAGCAGTTCTGCTCCGCCACCGGTATTGCACGGCTGGCCAGAAACCATCTGGCTGCCACGGATGCGGCTTCCTCCCTGCGCAGCCTGGACACCATCGCGGCCAAGGATGTTTTTGATGCGGCCAAAGCCGGCGACCCGGTGGCACAGGAGATTCTGGATCAGGTTTACGACTACATGGGCCAGTTCCTGGGCAGCCTCTGCTCCGCTGTGGACCCCGAAGTGGTGGTGCTGGGCGGCGGTGTCAGCAAGGCCGGCCAGATTCTGATCGACGGTGTGGAAAAGTCTTTCCATAAATACGTTTTCCATGCAGCCGGTGACGTAAAATTTGCCCTGGCCTCCCTGTTCAACGATGCCGGTGCTTACGGTGCCTTTAAGCTGGCATTGGATGCCTTCCATTAAGAAACGAAGAACAGCAGGTTCCTGGCCGGGAGTCTGCTGTTTTTTCTGGAAAACGTCCGAAAAACATTGTAAATCTTTCACATATTTCCTTGAAATTTCATCCCATCGGTAGTATAATTTTTATCAGTGCAAATATACAGTAATTATCTATATGTAAATATACGAGGAGGACTTCCACATGATTACCTGGAAAAACATGGATACCCTGGCCGCTTATCAGGAACTGCTGGCCGCTGAGAAGCTGAACCTGGCCGCTGCCATGGAAGGCGAAAACGGCGCTGCCCGTGTCAGAAACTACACCGTTCCCATGGGAGCCGGTCTGAACTTCAACTACGGCGCACGGCCTGTGGACGACAATATCCTGGCTATTCTGGAAAAGTTTGCCGCAGAACAGCAGCTCACCGAAAAGTTCGCCGCCCTGTACAACGGCGAGGTCATCAACACCGGCGAGAAGCGCATGGTGCTGCACCACATGTGCCGGGGGCAGCTGGGCCAGGCTGTGGTGGCGGACGGCGTGGACAAGCGGGAATTCTACCTGGGCCAGCAGAAAAAGATTGCAGAGCTGGCAAATAAAGTTCACTCCGGTGAGATCACCAACGCCGCCGGCGAAAAGTTCACCACCGTTGTTCAGATCGGCATCGGCGGCTCCGACCTGGGCCCCCGGGCCATCTACCTGGCGCTGGAAAACTGGGCCAAGGTCAACGGCACCCTGAAGATGAAGGCCGAGTTCATCTCCAATGTGGACCCCGATGACGCTGCCGGCGTCCTCAGCAAGATCGATGTGGCCCACTCCCTGTTCGTGCTGGTGTCCAAGTCCGGCACCACCCTGGAGACGCTGACCAACGAGTCCTTTGT
>JBJDYI010000040.1:0-52046 GCA_051867165.1 Faecousia sp. | reverse complement strand
ATGGGACTGGATGAACAGAGTGTTCTTCTCCGGATCCAGACCGCAGGCAATGTACTGGGCCAGCTGCTCCAGGGTGCGGCGGCGCAGGTCTGCCGGGGTCTGGCGGACAGTGATGGTATGCAGATCGGCCATGAAGTAGAAGCACTCATACAGGTCAGACCGGGCACCCCAGTTCTTGATGGCGCCCAGATAATTGCCCAGGTGCAGATCACCGGAGGGCTGGATGCCGGAAAGCATTCTTTTCTTTGCAATCATTTCTTCCATGTGGATTACCTCTTTTTCAAATCATATTGCCGTTATGATATCACACGGTTACAAAAAAGGCAATGTTAAAATTGACAACACACAGGATAAATGATATATTGTAAAATACGAAATTATGAAATTAAGAGGTAGAATACTATGGATTATCAGGCACTTGCTGATCTTCTGTTTCCCGATGTCACCGACACCCCCGAGATGCTGGAGGAACGGTTCCCTCTGCGTAACGTCCCCGAAGGCGCTGTCATCACCCGGATGGCCCCCTCTCCCACTGGTTTTGTTCACCTGGGCAATCTGGTGCAGGGTCTGACCTCTGAGCGGATGGCCCATCAGAGCGGCGGTGTGCTGTTCCTGCGGGTGGAGGACACCGATGCCAAGCGGGAAGTTCCCGGCGCTGTGGAGGTGCTTATCGACACTCTGAAGCACTACGGTATCCAGTTTGATGAAGGCGCTACCCACGATGGCGACAATGGTCTCTACGGCCCCTACCGTCAGCGCCAGAGAGCCGGCATCTATCATGTCTATGCCAAGAAGCTGGTGCGTGAAGGCCAGGCCTACCCCTGCTTCTGCACGGAAGAGCAGCTGGCCGCCATGCGGGAAAAGCAGGAAGCAAGCAAGGAAACCACCGGCTACTACGGTAAGTACGCCATGTGGCGCGACCGGGAGATGGAAGAAATCCAGGCCGAGCTGGATGCCGGACATCCCTGGGTTCTGCGGTTCCGTTCTACCGGCTCCATCGAAAACCAGTTCAAATTCGACGATCTGGTAAAGGGCAAGCTCACCATCACAGAAAATGATGTAGACCATGTGCTGCTGAAGTCCGATGGCATCCCCACCTACCACTTTGCCCATGCGGTGGACGATCACCTGATGCGCACCACCCATGTGGTCCGGGGCGACGAGTGGCTGCCCACCCTGCCCTTCCACATCCAGCTGTTCAAGGCATTGGGCTTTAAGCTGCCCAAGTATGTCCACATCGGACCTTTGATGAAGATGGATGGTACCTCCAAGCGCAAGCTCTCCAAGCGGAAGGACCCCGAGCTGGCCCTGACCTATTATAAGGCTGAGGGTTTCCCTGTGGAGGCTGTCTACGAATACATCCTCACCATTCTGAACTCCAACTTTGAGGACTGGCGCCGGGCCAACCCCGATGCACCTGCTGACACTTTTAAGTTCAGCCCCAAGAAACTGAATCCTGCCGGCTCCCTGTTTGACTATGCCAAGCTGACTGACGTTTCCAAGAATGTCATCTCCCGAATGGATGCAAAAAAGGTCACTTCCCTGCTCACTGAGTGGGCCAAGGAATTTGACCCCGACTTTGGCGCCAAGCTGGAAGCAGATCCCTCCTACGCAGAGTCCATCCTAGCCATTGGCCGCGGCGGCAAGAAGCCCAGAAAGGATCTGGCTGTCTGGAAGGATGCCAAGCCCTATATGGGATTCTTCTACGATGAGTACCTGGCTGCACCCCGGTTTGATGAAAAGTTTGACAAGGCTGTGGTGCTGGATGCCCTGACACGGTTCCTGGCAAAATTCGACATTGCCGACGATGCCAACACCTGGTTTTCCAAGGTGAAGGAAATCACCGAAGACATGGGCTTCACCACGGACATGAAGGCCTACAAGGCAGATCCCACCGCCTATCCGGGCACCGTGGCTGATATCTCCACCTTCATCCGTCAGGCTGTCACCGGTCAGACCAACTCTCCGGACCTTTTCACCGTCATGCAGATCCTGGGCTATGACCGTACCGTGGCCAGAATTCAGGCTGTGATGGAGACATTGAAGTAAAAAATATTGTAAAAATCAAAAAAACGCCCCGAAATTGAACTGCACCCCATTTGTTAGACAAGTATGATATCATACTTGTACTAAGAAATGGGGTGTTTTTATGTCTGAAGATAAGGCAGTTTATGCGCAAAATCGGAATCCCTTTATGCCAGCATCTGGCCGTTGATGTTCAAATGGAAGGCGCAGTCCAATTTCTCCGCTGCCTTCCGGCACAGAATCATCCGCTTCATAAAAATCTCAAAATACTCCATAACAGGGCTGATGTCAGTGTCAATGGTCAGGGAGAGCCAAATCTGCTTCTCCTCGGGAAGCACCGCCAGCTTTGCCTCAGTGACGGCATAATTCACCCGATCGTGGATATCCGTCTGTATATCCGCCTTCCGGCGCACCCGGCTCCGGCGGACATCGGACTTGTCCGCAAGGATCAGGGCAGCAGCCATGGCGCTGACGGGCACACCAGTGCCCTCATCATGGTTGCCAATCGCGGAGACAATGGCGGCAATTTCCTCCGGCGGAAACTCCATCCGGTCCAGAATCCGGAAAGCCATAACGGCGCCGGACTGGCTGTGATCCACCCGGTTCACCACATTGCCGATGTCATGGAGGTATCCCGCAATTTTTGCCAGCTCGCAATCACGCTGGGCATACCCCAGCTTTTTTAAAATCTCTTCCGCCATCAAAGCCACTCTGGTTACATGGGGGAAGCTGTGTTCCGTAAAGCCCAGGGCCTTCATGGATTCATCCGCCTGGGCAATGTAGACCTGCACTGCATGGTCTTTTCTGATCTGTTCGTATGTCATAGAATCACTCCTTTTTTTCAGTATAACCCAGGAATATGAACAAAACAAGGTATGGGGAAAAATCATACAAAAACTTTACATTCCCCTATTTGGAAACCTTTACATTTCCACATTCCCTATGATATAATTTCCCGGTACTTACAATAAAGGAGCGGACTGCCGTATGCACGAACACTACGCTTCCCATGCTTTTGAAGAAAAATATACTTACACCGGCACAGATCTGGGGGCGGTTTGGTCTCCTGATAAAACGTCATTCCGGCTCTGGGCTCCCACCGCCAAGGCAGCCTGGGTGAATCTTTACAGGACCGGGGAGCCTGATGCGCAGGATTTGCTGGAGGCTCTGCCTCTGAAGGCCGACCGCCAGGGCACCTGGATCACAGAAAAGACCGGCAACCTCCACGGCGTCTATTACACCTGGCTGGTGGATGTGGATGAAAAAATCGTGGAAGCGGTGGACCCCTATGCCCGAACCACCGGCGTTAACGGTCACCGGGGTATGATTCTGGATCTGGCCTCCACCAATCCGGAAGGCTGGGAGACGGATCGGGATCCCAATCCCAGCGGCAACATCACCGACGCAGTTCTCTATGAACTTCATATCCGGGACCTGTCCTGTGACAGCAGCGCCGGCATCCGCTACAAAGGAAAATTTCCGGGTCTGACGGAAGCCCATACCGGAACCCCTGCGTATGCCACCGGCCTGGCCCATATCAAGGATCTGGGCATCACCCATCTGCATCTGCTGCCGGTTTTCGATTTCGGCAGCGTGGACGAAACCGGCCGCACCGGGAGCATCTACAATTGGGGCTATGATCCTGCCAATTTTAACGTACCTGAAGGCAGCTATTCCACGGATCCCCATCACGGCGAAGTGAGAGTCCGGGAAATGAAGCAGATGGTGAAAGTGCTTCATGACAACGGCATCAGCGTGGTGATGGATGTCGTCTACAACCATGTTTTCCACACGGAGGAATTTTCCATGAACCGGCTGGTGCCCGGCTACTTCAGCCGCAGCGTGGCCGGCCAGCTGACCAACGGCTCCTGCTGCGGCAATGACACCGCTTCGGAGCGGAGTATGGTCCGCAAATATATTGTCGACAGCGTGAAATACTGGGCAGACGAATACCACATTGATGGTTTCCGGTTTGATCTGGTGGGTTTGCTTGATACCAAAACCATCAACGCTGTGATGGCCGCCGTCCACGCGGATCACCCCAATGTGATTTTTTACGGTGAGGGCTGGAGCATGAACACCACCGTTACCAAGCCGGGATTTGATCTGACGGTGCAGAATAATTCCCATCTGGTGCCCGGCTTTGCTTTCTTCAGTGATACCCTTCGGGATCTGCTCCGGGGCAGTATTTTTGACAGCACCCTGCCGGGCTTCGTCTCCGGCGCCCATATACCCAAGGCAGAGCTGGAAGCCTGCTTTATGGGTACTCCCCCCTGGGCCGCGCAACCCGCCCAGTGCGTCAACTATGTGTCCTGCCATGACAACAACACCCTTTTTGACCGGATCCAACTGGCAACCCCCCATGAAACCAGAGAAAACCAGATCAAAATGAATCGTCTGGCAGCCGCTTTCACCATTCTTTCCCAGGGTGTGCCGTTTATGCAGGCCGGTGAAGAATTGCTGCGGACCAAGCCAGGCAAAACAGGGGGATTTGAAAGCAACAGCTATCAATCTCCCGACAGCGTCAATGCCATCAAGTGGGATACTCTGGCCCGGGAGGAATACCGGATCACCCGGGATTATTACAAGGGCCTGATCGCCTTCCGGAAGGCCCATCCGGGGCTTCGTCTGAGCCGCCGGGAGCAGGTCTGCAAGCAGGTACACCCCATTCCCTGCGACAATCCCCATGTGGTGGCCTTCCAGATTGATGAAGAGGATGGTCGGATCTTTATAGCCTTCAACGCAAGCAAAGAGGGAATCAGCCTGACCCTGCCTGCCGGAAAGTGGCGCCTCTGCATCCGGGATGACATCGCCGGTACGGAATGTCTGGAAGAAGTGGGCGGCAGCATTTCTGTCTCCGCCTTATCCGCCCTGGTTTTGGTGCAGAAAAAGGCCGACATTCCCGTGGATGTGGTAGCTGCCCTGATCTGGGAAAAGGACAAGTTTCTGATCTGCCAACGGCCCGCCACCAAGGCCCGGGGGCTGCTGTGGGAATTCGTCGGCGGCAAAGTGGAGCCCGGAGAAAGCTTCCCCCAGGCATTGCAGCGGGAATGTGCGGAAGAATTGGCCATTACCGTGGATGTGGGCGAGGAATTCATGCAGGTGGTTCACGCATATCCGGACATTCTCATTCGCCTGACCCTGCTGAACTGTACCATCCCCGTGGGCTATCCCCAGGCGCTGGAGCACAATGATATCCGCTGGATTCATCCCAGTGAGATTGATAATTATCTGTTCTGCCCGGCTGATGAGGAAATTCTAGCCGAAATCAAACGAAAATACGCAGACAAAGCCCCGCTGTAAGGAATCTGCCATGAAAGCAACAAGCTCTGCGTGTCTTTTTCACACGCAGAGCTTTATAATTTGGGGGCTTCTGGGCATCCTGTGACCGGGGTGAAAACATGAATCACAAGGGCAAGGAACCGGAATGTGTCCGGCTGGATCCGGAGGCGCGGCTCTGTCCGGAATTTGACGCCACATCCGTCAAGCTGTTTCGTGCACCGGAACGGGGTGAAATGGGTGTACGGGTACTGGACAATTGCGCGGAAGAGCACATCCAGTAGGCAGGGAGATACTCCCTGCCTTTTATTCAATATTAACATCCTCTCGGTTGACATTCTCCATGGTTTTGGTTATAATGTAGATAAGAGAATGACATTTCTCCAAAGGAGGCATTTGTATGGAAAAGAAAATCATCACCATCAGCCGCGAATTTGGTTCCGGCGGACGTTCCATTGGCCGCAAGGTGGCCGATCGCCTGGGTATCCCCTTCTACGACAAGGAATTGGTAGACCAGGTGGCTCTGGAGTCCGGCTTCGCCCCCAAGTTCATTGAAGAGCATGGCGAGCACTCTCCTTCCGGCAGTCTGTTCTCCTATGCCTTTGCCCCGCAGGGAATTCCCGGCGTCATGAACGGCCTTTCCACGGCAGATTTCCTGTGGAACATTCAGTGCAGCGTGATTCTGCAGCTGGCAGACAAGGGCCCCTGTGTCATCGTTGGCAGGAATGCTGACTACATTCTGAAGGATCGGGAAGATGCTCTGCACATTTTCACCTTTGCGGATATCCCCTTCCGGGCCGAGCGCATCGTCAGCCGCTATGGCGAGTCCGACAAGAGTCCCGAAGCCCGTTTGAATGAAAAAGACAAGCGCCGCCGGGTGAACTACCATCACTATACCGGCCGCACCTGGGGTCAGTCCCAGAACTATGACCTGTGTCTGGACACCGGTGTCATTGGCATTGACCAGTGCGTGGACATCATCTGCAGTATTGTGGAAAATTCCAAAAAGTAAGTAGTACATAAAATGCCCGGCACCATTGAAGTGCCGGGCGTTTTGCTGTCAACAGGATATCCATTTCACTTGTCGCACGCTTGATTATCACACGCCATACGACAGTCTGTCATTTACACCGCCGCCGGTTCCTTGTCGGCAATATTGATACTCACACCGTTGACTTCCACATCTTCGTCGGCGCAGATCATGATGTACTTCACGCCGCCGATGATTCGGGTTTCAATGAGATCGCTCCGGGTGGGATCCACCTTGATGACCACATCAGGGGTTTTGATCTCGAAATGCTTGTTGTCGATGACGTTTTTGGGGTGCAGGTCCGCTTCAAAGCCAAATACCTCGTCATAGTCCACGCTGAACTTGGAGATGTGATCCTCGGACACACCGCAGGATTGCAGCACTTCCTTTACATCCTCCTTGGAAATCAGCAGGGGGTCTGCTACCTTGGCCTCCTTGTGCATCTCAATGCGCTGGCAGATCTGGTCATGGACGGTCTGGACCACTTCCAGGCTGCAATCCTCTCCCAGGGAAGTGCTGAGCAGCGCCTCGAATCCCTTCTTCTGTTCCGCGGCAGGCTTAGGCACGGGAGTATTGAATATGGTTTCGATGAAGGCATCCTGGGAGGTTTTTACATCATGGGTGTAATACAGGGCATTGTAGATGTTGGTGGAGCGGTTGTCGAAGGCCGGGAACAAAAAGCCCAGCATGGGAGCGGATACCATCTGGTTCATGGCACCATCGTGGAACAGCTTTTCCTCGGCCACATAGTGCAGGTTGGCCTTGGTCTGCTTAACAGGGCAGATGGTACAGATGAGATACGTATAGGTTTCGTCGCTCTGGTCCTTCTGGAAGGAATCGTCCTTGCTCTTGAAGGGCACATCATAGTGATCACAGCCCAGCAAAATCAGGTAATTCCCCTCGATGACCACGGAATCAATGATCTTCTGGAAGAAGGTATTCAGCAGTTCTTCGTCCTTCAGCTGGCTCTCCCGCAGGTCCATCAGCAGCTTGTGCTCGGGGCTGTCTGCCACCTGGGACGTCTTAAAGGTGATATCGATGAGATTTTTGCCGATGGAACCGGATAGGGTCCGGCGCAGCAGGGCAAAATACTTGTCGGATTCATTTTCCGGCATCATACCGGTGGACTGGCGGAAGGAGGTGATGATCTCCTTGTTGTCATTGACATAGCAGCCATAGAGGGCAGTGATATTGCTCCGGTCCCGGCGCAAATGACGGCGAATTTCGCCGATTTCCTTATCAATCATGGAAAATACCTCGCTTTGGTAGAAATGAACATGGGGTATTATAGCACATATATTCTAAAAAATCCAGCACAAAAGCAAGGAGAGCCGGTGGCTCTCCTTGCTGTCTGTTGGTTAATTTCCATTGGCAGGAATTTACATAAAAGGCGTAAAGTTAATCTGGGCTATTTCGTAGCTGTCAATGATTCCCTGGACATTCAGGTCGCCGCAGGGGAAATCATGGCTTTCTCCTTCTTCTCCATCGAAGAAATACCAAGGGTTGTTGGGGTCTGTTCGTGCATCATAGAGGTAGCCTTCCAGCTGAATCCATTCCATGCCGTCCAGCCTGCATAGTGTGTAATAGCTCACAAAGGCGCTGCCGCTGGCATGACAGTAAATCCAGTTTTCCTGTGTCAGATAGTAGTTTGTGCGTTCCCCGGCTGTCCGCAGATGCAGCGGGCCGGTGATTTCATCCTGAATGATGGTGTAGAGGTCGTAGATCTTCTCCCCATCGGTGACGATCAATTCGTTGATGCCGTCATCATTCAGGTCCCGAAGGGCATAGCCCAGTTCTCCCACGAAGTCACCCACATAGCCCACCATGATGCTGAGATCCTCTTCCATGCACTTCCCGGGGTTCCATTTTTCCGTGAGTGCCTGCCGGTAACGGGCAATGAGCGGGTCGTAGTATTCCATTTCGTCGATGGCATTGCTGGGCTGGGTGATAAAGGGTGTCAAGTTCAGCTCCGCAGTCCGTTGGGTGGCAATCCGATTGCCCGCCTCGTCCTCGGAAATTGGCTGAAGGGTATCCAGGCTGGCGCCGTAATAATACTGATTCTTCATGTCCCCCTCATAGCGAATGACATACTCTTCCATCAGATCCGTATCCTTCAGGGTATAATAGTGCCAGTTTTTGGCGCTGGAATAGAAAACATTCTTCTCGATAACGCCATTTTCACAGAGAGCATACCAAGTATCGCCATTGCCACAGACAAGATGGCCGGGGCCGCCGTCATGGGGCATCATCACAAACAGATCATACAGATGAACCGTATCGCTGATGACCAGCTCCTTCACGCCGTTGCCGTCCAAGTCCATGAGACACCAGCCCAGCTTGGGCAGAGCGGTGAGAATCTGGGGGCTGATGTCCGCCTGCTCACATTGCTGGTATGACCAGCCCTGGGTCAGCGCTTTCACGTATTTGGCAAGGATATCGTCAAAGCCCTGATAACCGGTCAGAGAGGTTTCCTGCTTCACCTCTCCGATGGGCTGGAAGTCCAGCTTGGCAGGGGCATAGCTTTTGATGATCGCGTCTGCCTCGTCCCGGGAAATCGGGCTGCCATTGACTTCTGTCTTTCCGGCGAACCAGTTTCCATCCAACTGGTAGACCGTCTTCTCCACCTCAAACATGCCGTTATTCAGCCGCCAGAAGGAGACAAAATTCTGATAATCTCCCCGTTCCGCACCGACCGTCTTCAACACACCGCCCTCACAGAGGGAGCGCGGCTCCAGAGGGCCGGCGCTATCCAGATTCATGACCTTCCCATCCTCCCAGATATAGAGATCGATAAAGTTGGTATCAAAGCCCTCCCGGTAGGGATATTCCGAGATCACCAGCTCCTCAATGCCGTTGCCGTCCAGATCCGCGATGGCATAGTAGAGGCCTTCCCCCTCTTGTTCCACAGGGGTACATTCACTCATGCCATTTTCCAGACACATTGACGCCGGCCAGCCCTGGTCATAGGCCCGCTTGTACCGTTCCAGCACTTCAGTGTAAACGCCTGCCTGGGCGATGGTGGCTTCTGTGGCAACAGGTTCTGTCGTTTCCGTCGGGTCCACATAGGCGGGCCCTTCCGCCGGTCTCATCAGGTGCAGCAGCACGCCTGCGCTGATGGCCAGCAGGGCAATACTGGCAGCAATGGCGGTAATGGTCGATTTCTTGCTGGTTTTAGTGGGTTTTGCTGTATAAGTCACGGTTTTTTGGCGTTCTTTCTGCTTGGGCGGCCTGACCGGCTCTTCCGGGAAGTTTGCTTCCTGCAAAATGGCCCGGAGCATCTGTTTCTTCTGCTGGTCACTGGGGGTGATGGTGTCATAGGCTTTTACAATACGTGGATTTTTCATTTTGACTCACCTCCCAACAGAATTTGCAGTTTTCGCTTGGCGCGCATCAGACGACTGCGAACCGTAGACTCCGGGCAATTCAGGAATTTCGCCATCTCCACCGTGGTATAGCCCTCATAGTAATACATATAGACGGCGTCCTTGTATTCTTCCGGCAACTGCAGCACCGCTTCCAGAACCGTGTCCTCTTCCTTTGTTTCGGCAGCAAGGTAGGTAAAATCGTCCAGATTTTCATTTTTCCGCCACCATTTTTTCAGGGCATCCTTGCAAAGATTTGATGCCGTCACAATGAGCCAGGCCTTCTCATGCCGCTCATTTTCAAATTGTTTTCCCGTGGACAGCAGCCGCAGGAAGGTCTCCTGCACCAGATCCTCGGCATCGGATTTGTTTTTCATGAAGGAATAACAAACCCGGTACACCGTATCCACCTGACGGTTGTAAACCGCCAGGAAAGCTTGTTTCTCTGTTTGCGTGGTTAACACTGCCGTTCCCTCCTTTCTGCCATGAATACGATTGGCAAGTGCAAAACGTTGCATCACTTCAAATAATGTCCGATTTCAAGGCGTAAAAACAGGGAGGGTCCATGACCCTCCCATCCCTGTTTAATCCCACAGGTATTTCCAGTTCTTTGCAAAATATTCCACACCGGAATACACCGTGGTGGCCACGATCATAATAATGACCACCCAATTAAGAATGTCAATGCCGGGCAGGGCCATCATGGCGCACAGGCCCACCATGGTGGATGCTGTCTTGACCTTACCGGACCAGCCGGCAGCAATGACATTGCCCTTCTGAGAGGCCACCATCCGCAGGCCGCTCACAGCGAATTCCCGGGCCAGCACGATCATCAAAGCCCAGGCCGGGAACACACCCCACTCGCAGAACATGGCCATGGCTGCAATGGTCAGCAGCTTGTCGGCCAGGGGATCCAGAAACTTACCAAAATCCGTGGTCTGGTTGCAGTGCCGGGCGATGTAACCATCCACAAAGTCCGTCAAACTGGCAATGATGAAAATGGCCAGGGAAATGTACATCCACACGCCGGCAATGCCCCCAGATAAGTACATGGTTACCAAAAAGGCAGGAATCATCGCCACCCGGAGAAGGGTGATTTTACTTGCTAACGTCATCTCTCTTTACTCCTCTGTAAGATATCCGGACAGATCGCCTTCGATACAGCCGTCAATGGTTACGGTGACAAAGTCGCCTTCGGTCAGGGGTTCGTCGCTTGCAATCCATACCCGGCCATCGATGTCGGGAGAATCCGCATAACTGCGGCCGTAAAATTGCTCGGCTTCCTCGTCATAGCCGTCCACCAGGATTTCCATGGTCTTGCCGATCATGGAATTGCACCAGTCATCCATGATGGATGACTGAATCATCTCAATGGTCTCCGCCCGTTTTACCGCAATTTCATTGTCCACAAATTCCATTTCAGCAGCGGGGGTTCCCTCTTCCGGAGAGAAGGCAAAGGCGCCCACACGCTCCAGGCGCAGTTCCCGAAGGAAATCGCACAGCTCCTGGAACTCTTCCTCCCCCTCACCGGGCAGGCCGGTGATGAGGCTGGTGCGGATCACAAGGCCGGGAATCCGGGCCCGCAGCTTGGCAAACAGGGCCTTCAGGAAGTCGCCGTCTCCCCGGCGGTTCATCAGCTTCAGGATCCTGGAGTTGCAATGCTGGATGGGAATATCCAGGTATTTGACAATCTTGGGCTCGGTAGCCATGACCTCGATCAATTCATCATCAATTTCATCGGGGTAGACATAGTGAACCCGAATCCACTTCAGTTCCTCAATCTTACACAGTTCCCGCAGCAGTTCCGGCAGAAGCCGCTTGTGGCCGGGCAGATCGGTACCATAGCGGCTGGTATCCTGGGCAACCACAATGAGTTCCTTCACACCGGAGGCAGCCAGCAGCCGGGCCTCATACAGCACATCGTCCATCTGGCGGCTGCGGAATTTCCCCCGGAGGTAGGGAATGATGCAGTAGGCACAGCGGTTGTCGCAGCCTTCCGCAATTTTGAGGAACGCATAGTGTTCCGGGGTGGTCAGAACACGGCCGGTCTCCTGCTCGGGGGCATCGATAGAACCGAAATCCACCACCTGATTTTCTTCCAAAAGGGCTTCAATGGCAGGTACGATCTCGGTGTAGCTGCCGGTGCCGAGCAATCCGTCCACCTCGGGCATCTCCTCCAGAATGGTCCGCTGATACCGCTGAGACAGGCAGCCGGTGACCAGAATCTTGCCCACCATGCCCTCCTGCTTCAGCTGGGCCGTCTGCAGGATGAAATCAATCGCTTCGCTCTTGGCAGAGTCAATGAAGCCACAGGTATTAATCACCACCACGTCACTGCCCACAATGTCAGCTTTCACGGTGTGGCCGGCTTCCTGGACACGGTACATCATCCGTTCACAGTCCACCTGGTTCTTGGCACAGCCAAGGGAAATAAATCCTATATTTGCCATAATTTAAAATTCCTCGTCATAATCTTCTGTGTCAAAGGAAAGTCCATTCAGGACCGCGCGGATGGTGCCATAGCTGTGGCCCCGGCGCAGCAGGGCATCGATGGCCTTTTTGATCTCCTTCTGGTCGGAATCGGCATCCAGCCGGGACCGGAGAAAGGATTCAATCTTTTCATTCTGGTCGGGATAATCTTCCAGTACCTCGTCCCAGTATTTCTTGGGAATCCGCTTTTCATAGAGGGCCTGCTTGGCCCGCTGGAGACCGTAGCCTTTGGAAATGCAGGAGTGCACCACCTGCTCGGCGGTGTTGCGGTCGCTGATCAGATGGAGGTCCTCCATCCACTGCACCGCCTCTCTGGCCTGGGCCGGGTCCTCCCCTTTCCGCACCAGCCGCTGCTCCAGATCCTTTTTGGAGACAGCAGAGGCGGAGACAATCCGCACTGCCCGCATTTTGGCAGACATCTGCCCCGCAGCAGTTTGCAGGGCAGAGAATTGCTCTTCTGACAGTTCCAGGCCGGTGTAGAGGCCAAAATCCTCCACCGTCTGGCGGTACAGGCCAATTTTACTGCCATCTTCAAAGGTAACCCAATACCGGCCCACCCGGTCAGGGGATAATTTTAAGGAATTAATCCTCATCATCAAAATCGTCAGCGTTGACAGCCACTGCCTTTTCCGCGGCCCTGGCAGGAGCCTTGGGGGCGGCCAGGGTCTGCTGCATCAGCTTTTCCCGAACCTTGGCCTCCACATCGGCGGCGATTTCAGGATTGTTCATCAGGTACTCCTTGACGGAGTTGGCACCCTGACCGATGCGCTCGTCCCCCATGGAGAACCAGGAACCGGATTTCTGAACAATGTCCATCTGAACCGCCAGGTCCACCAGTTCGCCCCACTTGGAGATGCCCTGGCCGTACATGATCTCGAAAATGGCTTCCCGGAAGGGAGGCGCTACCTTGTTCTTCACAACCTTGACCCGGGTCTTGTTTCCGATGACATTGCCGCCTTCCTTGATGGCTTCCACCCGGCGCACATCCAGCCGGACAGAGGCATAGAACTTCAGTGCATTGCCACCGGTGGTGGTTTCGGGGTTGCCGTACATAACGCCGATCTTCATACGCAGCTGGTTGATGAAGATGACCACGCAGTTGGTCTTGGAGATGGTACCGGCCAGTTTCCGCAGAGCCTGGCTCATCAGACGGGCCTGCAGGCCCACGAAGGTATCCCCCATCTCGCCCTCAATTTCCTGCTTCGGCACCAGGGCAGCCACAGAGTCCACCACCACCACATCCACGGCGCCGGAACGCACCAGTGCATCAGTGATTTCCAGAGCCTGTTCGCCGGTGTCGGGCTGAGAAACCAGCAGATTGTCGGTATCCACACCCAGTGCTGCGGCATAAACGGGATCAAGGGCATGCTCGGCATCCACGAAAGCGGCTTCGCCGCCCCGCTTCTGGGCCTCTGCCACGATGTGCAGAGCCAGGGTGGTCTTACCGGAGGATTCAGGACCATAGATTTCAATGATTCTGCCCTTGGGCACGCCGCCGATGCCGAGGGCGGCATCCAGGGCCAGGGAGCCGGTGGGAATGGCTTCCACGTTCATTTCAGGGCGGTCGCCCAGACGCATAACGGTGCCCTTGCCAAAGTTCTTGTCAATCTGAGCCAGTGCCGTCTGCAGGGCTTTTTTCTTGTCTGATGCGGGGGTCGGGGCTTCATAAGCAGTTTTTTTCGTTGCCATATTACGCTTCCTTCCTGCCGTACCTTGCCAGCACGGCTCTTTCTCTGTCGTTATAGTCTTTGGTTCGTTCCAGAATGGTATACTGATGCTCCTCCAGAATCCGACACACATCGTCTCCTTGTCCCATGCCGAATTCCAGACACAGGTAGCCGCCGGGTTTCAGGGCGGAGGTATAGTTTTCCGCAATGGCGCGGTAAAAGTCCAGGCCATCTTCTCCGCCGTAAAGGGCCATGTGAGGCTCAAAATCCACAACACTGCGGGGAAGCTCCTTCATTTCCTGTCCTGTGATGTAAGGAGGATTGGAAATGATCATATCGAATTTCCCAAGGAAGGCTGGGGCAGGCTTCAGGGCATCCACCTGCAGGCACCGGACCCGGCCGGAAAGATGGTTCAGAGCCGTGTTCTTTTTTGCAACATTCAGGGCATCCTTGGAAAGGTCCGCCAGTGTCACCTTAGCATCCTTGACGCGGCTGGCAACAGCCAGACCGATGCAGCCGCTGCCGCAGCACAGATCCAGGATCCGGGGGTCAGCATCCAGAAACAGGCCCTGGCTGATGGCCAGAGAGGCCACTGCCACCGTATCATCCCGGGGGATCAGCACATCCGGTGTCACTGCCAGATTCAAGCCGTAGAATTCCCACTCTCCCAGAACATAGGCCAGGGGTTCCCCATCCAACAGCCGCCGCAGTCCCTTTTCCACCGCCCGGATGGTTTCATCGGTGGCATAGGAATCCCGGTCCAGCAGCAGAGCGGATACAGACTTACCGGATACATGGGCAACCAGCTGCTTGGCCATCATGTCGGCAATTTCCATTTCCTCATTGGCCAGCAATGCCTTCCGGGTATCCAGCAGCAGATCCAGATATTTCTTTACCACCGGTCAGCGCCCTCCTCTTGAGGCAGCACGGCTTCCACCGCCTTGATTGCCACCTCGATCATGGAATCATCAGGCTCGTTGGTGGTAAAATTCTGCATCCACATACCGGGGGCAGACAGGGCCCGGGTAAAGGCATTGTCATGCCGGCCGCAAAAACGGTTAATTTCATAGGTGATACCTACCACCACCGGCAGCAGCAGCAATTTAAAGGCGATCATGATCACCCGGTATCCAAATGTACCACGCATGGTTTCCAGGGCAGGCACCAGGGCCAGCAGACCAGAGGAGGCCACCGAGAACACCAGAATGGAAATGACCATCACCACCAGCAGGAAGCTGGTGCCGCACCGGGGGTGCAGCCGGGTCTGGATCCGGACATTTTCCACGGTCAGGGGCAGTCTGGCTTCATAGCAGCGAATGGTCTTATGCTCCGCGCCATGATAAGAAAATACCCGCTTCATCTCTCCCATCCGGGAAATCAGCACCATATACCCCATGAAAATAATCATTCGGATGATGCCTTCCAGCAGGTTGACTGCAACAGGACTTACAAACCAGTTGTCAAAGAATCCGCCGATCACCATGGGCAGCAGGAAAAACAGCAAAATGGACAGGCCCAGACCCATGGCAACTGCCACGCCAATGATGGCCTGCTGGAATTTCTCGTTGCCCAGCTTTTTTTCCAGCCACAGGTCAAACTTGGAAGGCTCCTCCTGGTACTCTTCCGGCGCCAGGTCCGCAGAACGCATCAGCGCCTTCACGCCGATGACCTGAGAATCAAAAAAGTTGAAAATACCCCGAAAAAAAGGCCAGGTTTTATAAGAACCCTTGGGAAAGATCTTCCGGTCGGATACTTCCACTGTCAGGCCCTCTTTTCCCCGGATCACGATGGCGTCCTTCTCAGGACCCCGCATCATGATGCCTTCGATCAGAGCCTGACCACCGATCATGGTTTTGAATTTTTCACAACATACATTTGTCTCTTTGCTTGCCATAGTGTTCCTCTCGATGTTACAGTTCTGCCGAGGGAAGCCGCACCGTTACCAGTGTACCGCCGCCTTCCGCGTTTTCCAGGGTCAGGCTGCCGCCGTGCATCTCCACAATCTCATCGCAGACTGCCAGGCCAATGCCGGTGCCCCGTGCTTTGGAACTGCCTTTGTAAAATTTCTTTTTCACCAGGGGAATCTCATCCTCCGGAATACCGGGGCCATAGTCCCGGATGCGGACCACCACTTCCTGGTTCTCCCAGGACATGGAGGCATCAATTCGCTTGCCGTTACCGCCATGCTTGCGGGCATTGTCCAAAATATTCAAAAATACCTGGCGCAGCCGTTTGGGATCGCAGGAAATCTCCGGAATGTCCTCGCCATTGTCAATATAGTTCAGAAGAATACCATCCTGCTTCAGGCGACTGCCATACATATAGACGGTATCTTCAAATTCTCCACGGATATCCGTGGGCTCCACGGACAGGGTCATGCGGCCGTCCTGCATCCGGGTAAAGTCCAGCAGATCCATAACCATCTCTGTCAGACGCTCTGCTTCCTTGGAAATAATCTTCAAGCCCTGCCGGGTATCCGCATCCATGTTCTCGTCTGCCAGCAGTGTTTCGCTCCAACCGTTGATGACAGTCAGAGGTGTCCGCAGTTCATGGGACAGCTGAGAAATAAACTCCCCCTGCATTTTCTCATTCTGGGCAATTTTGCTGGACATTTCATTGATGGTATCCGCCAGTTCGCCGATCTCATCCTGGTACTTGGTCTGGATCTGAACACCATAGCTGCCGTTGGCAATGCGTTTTGCTTTTTCGATAATCTCCGCCACAGGCACCATGATCGAGCGGATATAGTAGCGGCTGCTGAGCAGCACCACCAGCACAACCATCATCAGCACCATAAAACAGATCAGGGCCACAAAAAAGATCTGCTGGTTGGCCAGCCTGGTGGACGTGACATAGCGCAGAACGCCAATCACCTCTCCATTGCTGTAAATCATGGGGCAGGACACCGCGATGATCCGTTCTCCGGTGGATGGATCTTTTCCCACAAAGGGAATGGCGCCCCGCTTCTGAACTGCCTCCTGCACCTCCGGGGTACTGGGAGCCTGACCGGCCCAGGGGCCATAGGAAGAAGCCACCAGGTCACCCTGGGTATTGATAAACTGCAGTTCCAGGAAGTCACGGTCTTCAAAGGTCTGGGCATAGGTAATGCAGGACTGGTAGAAAGAATTATAGTTCTGGTCCAGGTAGTCCGCAAAAAACTCCGTGGTGGTTTCCGCCCGGTCTTCCATATCAGACTGCATATTGGAATAATAATACGCAGCAAAGGAAGCGGTAACCGCCATCACGCACACCAGCCCCAGAGAAAACACAACTCCTGCCGTATTGATCAGCCAGCGCCTGCGAAGGCCGCCGGGTTTGCGTACAGACTGCATGCTCATGGATCCTTATGCGCCCCACTTGTAGCCAAAGCCCCAGACAGTGGTGATATAAGTGGGGTTGGCGGTATCATCTTCAATTTTGATGCGCAGACGGCGGATGTTTACGTCCACGATCTTCAGCTCGCCCTCATAGTCCCGGCCCCAGACCGCAGAAAGAATATCTTCTCTGGACAGGGCCCGGCCGGGATTCTGCATGAAGAGCTTCAAAATGGCATATTCCACCTGGGTCAGCCGGATCCGGTTGCCTGCCTTTTCCAGGGTGTGGTTCCGGGTGTTCATCACAAAGGGGCCCTGGGTCAGCAGTTCAGAATTCACATTGGTATCGCCGCCAATGCGCCGGTACAGAGCATCAATCCGGGCGGTCAGTTCTGCCGGAGAGAAAGGCTTGGTCACATAATCGTCAGCGCCGGTCATCAGGCCCGTGACCTTGTCCATCTCCTGGGTACGGGCTGTCAGCATCAAAATGCCCATCTGCTTGTTGGTGGCCCGGATCCGGCGGCAGACTTCAAATCCGTCCATGTCGCCGGGCACCATGATGTCCAGGATGGCCACACCCACATCGGGGTTCTCCGCGATCCGGTCCAGGGCTTCCTGGCCGTCTCCTGCCTCCAAAACATCAAATCCTGCCCGCTTCAAATTGATCACCACGAAGCTGCGGATATTCACTTCATCTTCCATAATAAGCACTTTTTTCATAATGTTCCCCTTTACGTCTCCCCGGATTTCCACTCCTGGTGGATCAGGCAGAAACTGTTGATCAATGATTCTTTGTCAATGTCAAACCCCCGCGGGTTATTTTCCAACCGGGCTGCATAGATCACATCCGCGTTTTTCATCAGCACAAACCGTCCATCTTCCGTGGCCTGGTTTTCCCGGTCGCTGCCGGACAGGGCATAAATGGTAAAAATAGGAGATGCGGTTTCGTAATTCTCATCCCACAGATAGAATGCGTATGTACTGCCAACCTGGTTGACTGTGATGAAACTGGTCAGATTGCTGTCCAGTTTCAGATACCAGCCGCCAGCATAATTGTGAAATGTATGGAGTTTATCCGTCTGAATCCCCCTGTGGTCCACTGAATACCAGCGGATCAGGTACTGTTCGTCTATATTCCAGGTGGCAGACACCGGCTGCACCGGAATCAGACTGGGGATCTCAATGATGCCGTCCTCATTTACATCCTCAGCATACACATAGTAGTTGCCCAGGGTCTGCACCACATCCTCCAGAGGATCCTGCACATAGATTTTCACCAGGCGATCATCATTGAGGGCAAGAATGTCGGTGCGGATGGCGCTGTCCTCGGTGGAAGAAGACACATATACCGCCGGTGTTCCGCACTGGAGTTTGCCGGAGGACACACGCTTGATGCTGTTGACCGGTCGGGACAGCTCCACTTCCACGCTGCGAACCATGGATTTATTCCGGTAACGGTAAAGCACCGCAATGGCATTGGCCTGTTCGGACTCTCCCCGCTGCAGCAGCAGCACTTCCTTCTGTTCACTGCCGCCCAGGTCCATGGTCAGCAATTTGGAGTAACCGGCATTCATCAGCCGCTCGGCCCGCCCGCTGGAGAAGGAATAGACGGCGACACTGCCCATGAGCTGCTCACTGACCTGCCGTCCCACAATCAGTTCCAACCCGGGCTTGCCATCAATGTCCTCATACTGTACCAGGTCAAAGGCAGAGCCATTGCTGCTGATAACTTCCGAGATCGCCACGTTTCCATCCTCTGCCTGGGTAAAAATCAGAATCTGCATGGGCTTTTCGGAATCACCCTTGGCAAAAACCAGGTATTCATCCACTCCATCCCCATCCAGGTCCGCCATCTGGACTGCCTGCTGGTGTTCGCCGGTCTGAGGCGCCGAA
This sequence comes from Faecousia sp., assembly GCA_051867165.1. GTDB lineage: Bacteria > Bacillota > Clostridia > Oscillospirales > Oscillospiraceae > Faecousia. Next base: position 32,986 of record JBJDYI010000040.1, on the reverse strand, counting down.
TAATTCAGCCCCGCCATGGCAATGTCAATGGCGGACTGCAGCCGGCTGTATTCCTCCGACCGCTTGGGCGGACTGTAAAGTTCATTAATGGTGCGGGCACAACCGCTGAGAAGCAATGCCGTCAGCAGCACCATGCACAGCAGCATCATTTTCCTTTTCACGGCATCAACTCCTTTCAATCGAATATTATATCACAGATTTTTACAAAAAGGAAGCTATTTAATGACAACATTTCCATCTCCCAGAACGTTTTTCAGTTCCCGGATCATGCTGTCCATCAGACCTGCCCGGGTACCCCGACGGATCTTTGTGTCTGCGAAATAGAGCACCACGGTACTGTCTCCGGGGAACATGTTCAAAATGGCACGCACCTTGGGATAAAGCCGCTGGTCCTCCGTTGGAAGCTGCAAATAGAGTTTTCCCTGCCGGGGCATCTCCCGGGGAGGGATTGGCTCCGGCAACGTCATTTCCCGGGAAAAATCCGACATGGGCCGGGCCCGGTTCACCACAATCTGAGGTTCCTTGTCATCCCGCAGGGACAGCCGGCCGGTGATTACCACCGGGCTGTTTTCCTTCAGGTAGCCGCCGTACTCTGTCAGCACATTGGAAAAGGCCAGCAGTTCGATGGACGCCGTGTCATCTTCCACAGTGATGTAAGCCATAACGGAATTGTTCCGGGTGGTTTTCATCTTCAGGTTCTGAACAATGCCCGCAATGCTGACAATCTGGTCGTCCTCATATCTGTTCTCCTCCCCCATCAGATGGCCAATGGGCACCACATGGGTGTTCTTCAGAAGGGCCCGGTAATCGTCCATGGGGTGGCCGGAGATGTAAATGCCGGTGGTTTCCTTTTCCATGGCCATCAATTCCGCCCGGTCCCGCTCCGGCAGCCTGGGGATCGGAATCCGGACCGCGGAATCCTCCTCTTCCAGCAGGGCAAAGAGCCCCATCTGGCCTTCCAGATTTTTCTTTCGGGAAGAAGCGATGCTGTCCATCATGGAATCATACACGGCCAGCAGCTCGCTGCGGTGGTGTCCGAAGCAGTCCATGGCGCCGCACTTGATGAAGTTTTCCACGGCACGCTTGTTCAGCTCTCCTTCCCCCATCCGTTCAATGAAGTCCTCCAGGGATTTGAAGGGACCGCCTTCCTTCCGTCGGGCTGCCATGGATCGGATGAGGCCACGGCCCACGTTCTTCACCGCGCCCAGGCCAAAACGGATAGCATCCCCTTCCACGGTGAAGTGGTCGTCGGAGTGGTTGATATCCGGGGGCAGCACCGCAATGCCCATGTCTTTACACTCGGCAATATAGCCGGAAATTTTCACAGCGGAATCCAGCACCGAAGTCATCAGGGCCGCCATATACTGCCGGGGGTAATGGCATTTGAGATAAGCGGTCTGATAGGCAACCACGGCATAGCACACAGCGTGGGCCTTGTTGAAAGCGTAGTTGGCGAAATCAACGATTTCATCGTAGATGGACTGGGCAACCGCTTCAGGCACACCGTGGCCGATGCAGCCAACGATGTTCTGAGCCGGGTCGCCATAGACAAACACCTTTCGCTCCGCCTCGATGATTTTCATTTTCTTCTTGGAAATGGCACGGCGGATGTTGTCCGCCTGCCCCATGGTATAGCCGCCCAGAGACCGGAAAATCTCAATGACCTGCTCCTGGTAAACGATACAGCCATAGGTGACCTTCAGAATCGGCTCCAACAAAGGCGTTTTGTAGGTCACCTTCCGGTGATCCAGCTTGTTGGCAATAAAGGTGGGGATGGAATCCATGGGGCCTGGCCGGTACAGGGCCACAATGGCCGTGATGTCCTCGATGGAGCTGGCCTTCATATTGACGCAGACACTGGTCATGCCGGCGGATTCCAGCTGGAACACACCCTGGGTTTTGCCTTCAGTGAGCATTTTGAAGGTTTCCGGGTCATCATCCGGGATCTTGTCCATGAGAAAATCCGGTTCAATTTCCTGAATCTGCCGCTCGGCGTCCTTGATGACCGTCAGGTTCCGCAGGCCCAGGAAGTCCATTTTCAGCAGACCCAGTTCCTCGATGGTGGTCATGGTATACTGGGTAACGATGGTATCGTCGTTCCGGGACAGCGGCACATAGGTATACACCGGGTCAGCTGTGATGACCACACCGGCAGCATGGGTGGAAGAATTCCGGGGCATGCCCTCTAAACTCCGAGCCGTGTCGATCAGCAGCTTCACCCGGTCATCCCCGTCATACATTTCCTTCAGCCGGGGACTGACCTTCAGCGCTTCTTCCAGGGTGATGTGGGGGGTGCCGGGCACCAGCTTCGCCACCACATCGGTTTCCGCATAGGAAAAGTTCAGAGCACGGCCCACATCCCGGATGGCGCCCCGGGCAGCCATGGTGCCGAAGGTGGCAATCTGGGCCACATGGTCAGCGCCATATTTGCGCATGACATACTCAATGACCTCCGGCCGACGCTCCTGGCAGAAGTCCGTATCGAAGTCAGGCATACTGACCCGTTCCGGATTCAGGAACCGCTCGAAGATCAGGGCGTACTTCATGGGATCCACTTCGGTGATGTGCATACAGTAGGCCGCGATGGAAGCCGCGCCGGAGCCACGCCCGGGCCCCACAGGGATCCCCTGCTCCTTGGCATAGCGAATAAAGTCCCAGACGATCAGGTAGTAATTCACATAGCCCATGCGGCTGATGACGCCAATCTCATAGTCCAGCCGGTCTATGTATTCCTGGGGTGGATTTTCATACCGCTCCCGGAAACCGTCCATGCAGATTTTCCGAAAGTATTCTTCATTGGTGTATCCTTCCGGCACCGGGAAGGAGGGCAGATGATACTCATGGAAGGTAAATTCCAGATTGCATCGTTCCGCAATTTTCACCGTATTTTCAAAAGCTTCATGGCAATTGGGAAACAATTGCCGCAGCTCTTCTTCGCTTTTTAAGTAAAACTCCTCGGTCTCGAACTTCATCCGGTTGGGATCGCTCACCGTCTTGCCGGTCTGAATACACAGCAGCACATCCTGCATGGCGGCATCTTCCCGGCGCAGATAGTGGGCATCATTGGAGACAATGAGGGGCAGGCCGGTTTCCCGGGCCAGCCGCAGGACACCCTGATTTACAGGCTGCTGCGCAGCAATGCCATGATCCTGCAGTTCCAGATAGAAATTTTCGGGGCCAAAAATATCCGCAAGCTTCAGGGCATAATCCTTTGCGCCCGGATAGTCCTCTTCCATGAGGTACTGCGCCACAGCACCGGCCAGACAGGCCGAAGTGGCAATGAGCCCATCATGGTACTTTGCCAGCAGGTCCAGATCCACTCTGGGCTTGCCGTAAAAGCCTTCCACGAAGGCCTCCGATACCATGCGGCAAAGATTCTCATATCCCTGCCGGTTCTTGCACAGCAGTACCAGATGGTAAGGATCGTTGTCAATGCCGTGGACCCGGTCCGACATGGTTCGCCGTGCCACATAGACCTCGCAGCCGATGATGGGCTTCACCCCGGCGGCCTTGGCAGCCTTGTAAAAATCAATGCAGCCGTACATCACGCCGTGGTCGGTGATGGCAATGGCGGTCTGGCCCAGCTCCTTGACCCGGTCCATCATGCCGTCAATCCGGCAGGCGCCGTCCAGAAGGCTGTATTCACTGTGGACATGCAGATGCACAAAACTCATTTTGCTGCCTCCTTTGCCATCTGGACCAGTTTTTTCATCCGGCTATTCATGGCCGGCTTGGTGATGGCAGGATCCATCATGGCAGCCAGCTCCGAAAGGGATGCCGAGGGATTGTTCTCCCGGGCAAGGGCTGCCTGCTTCAGCTTCTCCGGCAGCTGCTCCAACATGCCCAGCGACTGCAGCTGACGAATGGCTGTGAGCTGCTCCTGGGCCGCTTCCACCACCTTGGAGGTATTGGCATCGTCACAGTTGCAGCGGCGGTTGACTTTGTTGTTCAGTTCTTTTTCCAGGCGGGCTTCCAGAATCCCCATGGATGCCACAGGCGCCCCCAGATAAGTCAAAAAATCCGCGATCTGGTCGCTCTGCTTCATGTAAAGCACCTGTCCCCCGCCCCGGGCAGCGGTTTTGGGATAGAACCCCAGAACCTCCTGCATCAGCACATTGCACTCCCGGGACACGCTGTGGTGGGTGGTGGTGAATTCCAGGTGGTATCCCTTTTCCGGATCCGTCACACTGCCGCCCGCCAGAAAGGCGCCACGCAGAAAAGCTGCTTTGCAGCAATCCTCCTCCACCACAGGCAGGTTGATATGCAGAGACAGGGTATCCTGGGCGGAAAAGCCGAAAGCATCCATAATTTCTTCAATTTTCCCCGGATTCCAGATTTGAAACACCAGCTTGCCGGGGGCTGCCAGGCTGGGATAGCTGTCAAACTGCAGATCAAAGGCCTTTTTAAACAGCTTCGGCAAAATATAGGCAAATTCCCGGCTTTCCGTGATGATCCGGATGCCGTCAGAGGTGAAGCAGTTGCAGAACAGTAAAATGCCAAAACATTCGGCCAGAGCGCAGCAATGGCTGTGGGGGAATTCCCGGCAGACCTCCTCCTTGGCGGCAGCCGAAAACGAATGGGTCATGGAGAAGCTCCTTTCTTTCTTTCAGTTCAAATTGGGGTTACCAGATCCGAATCTCCGGCTCGATGCGGATCCCGGAGGTTTCAAACACCCTGTCCGATACCTGCCGCAGCAGCTGCTTTACATCCGCAGCTGTCGCTCCGCCCAGATTCACAGCAAAGCCGGCATGCTTGGTGGAAATGGCCGCACCGCCCACCTGATAGCCCTTCATGCCCGCCTGGTCAATGAGTGCCGCCGCATAGCCGCCCACCGGCCGCTTAAAGGCAGACCCGGCCGAGGGCAAATCCAGAGGCTGCGAAGCGGTGCGCCTGGCAATGAGTTCTTTCATCTTTCCTGTCACCGTTTCCATGGGGCAGGGTTGTAAGCGCAGAACTGCGCTGATGACGATGTCGTCGGTTTCCTCCAGAATACTGTGGCGATAAGAAAACTGCATCTGCTGATTGGACAAAACGCGGAGGTTTCCTTCCCGGTCCATAACCTCCACCGACTCCACAATGTCCGCCATTTCTCCGCCGTAGGCACCGGCGTTCATATAAACGCCACCGCCAATGGTACCGGGGATGCCATGGGCAAATTCCATTCCACCCAGATTCATGTCAGCGGCATAAACAGCCGCCCGGGCCATGGTGACACCGGCCATGACACGGATCCGGTTATCTTCCAGAAGCTCCAGACCGTCCAGACAGCCCTTCAGACAGATCACCAGCCCCGGGATTCCCTGATCGGGCGCCAGTACATTGGTTCCTGCTCCCAGTATAGCAGGCTTGCAGTCCAATTGTTTGGACACAATCAGCACTTTCGACAATTCTTCCGTGGTTTTGGGGAATACCATAACCTCTGCCCCTCCTCCGATGTGGAAAGACGTGTGTTTTGCCATGGGTTCGTCAAAACGAAGCTCCATTTCACCGCAAAAAGCAGAGATTTCCTCCTGAAAAACAGTTAATTTCGTCATAAACGCCTCCGGGTGTATACTCCATACGAGTATAACACATTTCACTTCATTTTGCAATTGGGGCATCTGTTAATTTTCCATAAAGCGGTGCCTGATCCGGATATGCCATTCAAATTTTCATGAGAAAAAACTCCACCGCATAAAGCGGTGGAGTCTGCTGCATTATTCAGTGCCTTCGCCGATCGCTCTGCCTGTAAGGCCCAAAGATTCCTGCAGCAGCTGTGCATTCTTTTCCACATTGCACTGCAGCTGGCTGTCCGGAACAGGCTGTCCTTCAATCTCCACGGAGATGGACCAGTAGGTATCATCAAAGGGAATCCGCTGAGACTGAATCTTCAGATCCTTCAGCATGGGGATGAACTCAAACGCATAATTCAGCATTTCACTGTTGGTCATGTCTGTTTTGATACTGGGTAACAAGGTGGTAAACATTTTATTGATTTCAAAAATGTTCATATCCTTGATGCTCCACAGCAGAGACTCAATAACCTCTCTCTGCCGCTCTGTCCGCTCAAAGTCACCATGGCCAACCTTACGCATACGGGCATAGCCCAGCGCCAGATAGGGGCTCAGACGATTAACACCAGGCTCCAGGGTCTTTCCTGTATTGGAAGCAGGATAGTTTTTCTGCAGGTAGTCAATCTCTTCCTGAGACAGCGAGACATACACGCCGCCGATCATTTCCAGAACCTCTTGGAACACATCGAAATTGATTTCCACAGAGTGATCCACTTCCACACCAAAGTTGTATTCCACAATGGATTCCAGCAGCTTCATGCCGCCGGTGAAACTGTTGTCCCAACGGTAGCCCATGTTGTAAGCCATGTTGATTCGGTTGTTGCCGGTATGAACCTTACCATTCACATCCGTGTACTCGGGCCATACCAGACGCAAGTCACGCATCAGAGATGTCAGGGTCAGGGTCTTGGTTTCCCGGTTGATGGAACACAGAATCATGGTGTCTGCGATCAGCGCTTCCTCACCGGGACGGGCTGCCTGGCCAATCAGCATGATATTGGTGATCTTCTCATCGGAAATGACCTCCGGCCAGGTCTCCTGAGGAGATGTGGTTCCCACCGTGGCTTCCAGTGTTTCTGCGGGAGCCTCTGTTGCCTCAACGGTTGTAGCAGGGGCAACCGGAACATCGTCCGGCCGGGTGATGAGATTCATCAGATAGTTAAAATACCACACACCGGCGCCGACACAGATCAATACGATCACCAGAAGCGCGATCAGAATTTTGGGAAGAATCTTTTTCTTCTTTTTGGGAGTAACCGGCTTTTTAGCCAGATATTTTCCACTTTTACCCATAATAAACCTCCTGACGGGAAATTACAATAATGTATCAAATGACACTATACCACATTCAAATTCACAATACAAGTCAATATTTCATAAACTGCCAGAAAACTTTTCCCGGAAAAAGAAGTATTTCCCTGTCTAAATGGCTCTGCACTGGGAAATAATAGCCTTGAAACCTGATTTCAATGGAGGTAACTCAAATGAAAAAAACATTCATTCTCATGACAGTATTGGTCCTTACCTTGTCTGTGCTGGCAGGCTGCGGCTGCCGTAATTCCAAACCGGTGGCAACCACTGTCCCCACAACCATGCCCACCACGACACCCACCACCCAGGCAACCACCTCGTCCACAACCGAAACAACGGAATCCACGATCTCACCCACCATCCAGGATGGCAACGGTCCTCTCTCCACGGATACAACCACCGCCACGGATGACACTGGCTCCGGCAATGCAAGAAGCAGAAGCAACGGAATGATCGGCGGCAACGGCAACGGAAATGGCACCACAGGCAGCGGCAGCGGTATCACCGGCAGCATCCAATAAGCATTTCTCTTAAATCAAATCATTTGACTTTTATCAAAAAGCACCATAACAAGTCGAAAAAAGGGCATCCTGCGAAGGATGCCCTTTTCCTGATCAGTTTCAATACCATTCCACCGGGTTATCCATTACGCAGTGCAGTGTACTTTGCGTCCAGCACGGGAATCATATAGTCCAGATATTCCTCGATCTGATCGTAGTCATAGCCAGGCAGATCGCTGGGCAGGCGGAACAGGCCGGTTCCCCATTTGACAGTCTCCTGGGCAAAGGTCAGCATCGGGATCTGTGCCCGGAAGGCATGGAACTGGTCCATGATATTCGTCTTGGTCAGAACATCCTGGCGCAGCTCGAAGTAGCGCTCCACCAGTTCTTCCTGGAACAGTTCCGCGGTTCGGGCAAACAAATTGTTCTTGAGCAGCGGAACCTCTTCATTTACATAATCATAAATTCTTTTTCCGTTATAATCGGAGCCCCAGGTGGTGTCCAGATCATACAAAGAGGGATACCAGACTTCGCCGTCATAGGTGGCAAGCAGCATATTCTTACCCACATTGTCCCGCATCTGGCCAAATTCAGCCATGATATAGTAGTTCAGCGTGGCATCCAGGTTCAGATACTGGTCAAAGTTTGCTTTGAATTCCTCATCGGTGCTGTTAATGACGAAGTCAAAGAGCCGGTTCATTTTTTCCAGCGTTTCGTCGTTATCCTCGCCCACTTCCACAGACCAGGACTCGAAATTGGGCATTTCGTGGAACAAGCCCACAGGGGTGACATCCTCATCGCAGATGACAATGTGGTTGGGATTGTCCTTATCCATGTTAAACTGCCAGGCATCCTTGGGAATGTTGAAGGTATACAGGCCATGGAAGGCACCATTGTTGTGCACTTCAATGGGGAAGCCATCCACCGCACCGTTTCGGGGTGCTTCGGAGAACAAATCATATTTGCGCTGCATCTGGGTAACCAGCCTGGCGGTAACCACATTGCGGGCATGGGTCCGGTCGATCCAGTTTGCCTTCAGGCAGTACTTGCTCTGGGCACCCCATCCCATACCCAGGTCAATCTTCAGTTTTTCTTCATGGGCTTCGTCTGCGTAGAAGTTGATGGTATAGTTTTTCTTGGGGTACCATTGGCTGGAAGTGCCCTGAATTTTCACAGTGGCATAGCCCTTGGTTACCGTTTCACCATCGTCGTAGGTAAATGCAATGTCCCGGACGTCGGATTTGTCTACCATCCCCTCGATATTCCCTTCAAAGTTCAGTTTGGGAATATCGGTGGTTTTGCAGCCAATGGTAATGGCGCCCACTGCAATCACAATGACAGCACATAAAATCAGCGCGATAATTTTGATGTATTTCTTTCCCTTCATTTTTTCTCCTCAAATTGTTCGTATTCAAAAAAATGCTCAAATTTCTCCCTGAAATTCCATTTTTTTATAACATGGAACCGGGGATAATGCAAGTTAAATTCCTGTAAAATGTCTGTAAATCTCAGCTTTGGCCCAGAAATTCCTTCCAGTCAAAGGTAAGGCTGCCATCCTCCCGGAGGATGCAGGGAATACCAATCTGACCGGCTTCCCGAATGGCATCGAATGTGCTTTCCTCCCGGAGCTTCAGAAATTTCTTCAGAAACAGCAGATTCCCTGTGATGTCCATATAGACATAGGGAATACCAGCCCGATCCAGTTCTTCTTTGCACTTCACACAATCAGCGCACAGGGGGCTTCCATAAATTTTCAGCATGGTTTTCTCCTTACAAAATGGTGATGTAGCGCAGCAGGTTCTTTTTCATTCGCTCGGCTGCTGCCTGGGCATGGACAAGCCAGTCACTTCCGTCAGAGGCCGCCTGACGCCAGGCGCAGGAGATCGCGGTGCCGCCGCAGGCAACGGCGCCATGGCCAAATTTGTCAAAGGCAAAGGAACAGTTTTTGGCATTGGCATTGGGATAGTCAAATCCATCCAGCAGGAAAAACAGTCTGGAATATTTCGCCCGCAGCAATCGCAGGCTTTCAACGCTGCTGGCTGCCGCCAGGATGCCCACCCGGGTATAGCCGTGCTTTCCTTCCGTTCCCTCCCCGTAGCGGTTCGCATGGTCAGCAGCGGCCGCATGGACCAGGCGGGTGCCGGAGAGGAGATCCTGAAGTTCCGGGGCAGATTTGTTGGCGGTACGGACCACCACAAACAGGTCTTTCTTCTGCGCCTTACAATATGGCAGGAAGGGCTTGATAATGTCGCTTCCGGAATACCCGTAGATAATCAGGCCGTCACAGGGATAGGCGCTTCCCGCACCCAAAAGAGACTCTGCCATCATTTTTGCCATCATGGGAGAAGCAATTTCCGGTGCGTCCAGAGCCACATAATAGCCCAGTTCAGAGGCTCTGTTCAAAACCTGGTGCAATTGATTCATGCCCTCCGGTCCCAGCAGAGCAAAGGCGGCAAAGCTGACCCGAACCGCAGGCATGGCATCCCGCAGTCCTTCCAGCAGCGCCCGGCAGAAATCGCCGTACCCGGCAGCATTCTGGGAAAATTGGGGTGGCAGGTCGCTCAGGGGCAGCGCCAGCTCCAGCATGGAGGGGTTTTTCATCTTTCGGATCTTTTCCTGCAAAACATCAACAGACATCAGATCAACTCCCGCATTTTTTTGTTATTATATCACATTTCATCTCCTCTGCAAAGACAAAAACCTTCCATCTCTAAATTATTTCCTCCGGGGTATACTATCCATGAATCAAAAATGAAGGAGGGAAACACAATGACAACCAAAGGATGGGCCGTCACTGCGGGACTGGGGGCCGCTGCCGGTGCCGTGGCAGTTCTGATGATGCCCCGAACCAATCCCACGCGCCGTCTGGCCGCCAAGGCCGCCAATAAGGTGGAGGATGTGGCCTGGAAGGTGTCCGACACCATTTCCAGTAAAGTGGAAAATATGGTGGATATGTAAGAGAAAAAGGAGAGTCCTGCGGGACTCTCCTTTTTTTACTGAATATCCAGTTTGACAGCCTCGTCTTCCACAAAAATTCGGATGGAAGAAATCGGATGCTCAAAAGAATCGATGATGGCTTCACTGATGGGATCTTCCAGTTCTTTCTGGATGGTCCGGCGCAGGTTCCGGGCGCCATAGGTAACGGAGTACGCTTTCTTTACCAGCAGCTGACGCAGATCATCATTCCAGCAAAGCTCCAGGCCGCGCAGCTGAAGACTGTCACGCAGTTCCTTCAGCATAATGTCCGCAATGCCCAGGAAATTCTCTTCCGTCAGGTGGTTGAAGGAAATAATCTCATCCACCCGGTTGATGAATTCCGGCCGCAGGAACTCCCGCAGGGCCTTCATGGTCTTTTCCCTTACCATGTCATTTTCTGTCTTGCCAAAGCCCATGCCGCCCACACGGCCTTCGCTGCCTGCGTTGGAGGTCATGACGATGATGGTGTTCTCAAAGTTCACCACCCTGCCCTGGGCATCGGTGATACGGCCGTCGTCCAGCACCTGCAGCAGCACGTTCAGCACGTCGGGGTGGGCCTTTTCGATCTCATCAAAGAGCACCACGGAATAGGGACGGCGGCGGATTTTCTCCGTCAGCTGTCCGGCCTCGTCATAGCCAACATAGCCGGGAGGCGATCCAATCAGCTTGGAAACGGTATGCTTCTCCATGTACTCCGACATATCCAGCCGGATCAGAGAATCCACGCTGTCAAACAGATCATCTGCCAGACGCTTCACCAGTTCCGTTTTGCCCACGCCGGTGGGACCCACGAAAATGAAGGAAACGGGCCGCTTCTTGGGGGAAATACCCACGCGGCTCCGGCGAATGGCCCGGGCCACGGCATCTACCGCCTCGTCCTGACCCACAATGTGTTCCTTCAGACGTCCAGACAGGCCCTTGATCTGCTCATACTCCTGGGCCTTGATCTTGGATGCGGGAATTTTGGTCCAGAGCTCAATGATCCGGGCCAGGTTTTCCATGGTAACGGCAGGGGCGGGCAGCTGTTCCAATTCCTCAATCTGAGGGGCAATCTGCAGCAGCTTGCTGCGCAGGACAGCCAAACGCTCGTAATTCCGGTTCTCGGTTTCCTCGTTCAGCATCCGCAGTTCCAGCTCATAATCGTCCCGCTCTTTTTTCAGCTCTGCCAGGCGGGAAATCTCTTTACACCGCAGGTTCACATCGGAGCAGGCTTCATCCAGCAGGTCGATGGCTTTGTCAGGCAGGAATCGGTCGGTGATGTACCGCTCGGACAGAATCACACACTGGTGGGCAATCTCGGGAGAAATCTGGACGCCATGGAATTCGGCATAGGTCTTGGCAATGCCCTGCATGATCTGGCTGGCCTCCGCAAGGGTGGGTTCGGCCACCGACACCGGCTGGAAGCGTCGCTCCAGGGCAGCATCCTTCTCGATGTGCTTTCGGTACTCGGCAAAGGTGGTGGCGCCGATGACCTGGATTTCTCCACGGGACAGGGCAGGCTTCAGGATGTTGGCGGCATTCATGCTGCCCTCGGCGTCGCCGGCACCCACCAGATTGTGGACTTCATCGATAACCAGAATAATATTGCCGCACTCCTTGATCTCTCCGATCAGGCTCTTCATGCGGCTTTCAAACTGGCCCCGGAACTGGGTTCCGGCCACCAGAGCCGTCAGGTCCAGCAGGAACACTTCCTTGTCTCTCAGCTTATAGGGCACATCCCCGGCGGCTATCCGCTGGGCCAGGCCCTCGGCGATGGCGGTTTTACCCACGCCGGGCTCACCAATGAGACAGGGATTGTTCTTCTGGCGGCGGTTCAGAATCTGAATGACCCGTTCCGTCTCCACATCCCGGCCAATAACCTTGTCAAGTTTTCCTTCCCTCGCCCTGCCTGTCAAATCCATGCAGTAGCTGTCCAGGAACTTGTGCTTCTTGTTTTTCTTCTTTTTACCGGATTCTTTCCCCTCCGGCTCTTCGGCTTTTGGTGCCTTGGGCATCTGGGCAGGTAGGTCTTCGCCGCTGCCGCCGAAAAGTTGGTTCAGCAACGGGAAGGTGGCCGTCTGGCTGTCGATCTCATCGTCGTCAGCATTGTCGCCGGTTTCCCGCTGGCCAAACATGCTGCTCATTTCATCGCTGAGCAGATCCAGGTCCTCTTCGGAAATGCCCATCTGGCGCACTGCCTCGTCAATCTGGGGAATTCCCAGACTCCGGGCGCAGCGCAGGCAATAGCCTTCGTTCATGGTGACGCCGTTTTCCATCTTGGTGATAAAAACCACGGCAATATTTTTTCTGCACTTGGTGCACATTTTAGGCTGCAAGAAAATCACTCCTTTTGCGGCAGTATACCACAATTGAATCCAAAAAGGGATAACAAATTATGAACACCCGCAGTGTGGGCAGACAATTCGTTACGAATCCGTTCCGTTGCCCATGACATTCCGGTGATGCTCCGTAAAAAAGATTCTGCCATCCGGAAGATCGTATCCGTTACTCCGTCCAGTCACTGCCGGCTTCGAACTTCTCAATGCCGTCATCGTACCACAGGTGGGTCATATACAGCCCCCCGGGCGGAACCGTAGGACCGGCAGCGGTACGGTTGCCGGAATCCAGGATCTTGCCGATTTCTTCCGGTTTGATCTTGCCTTCGGCGGCATAGACCACGGTACCGGCCATGGCCCGGGCCATGTTGTACAGGAAGCCATTGGCACAGACCTTCAGGGTGATCAGATTTCCCTTGCGTTCCACCTTGTAATAATAGACAGTACGAACCGTGGATTTTACATCCGTGCCCACGCTGCGCACCGCTGCAAAGTCATGGGTGCCGACAAACTGGTCAGCTGCTGCCTGCATGATGGTTTCATCCAGGTGCTTGGGATAGAACCAAGCCCGGTTGACATAGAACGGATCCTTCAGCCGGGAATTGTAAATCTGATAGGTATACTCTTTCCGGACACAGGAGCCGATGGCATTGAAGTTCTCATGGACCTCAAAGGCTTTCGTCACCACGATGTCACAGGGCAGATGGGTGTTCATGGCATAGGGCAGCCGCTCCACGGGAATGGTGGAGCTGGTGCGGAAATTGGCAACGTACACCCGGGCATGAACACCGGCATCCGTACGGCCACAGCCGGTGACATGGACGCTGTGGCCTACAATCATGGCCGCCGCTTTTTCCACGGTTTCGGCAACAGTTGGCAGGTTCTTCTGAACCTGCCAACCGTGATAGTCTGTTCCAAGATATGTTAAAACAAGGGCAATATTTCTCATTACTTTTCTCACATTCCAAATCCCGTCAGCCCAATGACCACAACCAGCAGCAGCGCGGCCAGACCAAAGGCCTCCATATCGTTCCGGCGGTAACACAAAAGCTTCATTTTGGTCCGGCCCTCTCCGCCCTGATAGCAGCGACATTCCATTGCCGTGGCCAGTTCATCTGCCCGGCGGAAAGCACTGATAAACAGGGGCACCAGAATGGGAATCAGCGCTTTCGCCCGCTCCATCAGGTTTCCGTTTTCAAAATCCGCGCCCCGGGCCTTCTGGGCAGACATAATTTTATCTGTCTCTTCAATCAGGGTGGGAATGAAGCGCAAGGCAATGCACATCATCATGGACAGCTCATGAACCGGCACATGTAACTTTTTCAGCGGGTTCAGAAGCGCCTCCAGACCATCCGTCAGGGAGATGGGAGAGGTTGTATAGGTCAGAAGGAAGGTGCCGGTGATCAGCATCAGGATCCGTGCCATCATGAAAATGGCGCGCCGCAGTCCGCCGCTGGTGATGGAAATGCCCCAAAAAGCCACCAGGGTCTCCCCCTCCGGTGTAAAAAACAGATTCAGAACACCGGTGAAAATCAGGATCATCACCATGGGCTTCATGCCCCGGATGACGGACTTCGGAGGAATCGTGGAAATTTTAATGGTAAACAGCAGAAACAGCAGCAGCACTGCATAGGAAATCCAGCTGCCGGCTACAAAAAGCGCCACGATGTACACAACAAGGAAAATCAGCTTCGTTCTGGGATCCAAACGGTGAACAGGAGAATGACCCGGGAAATATTGTCCCAGGGTAATGTCTTTAAGCATGACAAGTGCCTCCTTTGACTCGTTTGATTTCCGCGACCGCCTGTTCAATAGTGTAAACGTTTTGAACGTTTACACCCAACTTCTGCATCTGCAGGAAAATCCGGGTCACCTGAGGAATATTCAGTCCCATATCCACAATCTCCTGGGCATGGTTGAACACCTCTGCAGGAGGCGCATCCATGGCAAGGCGCGAGCCACTCATCACCAGCAACCGGTCTGTCAGCCGCGCCACATCCTCCATGGAGTGGGATACCATCATGATTGTGGCATTTTTCGCCTGACGGTACTGCTCAATGTTTTTCAAAATGCCGTCACGGCCCGCTGGGTCCAAACCTGCCGTGGGTTCATCCAGAATCAGAACCTCCGGCTCCATGGCAATCACACCGGCAATGGCCACTCTTCGCTTCTGTCCGCCGGACAGATCGAAGGGAGAAACCTGGAGCTGGGCTTCGGTCAGGCCCACAAAGCCGGCCGCTTCCCGCACCCGGCGGTCGATTTCTTCCTCCTTCAGGCCCATATTCCTGGGACCAAAGGCAATGTCTTTATATACCGTCTCTTCAAAAAGCTGATACTCCGGGTACTGAAACACCAGTCCCACCCGGAATCTTGCCTGACGTGTTAATTTTTTGTCAGACCAGATGTCGGTTCCATCCAGCAGAATCTGGCCGGAGGTTGGCTTTAAAAGGCCGTTCAAATGCTGGATCAGGGTGGACTTGCCGGAGCCTGTATGTCCGATAATGCCAATAAACTCTCCCCGGTTTACGGAAAAAGACACGTTGTCCAATGCTTTATGTTCAAAGGGCGTTCCTTCACTATAAATATGAGATAAATTTCTTACTTCCAGAATGGGGGTCAAATTAATTCCTCCTTGCAGATCAGCCCTTTAAATAATCACAAAGCATCCCGGCACATTCCTCAGGATTCAATTGATCCAAAGGTAGATCGAATCCCTGGTTCTTCAGCTGCCAGCATAGCTCCACACTGTCAGGCGCCGCCAAACCGATACTGTGGAGCAATTCTACCTGTGAAAACACCTCTTTGGGGGTTCCGTCTGCTTTGACTTTTCCGTCATCGAGAACCACCACACGCTGAGCCTGTGCTGCTTCGTCCATGTGATGGGTAATCAGAATCACTGTAATGCCCTTTTCCTTGTTTAACCGTCCGATGGTCTCCATGACCTCCCGGCGGCCCCGGGGGTCCAGCATAGCAGTGGGCTCATCCAGCACAATGCATTTGGGCTCCATGGCAATGACACCGGCAATGGCAATGCGCTGCTTCTGACCGCCGGACAGCAAGTGCGGCGCGTGCTCCCGATATTCATACATCCCAACCTGCTTCAGCGCATTGTCCACACGCTTGCGAATCACAGGACTTGCAACGCCCAGATTTTCCGGACCGAAAGCCACGTCCTCTTCCACCACATTGGCCACAATCTGGTTGTCGGGATTCTGAAATACCATTCCCACATTGCGGCGGATCACCATGAGTCGCTCTTCGTTGGCCGTATCGATGCCGCAGACGAATACCTTACCACCAGTGGGCAGCAAAATAGAATTGAAATGCTTGGCCAGGGTGGATTTACCAGAACCGTTCATGCCCAAAACGGCCACAAAGCTGCCTTCCGCCACACTCAGATTCAGATCCCGAAAAACAGTCGTTCCAGGTTTATTTTCTTCATGCGGATGGGTATAGGCCAAATGTTCTGTTTCAATTATATTACGCAAAACCGTTTCCTCTTTCATTAGGGTGTCCATCGTCCGGTGGCGCCGCAGGGCAGGATCAGACCGGATTCCGAAACCGGCAGTCCCAGTTCCCCTGCTTCTGTTTTACCGCCATGGGCAGCGCCGAATACCACATCAGAGGCGTAGGCCACCGCAGAGGGTGCCAGGCCCGTGGTATAGGAATTGATGATGACAAACAGGGGATCCTCTGTCAGCAGCTTGGCCGTTTCCAGGAGGAAGGGATAGAAACTGGTCTCCATTTTCCAGATCTCGCCGCTGGGGCCCCGGCCATAGCTGGGGGGATCCATGATGATACCATCGTATCGCCTGCCCCGTCGAATCTCTCGCTGGATAAATTTGCCGCAGTCATCCACAATCCAATGGATGGGCTTGTCCGCCAGGCCGGAAGCCACCGCATTTTCCTTGGCCCAAGCCACCATTCCCTTGGAGGCATCCACATGAAACACCTCTGCCCCGCCGGCTGCGGCCGCCAGAGTGGCGCCGCCGGAATAGGCAAACAGGTTCAGCACTCTCACAGGCCGCTTCGCTGCGGCACCCGCTACCTTCTGACGGATGAAGTCCCAGTTGGCAGCCTGCTCGGGGAACACGCCGGTATGCTTGAAGTTCATGGGCTTGACATTAAATGTCAGGTAGTCCTTGTATTTGATCTGCCACCGCTCCGGCAGCTTATGGTCCGTCCAGTGACCGCCGCCGGTATTGGAGCGGACATAGCGGGCGTCAAAACGCTTCCACTCTTTTCTTTCATGAGGGGTATTCCAAATCACCTGAGGGTCAGGCCGTACCAGAATATATTTTCCCCAGCGTTCCAGACGCTCCCCATCGGATGTGTCCAGAACCTCATAGTCTTTCCATTCATCAGAAACCCATAGCATGGGAATCCCTCCTATCTCTCTATTCTCTGTCCGAATCAGACGATAGGTTTATCGCCAGCCGTCGTCACCATTGTGATCATTGCCGAAACCATCGTCATAGCCGCCGCCGAATTCATCATTCCCGTTCCAGCCTTCGTCATTACCAGAATCATATATATCATCCCAGTAACCCATATCGTGAAGCGGGCAGCTCAGATAAGGCTCGCTGCAGTTCAGGTTGCCGTAGAATCCAACCCATTGCAGCTCATTCCCGTTTTCATCCACATAGTAAACATAGCCATTGTCCAGATAGACATCCACCAGGCCGGAGGACGCCGCATCCCGGATCTCCCGTACCTCCGCAGGGGTCAGCTTGACCAGGGACTTTGTCTGCAGATTGGCATCACCGAACATGGAGCAGTACTCATTGGCCACACCGCCGCCATCCACACAGAAGCGGACGGAAATATGCTTGTCGCATGTTTGGTTCGGAATGTCCTCCGGGTAGCACAGAACAGACACCACCCGGTTGATGCCCCGGGCATCATGATAGCAGGCATCGCCGGCAACCAGGCCGGAATCCAGACAGATGTTCACCGACCGCATGGCATTGGCGTTGTACAGGCCCTCATTGCTTAGCCCCTGGTGAATGGGCTGCATGACCTTCTTCCACAGCTGGGCCGCAGGGTTGCCATTGACATGGATCTGCTCCGGGATATTGTAACCGCACCAGACGGCAGCGGTATAGTGACTGGTATAGCCACAGAACCAGCGATCCCGGTTGGAGGAGGTGGTGCCGGTCTTGCCGGCAATGGACTGGCCGCCGAAAATGGCGCCGCCGCCGGTGCCATTGTTGGCCGCGTTATACAGGCAGTAGTTGATATAGTTGACAGTCTTTTCGCTGAGGACCTGGCGGGATTCCTGATCGTTGTCCAGCACCAGTTCACCCCGGCTGTTATAGACCTTGGTGTAAAGACGGGGTTCCCGGTAGACACCGTCATTTGCAAAGGTTGCATAGGCGGCGCTCATTTCCCGGACCGTGGAGCCCACCGTCAAGGCGCCCAGGGCCAGCGGGGCCCGATCCAGGTCGGAAAGGCTCTTGCCGTTTTCCAGGGGGTAGGATTCCACCAGGTGGCTCTGGCCCAAGTTGTACTTTGCAAAGCTGTACGCATAGTCATACCCAATGGAATCCAGGGTACGAACAGAAATGGTATTGACCGAGTTCATAATGCCCTGGAATACCGTTCTGGCATACTGGTACTGGCGGTTATCATTCTTGGGCCAGCCCTTGCCATCGGCATAGTAAACCGGCAGGTCCTTGAAGACAGTGGCGGGGCTGACATCTCCCATTTCAAACGCAGGGGCATAGACAGACACCGGCTTCTGGGCAGAACCGGTCTGCAGCTTGGCCTGGGTGGCCTTGTTGTAGGCATAGAAGGTGTCCTTCTCCCCCACGCCACCGGACAGCGCCACCACGTCACCGGTATCATTGTCGATGACCACGATGGCGGACTGGAGCTGCTGCTGGCTGGTAGTCTTGGGAATATTGGACAGGTCGGAGTAAATGGCGTCCACCTGCTGCTGGACTTTCATGTCCAGAGGGGTGTAGATGTGATATCCGCCCTTCTGGATGCGTTCCAGATAAACTTCCCGCATCTGCTCGTCCAGCTCATCCCAGTCCAAGCCGTCGGCAGCGGCAAAATCTGCTGCCACATCCACCAGCACGGCATCCACATACCAGGAATAGATGTGCTGGGAGGCATCGGTCTTGACAGTGGTCTGGGTGCCGCAGACAGGGCAGAAATAATTGCCGCTGTCTCCGTTGAAGGTGGACATGGTCCCTTCATACCGGCAGGAATCGTTGGGGCACACCGCCCATTTGTCAGCATCGTCGATGCCGGACTTAAACACCATTTCCTGGTTTACGGCATCGTCATATTCTTCCTGGGTCAGATATCCCTGGTCCAACATCTCACTGAGAACATTCAGCTGGCGGTACCGGTTCCGTCCGGCGCCGTCGCGTTCCTCTCCCTTGTATTCATAGACACTCGTGGAATAGGGATTAAACATGGAGGGGTTATTGGTAATGGAGATCAGACTGGCGCACTCCGCCACCGTCAGGCTCTGAAGTTCCTTGCCGAAATACTCGGCCGCGGCACTCTTGACACCGTAGCAGCCCCGGCCCAGATAGATCCGGTTCAGGTACTCTTCCATGATGGTATCCTTATCGTACTCCCGCTCGAACACCTGGGCCCGGAAAATTTCCATGACCTTTCGCTGAACGGTGACACTCTTCTGGTCCGTCACATTCTTGATAAGCTGCTGGGTGACGGTGGAGCCGCCAAACTGGGAGTCTCCACCGAAGAACATATTCATGCACGCCTTCACGGTGGTAATCCAGTCCACACCCTGGTGCTCATAGAACCGCTTGTCCTCAATGGCCACGGTGGCGTTGATCAGCGCCTGGGGGATTTCCTCCAGGGTGGCCACCTGCCGGTCAGTGGTGGTATAGATCTGCTGCAGCTGCTGAATATTACCGCTGCCGTCCACATAGTATACAAAGGAAGTTTCATCCATGCCGTAGTCATCGATGGACCAATTGGCCGCCTCTGTCAGAATGTCATCCTGCAGATAGTCTCCCAGGGTGCCCACAAACACGATGCCGCAGACCAGAATAATCAGCACCACTGTGGCGGCGGCGCCGATGGCAATCTTCAGCAGTGAAAAAGCCACGGAAAACACCACATACAAAAGTTTCAGAATCCAGTGGGGATTCCACTGCTGACGGGGCTTCTTCTGTCTTCTGGGTTTCTTGTTTTCATTTTCCATAAGAATATCCTCCTGCCAGTACAGGCTATTGTCATGCATCGTGTCAGGTACACAATGCAAAGTAAAATTGTATCCAAGTCAGGTCATACACCGCGCCGGGATTCATTCTGGATACCGGATTTACTGTCAAATCTCCAGGTGGGTGTAAAACTGCACAATACTACTCGTCGCATTATATCATACCCGGTTTCAAAACGAAAGACCCAAATTATTAATAAAGAATGAAAGTTGGGGTATCCTTTCAGTGAAGGAGGCGGCGAGATTGACATCACTTCGAAAAATAAGCATTACCATGGCCCTGGCAGCCTTTCTGCTGGGCAGCCACAAGGGTTATCTGGCCCTGTGGAAGGAGGACAGCCCGGAGCCCTGTCAGATTTTTCCCATAAAAACCAGTTCTCTGCCGGAATCCGACCGGCTGAACCTGGAACAGGGCATCCCCGCCCGGAGTGAGCTGGAACTGGCTTCCTTGCTGGAGGATTTTTTGTCATAAATATTGAGTATGGAATCTGTACAATTTTCCCTCTTGATTTTATACCGCTGAGGCTGTAAAATATACCCATATCAAAGATCCGGTCAGGAGGGCAGCAGCATGGAAGATCAATTCGGTTCTGATTTTATCACCATTGTGGATGAAGACGGCACAGAATATGAACTGGAAGTGCTGAGCACCCTGGAGTACGACGGCAACACCTATCTGGCTGTCATCCCCGCCGGGGACAGCACTCAGGAGCTGCAGCTGGAAGTCAGTATTCTCAAATCCGTGGAAGAGGATGACGGTGAGCCCATTCTGTGTGCTATCGAGAATGAAGAAGAGCTGCAGGCCGTATATGATCTGATTATGGATTCTCTTTATGAGGACGAGGATGAGGAAGAAGAATAAGCCTCTTCTGTTTTAATTTGTTTTAACTGCCTGCTTGGTGCGTGGTGTGTCTATTTGGACCCACATTTTTATAATGGGAAGTTAGTTTCTTCTCTGTCTGTTTGCAGACCTCCCGCCCCCGCTTTGACGTGGGGTGGATGCTGGGAGCAGTAATGGCAGAGAGCGGCATCCCACCTGCCATTCGTGCAGGTCATAAATCGACATGTCACGGCCAAAGCGGGTGTCCGGGGAACTTCGGTTCCCCGGGCTTTTTATTTTGACTTTCATGTGGTGATCATCCTTCAGGCATCCCCGTCCCGATGCTGCAATCAATCAAGGTTTTGCGCCGTCATAACACAGAAAATGTGGAAAATGTTGCAGCGTAAAATGTAAATTTTCTTGTTTTTAATGAAACAGCGTCTTTTTCCTCTTGAAAGCTGGGAATAAATCGTTTATAATACCGGAGTCTATGCGTAAAAACGCGACGTATCACTAGGACTAACGAGAGGAAATGATCACATGAGCGCATCCAGCAAGAAGAAGCTCCGCAATGCCGAGGAAGCTGCCAAGCTGACCAGCCGCCAGATTGCGGAACAGAAGGAAGCCAAAAAAGTTAAACTGTATACCACCATTTTTGTGGTGGCCCTGGTGGCCATGATTGCCATTGCCATTACGGCAGGCGTCAGCCAGACCATCACCACCAGCGGCATGCGTGAAAAGAATACCGTTGCCATGACCATCAACGGCACCGAACTGAATAATGTGGAATTGAACTATTTCTACATTGACGCCGTGAACAATTTCTATTCCCAGAATGGAGCCTATGCCTCCCTGCTGGGTCTGGATGTCACCAAGCCCCTGAATGAGCAGGTGGTGGATGCCGAATCCGGCGAAACCTGGGCTGACAATTTCCTGGCAACCGCCAAGAGCAATGCCACAGCTGTCTACGCCCTGTGCGAAAAGGCCAACGAGGCCGGCCATACCCTGACCGAGGAAGAGCAGCAGAACCTGGACTCTGTCATGTCCAGTCTGGACATCTACGGCAGCATGTATGGATACCGCGACGCAAAGGGCTATCTGAATGCCATGTACGGCCACGGCGCTGATCCGGACACCTTCCGCACCTATGTGGAAAAGACCCTGCTTGCCCAGTCCTACCAGGATGCCTACAAGGCTGCCCTGACCTATGAGGACGCCGATCTGCGGGCCTATGAAGCTGACAACTTCAGCAAGTATTCTTCCTTCGCTTACAACTATTACTATGTCAACGCCACCAACTACCTGGAAGGCGGTACCACCGCGGAAGATGGTACCACTACCTACTCTGACGAGGAGAAGGCCGCTTCCGTTGCCGCTGCCGAAGAGGCTGCCAAGGCCCTGACCGCAGAGGACATTACCACCGCAGAGGCTCTGAACGCCGCCATCAAGGCACTGCCTGTCAACGCAGAAAATGATTCCGCTGCCTCTACCCGCTATGACGCCCAAAGCTTTACCGCCATCAACTCCACCATCGCCGGCTGGCTCTGCGACAGCAGCCGTGAATCCGGTGATATCACCTACCTGGAAAATGCCACCACCGACGCCGAGGGCAACAAGACCATCAACGGTTACTATGTGGTCCGTTTCGACAGCGTCAACGACAACCAGTTCCCTCTGAAGAACGTCCGTCATATCCTGGTGGGCTTTGAAGGCGGCACCGCCGATGACACCGGCGTCACCACCTATTCCGACGAAGAGAAGGCCGCTGCCAAGGCTGCCGCTGAGGAACTGCTGAACCAATGGAAGTCTGGCGAGGCCACTGAAGCCAGCTTCGCCGACCTGGCTACCGAAAACACTACCGACACTGCCTCCGCTGCTGACGGCGGCCTGTATGAGGACATCTGCCCCGGCCAGATGGTCACCGCTTTCAACGACTGGTGCTTCGATGACAGCCGTAAGACTGGCGACACCGGCATCGTGGAAACCGAGTACGGTTACCATGTCATGTACTTTGTGGGTGACAGTGACATCACTTACCGTGACTACCAGATCAGCAATGAACTGCGCAGCGCCGATGTCAACGAATGGTACGCCGGCATTGTGGACAGTGCCAGCGTTGCCGACGGTAACACCAAGTACCTGTCTTTGGACCTGGTCATCAGCCGCTAATCCCAATTTCTGCATAAAAAGCACCTCCTGTGGAACCCTTCCATGGGAGGTGTTTTTTTGCAACGCAGAAATTCTCTGGGCCTGATGGCTGCCGGTGCCCTGGCCGGCGCAATCAATGGATTTTTCGGCGCGGGCGGCGGCATGGTTCTGGTCCCCCTGCTTACCGTTCTGGGGCATCTGGAAGAAGAAGCGGTCTTTCCCGCCTCCGTATCCATTATGCTGCCCATCTGTCTGGTTTCCCTGGGGATCACCACCATGGCCGGGCAACTGGCCTGGGGGCAGGCAGTCCCATGGCTCCTGGGGAGCGCCGCAGGCGGGATACTGGCCGGTCTGTGGGGCAGAAAAGTCCCGGTGCTATGGCTGCACCGGGGGTTGGGGATTCTCATTTTGTGGGGAGGAATCCGGTATCTATGGTAACGTCTCTTCCTGTGATATTGGTTCTGGGAACCTGTCTGGGATTTCTGTCGGGCATCGGCGTGGGCGGCGGCAGCCTGCTGATTCTATGGCTGACCCTGGTCCTGGAACTGCCCCAGGAAACGGCCCGCGGCATCAATCTGTTGTTTTTCCTCCCGGCGGCGGCAGTCGCCTGCTGTTTTCGATGGCAGCAGGGTATTCTGAAGTTCAGAACCATTCTCCCTGCCGTTTTATCAGGGTGTATTGGCGCAGTTCTCTTTTCCTGGATTGGAATGATGGCGGACACTTCCCTGCTGCAAAAAGGATTTGGTATTCTTCTGCTTTTCACCGGTTTGCGGGAACTGTGCTACAAGAAAAAAGACCGGCGCAAATAATACGGACATTCCGTTGGTGTGTTTCACCCGGCAGAAGTGTCAATGGATATTTAAAAATGCCCCGACAGCATGTCGGGGCATTTTGTTATGCTTTCAGGGCTGCTTCCACCACGCCGCCCAGGGCCTCGGTGTCCAGAGTCTCCACCAGGCCGCCGTCGAAGGCTTCGGCCACCGCAGGATCAATGGGGAGCCGGGCCAGAACAGGCAGGTTCCACTGCTGGGCCACCTCGTCAATGTGGCTCTTGCCAAAGACCTCGATCTTCTTGCCGCAGTCGGGGCAGCGCAGGTAGCTGTAATTCTCCACAATGCCCAGCACGGGGATGTTCATCAGGTTTGCCATTTTCACGGCCTTGCCTACAATCATGGACACCAGATCCTGAGGAGAGGTAACAATCACAATGCCGTCAACCGGAATACTCTGGAAAACAGTCAGAGGCACATCGCCGGTTCCGGGAGGCATATCCACAAACAGATAGTCTACATCTTCCCAAATCACTTCCGTCCAGAACTGCTTGACAGCGCCTGCGATAACGGGACCACGCCATACCACGGGGTCAGCAGGGTCATCCAGCAGCAAATTAATGGACATGACCTGGATGCCGGTACGGCTGAGGCCGGGGAACAGACCATTTTCGTTGGCGCCCTGGCACTGTGTCACGCCAAAGGCCATGGGCACAGAGGGACCGGTGATATCCGCATCCAGCACGCCTACCCGCTTGCCTTCCCGGGCCATGGCAACAGCCAGCAGAGAGGTAACGGTGGACTTGCCAACGCCGCCCTTGCCGGAAACCACAGCGATGACCTTTTTCACAGACGCCTGGGAATTCAGCTTTTCCAGCAGGCTTTCCTTTTTCCGTTCGCCGCAGGAATTGCTGGAACAATTGGCACAATTGCCATTACAAGAACTCATTGAAAACTCGCGCTCCTTTTATTTTGTCTTTCCCTATTATAAGTCGGTTCAGAGGGGGTGTCAACCTGCAATATCTTTTGTCGATGTCACAGGCTCTATGCGGGGCCGCCATCCGGTTATTCCTGAGCGGCTTCCCACTGTTCCATGAGATCCAGAAGCGTCAGCTCGACTTCTTCCTTCTCCCCCAGCAGCCGGGACAGCTCCTGATAGTCCGCAGAAGCAGCCTCGATTTTGGTGTCCAATTCCGCCGCCAGTTTTTCCTGTTTTTCAATCTCCCGTTCCAGGCGGCGAATCAGTTTGTCGTTTTCCTTGGTGCCGCCCTTGGGCTTTTCCTTTTTGGGCTTGGGGGCTGCGGCGGCTATGACAGGCTTGGACGCCTTTTCATGCTCCAGAATGGAGCGGTACTTGGCATAGCCGCAGTCAAAGTCCCGGATCGTTCCATCCTCCAGCAGCCAGATCCGCTCCGCGAACTTTTCAATAAAGTACCGGTCATGGGACACAAACAGCAGAACGCCCTCGAATTCCTCGATGGCGGCTTCCACCCATTCCCGGGAGGCGATGTCCAGATGGTTGGTGGGCTCATCCAGGATCAGAAGGTTAATTTTCTCATCCATCAGCATGCACAGCCGCAGCCGGCTCTGCTCACCACCGGACAGGTTTTTCACCTGCTTGAACACATCCTCGCCCTGGAACATAAACTGGCCAAGGCGGTCGCGGGCAGCCTGGGGGGTGCAGTTCTTTTCATAGAGCAGGGTGTCATAGAGGGTCCGCTCGGGATGGTCAAAATGGATGATCTGGGGCAGATATCCCCATTTCACGGTGGGACCAAACTGCAGCTTTCCGCCGCAATCCTCCTCTCCCAGCAGGCACTTGATAAACGTAGACTTGCCGGTACCGTTGTCACCCAGCAAGGCGATGCGCTCGCCGCCTTCCACGTTCAGATTGATGTCGGAAAACAGTGTCCGGTCCCCAAAGGACTTGGACATGTTTTTCAGCTTGAACACCACATCGCCGGAGAAGTCCTTTTCCCCAAAGGATGCCTTCATGGTTTTTTCCTTTTTGGGCTTTTCCGTCTTTTTGATTCGCTCCATCCGGTGCTGGATGGACATGGCCCGGCGGTACAGGGTCCGGTTGTTGATGCCCCAGCCCTTCATCCGCTCCACGGTGTAGCCCAGCTGCTTCAGCTTGGCCTGCTCCTGCTCGTACTGCTTCAGCTGCAAATCAAACCGGGCCTGTTTTTCATCCATGTAGAAGGAATAGTTGCCGGAATAGAACTCCGCATGGCCCTCAGAAATTTCAATGACCCGGTCTGCCACCTGGTCGATGAAGTAGCGGTCATGGGAAATGGCCAGAACAGTGCCCTTGAAGGCGTTGATGTATCCCTCCAGCCATTCCACGCTGTTCAGATCCAGATGGTTGGTAGGCTCGTCCAGCAATAGAATATCTGTCTTTTCCAGCAGCAATCTTGCCAGATTCATCCGGGTTTTTTCGCCGCCGGAGAGACTGTCAAAGGTTTGGCTCCGCTGCTCCGGGCTGATGCCCAGACCATTGCAGATCTTGTCCACTTCCACATCCATGTCATAGCCGCCGCCAGACTGGAACACATTGGAAAGCCGGTCATATTCCCGGAGCTGCTCGTCGGTGGCCCCTTGGGCCATCTGACATTCCAGCAGTTCCATTTTCTGCCGGACCCGGAGAATTTCCGCATAGGCGGACCGCAGCACATCCTCCACGGTAAATCCCTGGGGGAAAACCGGAATCTGGGAAATCAGGCCCATTTTCTTATTGGGATTGACATAGACCTCACCGCTGTCATAATCCATCTGGCCTGTCAGAATGTTGAAGAGGGTGGTTTTGCCGCAGCCATTGCGGCCCAGGATGGCCACGCACTCCCCCTCCTGAATCTCAAAGCTGAGACCATCCAGCAGGTTTTCGCCAATGACAAAGAATTTTGTTAAATTTTTGACTTGTATATCAACCATTGTCGCTCTCCATCTCTTCCACGATACTGGTCAATTCTTCCATGGAATAAAGTAAGTTCAGCGCCTGGAGCATGGCGTTGGGGCTCATATGCTCCGGCAGGTTCAGTTTTTTGAGCAATTGCAGCCGCTTGCGCGACGCATCCGGACCTCCGGAGAGTCCCAGAGCCATCAAATCCTGCTTGGTGATCTGATGGGAGGTTGGGCCCTCCTCCCCTTCTATGGTAGCGCCTGCCCTTCTCAGGGCTTCCAGGAGGATTTCCCGGGACATACCCTCCACCCCCAGCTTGCCCTCCTTGCCGGGGGCTGCTTTGCGTTTCTCCTTGCCCATCACATCCGGGATATAGGCATGCTTCAGGTATCGACTCGGGATGGCGCTTTTCACATGGTTTCGGATCACAAATCCGGCCCCGTCAGAATCAGTCAAAACAATCAGACCTCGTTTTTCCGCCACCTGACGCAGCATCGCCATCTGCTTTTTATCCTTGAAAATGCCAAAGCCGGCAGTTTCCAGAATGGGGGCATCGATGATCTGACTCAGTGTATTTTTATCATAACGGCCTTCCACCAGGATGGCTTCCTTGATTTTAATCATTTCTTCCTCTTGCCTCCTGTGCAAGGCGCAGGATAAGCAGCTCCAAAAGCCGCTCCTTGTCGTCAAAGGAGGTTTTCATTTGATAGTCGGTTTCCAGCACCAGTTCCGCTGCTTTCCGGCAGAATTCCGGCTGAAAACGCCGGGCTGCCTCCATGGTTTTCCGGGCGGGATAGTCCGGAATTCCATACAACTTTTGGAGCGTGGCAGAATTTTTGCCGTTGTCCATCAAAATCCGGGCGGCGGCAATTTTCCGGAAATGGGCACCCACCGCCCCCAGAATAAAAATGGGCTCTTCCTGCATTTTTAACAGCTGCTGCAGCTTCAGCAGGGCTTCGGCATACTGTCCGACGCTGAGGGCATCCGTCATCTGGAATACCACCGCGTCCAGCACCGGCTCTGTCACCGCGTCAATGTCGCTTTTCCGGATTTCATCCGCGCCGGAATAGGCACAGATTTTGTCAATCTCCCCGCTAAGAGCCGTCATGGTGCCTCCGGTGATGTCAATGAGGTACACACAGAGGTCCGAGGAAATCCGTTTTTTGTGAGCCGCAAAATGCCGGGTGATCCAAGCTACCAGGTCCCTCTGGTCCTGCTTGGCAAATTCCACGTCACAACCCCGGCACACCGCATCCCACAGCTTGGTAAATCGTTTGTCCGGTTTCCATGCCACGGTCAGATAGGTGAATACCACAGTGCAGTAATCCGGGATATCCCCCAGAATTTCTGCCATGGCGGCCCGGTCCCCTTCGTTCATTTTAAATAGGTCGATGTCATCCACCTGGACAAAGGTGCTTTCTGCCATCATGGGCAGATTTTCCACGGCGTCCGCAAAGCAGCGGATATCAAAGGTTTCTGTGGTAAGCCGATGGTAGTTAAAGGATTCCGTCACCGGGTCCAGCAGCTGTTTTTTCATCTGGTTCAGATAGTGGTTCAGCAGGAAGGTCTCTTCTCCATGGAAAAAGTACAGCCGTCCCAGATCCTTGTTTTTTATCTGCTGTTTCAGATCCTGCAGGCCCGTATTTTTCTCCTGTTTTTTTGCCATGGTCTCACCTCCTGATGGTAATGGTCCCCTGTTCATCCGTCCGGCAGACGGTGCATCCAAATTCTTCCAGCCGGTGCAGCAGCGCCGGGGACGGATGGCCATAAAGATTGTCCTGACCCACGGAGATCAGCACTGTTTCCGGTCTGACCTGCTGGAGCAGCTCCTCCGAAACCGCATCTGCCGCCCCATGGTGGCCCGCCACCAGGATGTCCACATCCGGCAGATCTCTTGTGCGCATCAACATACGTTCGCCGAAAGCACTGCGGTCTCCGGTGATCAGTATATCACAGTTTTCCGTGTCAAACAAGACACATAAGCTGTTTTCATTGCCCGGGCCGCTGTAAACAGGGCCGTAAATCTGAAGGGCGGCATCTCCAACGGAAAGCTCCAGATCCTCCCAGACATAGAGGATCTCCCCGGTGGTTTTCGGAACCGGCATCTCATTTTGGATATCCGGCAGGAACAGATAATCGGTATCCACCCGGGTCAGCAGGTGGTGAAGCCCGCCGCTGTGGTCCCGGTCATAGTGGGTCAGGATCAGGCCATCCAGCCTATGAATTCCCTGGCTGAGCAGCGTCTGGGCAATTAGATCGGCAGTTTTTTCCTCACTGTCGCCGCCGCAGTCCACCAGGAAGGTTTTTCCTTCCGTTTGCAGCAGGATGCTCTGTCCCTGGCCCACATCCAGCATGGTGATACGGGTATCCGCAGTCAGTGGTTCCAGCCAGGAAGCCGTCAGGGCCAGGCACAGTCCCAAAACGCCGCAGCACAGCAAAATCCCCGGCTGCTTCCGCTCCATCCCCAGGAAAACCGCCAGCAGAACATAGACAAAGATCAGCCAAAAAACGATATAAATGCTTTCGGTGTACACCGCCGCCAGCGGCATGGATGCCAGTCCCCGGGCCAGGGCCAGCACATACCGCACCGGCCAGGACAGCAGGCCTGCCAGAAACACGGCAGCCGCCGGCATTACCAGGTACGCCAGGCAGGTGATAACCAGTCCAATAAAAATGATAGTCACCACCCACAGCGTCAGCAAATTGGTCAGGGGACTTACCAGACTGACGGTGCCAAACAAGCAAGCAGACAGTGGTGTAATCAAACTCATAGCACTTATGGTCACGGAAAGACTGTTGCAAACCATGCCCCGGAGCCTGGCTGCCATTCCCCGCTTTCCGGAAATCCGGTCGTACAGCCAACGGAAGATGGGTTCTCTGAACAGCAGGATTCCTGTCACACATCCCACGGACAGCTGTAGACTGACGGACATCACCGCCAGAGGATTTACAAGCAGCATTGTCAGCACCGCAAAGCTAAGCGCCGTAGCAGAATCATATTCCCGGTCAAAGATCATGGCCAGCATCATGAGTCCCACCATAAGGCTGGATCGCAGCACAGATGGGGTAAATCCCGCCACTGCCGCAAACAGCAGCAAAGCAGGCAATCCCACCAGTGGCGTCAAAAACCGCCGCTTCCTGGTCAGGGTGCAAAGAAAGCCATAGAGGATGGAAATATGCAGACCGGACACCGCCACAATATGCCGGATGCCGCTGATTTTCAGTGCCGTATCCGTTTCATAATCCAGATCCCGGGTATCGCCCAGCAGAAGTGCTTTGGCAAAGGGCGCCGTATCCTCCGGAAAGAGTTCCCCCAGGAGACTCAAAATCCGCTGCCGCAGCACCGCCGGGCAGCACCAGGCCGGTACTTTCTCCCCTGGGGTGATTCGGATCTCTTCCTGCTGATAGGCCAGCAGGAAGATGCCCTTTCCCTGAAAATAGGCAGATGCGCTTTCCTGCCCGGTGGTAATCCGCAGGCGGAAGGTGCCTTCCAGGGTATCCCCCGGAAAAACTGTCGTTTCCTCATTGATGTAAGCACGGATCTGATAAGGCTTTCCGGCAATGGCGGCAACGCCGTCCACAGCCGTTCGCATGCCGTTATCATCACCATAATCGGAAGCCGTAATGGATAACGATGCCAATTCCCCATCCAAGGCCGCCAGCGGCTGAAGATACAGATGCCGGTACCCTTCAAACCAGGCAAGGCCCAGAAGAAGTCCCGCCAAAACCGCAATACCGGGACGAAGAAGATCGCGCTTTCGGCAGATCAATAGAATACCCAGCGCAATTGATACCAGCACCATGGCGGCAGTCAGCATCCAAAGGTGTTCACGACCGTAGGCCAGCAGTGCGCAGGCCCCTGAAAAGCCAACGACAATCCATAGAAGCTTGCGCATTTTCTTCCCCCTTTATGAAAAGGGCGCCGCCTTTTCGGCAGCGCCCAAAAGTATTATTTCAGTTTGCCAACCACAAAATCATCCACAATGGCCAGAGCATTGTCCACCTTGGTGACATCCTTGCCGCCGCCCATAGCAGAGTCGGGCTTGCCGCCGCCGCTGCCGCCGCAGCAGGTGCAGACCTGCTTGACCAGCTCGCCGGCCTTGATGCCCCGTGCAATGGCTTCCTTGCCGCAGATCGCCAGGAAGGTGATCTTTTCCTCGTTCACGGTAGCCAGAACGGCAACCACGGAAGCATCCTTATCCCGCAGCACGTCGCCCATCTGGCGCAGCTTACCGGCATCGGCATTGGGGATGGAAGCGGTGATAACCCGCAGGCCCTCCACATTCCGAGCGCCGAAGAGGATGCGGTCAATCTCGCCGACAGTCTCCTTCGCCTTGTAAGCCTCGATGGCCCGCTTCATTTCGCGGATTTCTTCCAGCTGCGCCTGAATCCGGCCAGCCAGTTCATTGGGCTTGGTCTTCATCTTGGCAGCAGCCTCCAGCAGCAAATTCTGGGTCTGCTCCATCTTGTTCAGGCATGCCTTGCCGGTGATGGCCTCAATACGGCGGACACCGGAAGCAACGGAGCACTCGCTCAGGATGGCAAAGGGGCCTACCTTAGCGGTGTTGTCCAGGTGGGTACCGCCGCACAGCTCGATGGAGTAGTTACCCATGTTGACCACACGAACAGTATCGCCATACTTTTCGCTGAACAGAGCCATAGCGCCCATGGCTCTCGCCTCGTCAATGGGCATCTCCCGGGTCTTGACGCCATAGCCCTCCAGAATGGAGTTCTGGACAATGGCATTGACCTGTGCCAGTTCCTCAGGGGTCATAGCGGCATAATGGGTAAAGTCGAAACGCAGGTGATCCTCGTCCACATAGGAACCTGCCTGGTGGACATGGTCACCCAGGACGGTCTGCAGGGCCTTCTGCAGCAGATGGGTAGCAGAGTGGGCACGCATAACGGCCTTCCGGCGGTCCACATCGATGGATGCGGTAACGCTGTCACCAACGCTCAGCACGCCGGAGACCATTTTGCCGTAGTGCAAATACTTGCCGCCCTTGTTCTTCTGAACATTGTTAACCTCAAAACGGCCGGAAGCAGTCTCAATGACGCCATAGTCAGCCACCTGGCCGCCCATCTCCGCGTACATGGGCGTCTTGTCCAGCACCAGGATGGCTTCCGCGCCCTGACCAACCGTCTGCTGCAGTTCATCTTCCGCGACAACCGCCAGAATCTTGGCCTCGCAGGTGCTTTCGGTGTAACCCACAAACTGGGTCTCAGGCATTTCCTTGCCCAGGTCGATACCGGCCCAGCCCAGATCACCCAGTGCCTTCCGGGCTTCCCGGGCACGGACACGCTGCTCTTCCCGCAGGCGGGTAAAGGCTTCCATGTCCAGAGTCATGTCCTCATCGGCCACCATTTCCACAGTCAGGTCAATGGGGAAACCGTAGGTATCGGCCAGCAGGAAGGCATCCGCGCCGGAGAACACGGTCTTGTTTTCAGCTTTGTGGCGGGCCATCATCTCGTTGAACAGACCCATGCCGGTATCAATGGTCTTACCGAAGGACTCTTCTTCGATCTTGACAATGCGGGTAATATAGGCTGCGCGCTCTCTCAGGTAGGTATAGTGCCCCTCATTTTCCTGTACAACCGTCTCCACTACCTTGAACAGGAAGGGATCGTTGACACCCAGCAGCTTTCCGTGACGGGCAGCCCGGCGCAGCAGACGGCGCAGAACGTAGCCCCGGCCCTCATTGCTGGGCAGCACGCCGTCGGCGATCATAAAGGTGGACGCACGGATGTGGTCGGTGATGACACGCAGGGACACATCCATCTTCACGCTGACGCCGTAGCTTGCGCCGGTGAGTTCGGTGACCTTGTTGGTGATATTCATAACGGTGTCCACATCGAACAGGGAGTTCACATCCTGGCAGACAACGGCCAGACGCTCCAGGCCCATGCCGGTGTCGATGTTCTTCTGGGCCAACTCGGTGTAGTTGTTATGACCATCGTTGTCAAACTGGGAGAACACGTTGTTCCAAACTTCCATGTAGCGGTCGCACTCGCAGCCCACGGTGCAGTCGGGCTTGCCGCAGCCGTACTTTTCGCCGCGATCATAGTAAATCTCAGAACAGGGACCGCAGGGACCGGCGCCATGCTCCCAGAAGTTGTCCTTCTTGCCGAAACGGAAAATCCGTTCGGGCGCGATGCCGATGTCCTTGTTCCAGATCTGGAAAGCCTCTTCATCGTTTTCATAGATGGAGGGATACAGACGGTTTTCGTCCAGGCCGACCACCTTGGTCAGGAACTCCCAGCTCCAGGCGATGGCTTCCTTCTTGAAATAATCGCCGAAGGAGAAGTTACCCAGCATCTCAAAATAGGTGCCGTGGCGGGCAGTCTTACCAATGTTCTCGATGTCGCCGGTGCGGATGCACTTCTGGCAGGTGCAAACACGGCGGCGGGGAGGCTCCACCTCGCCCTTGAAATAGGGCTTCATGGGGGCCATGCCGGAGTTGATCAGCAGCAGGGACTTGTCGTTCTGGGGG
>JBJDYI010000039.1:0-3502 GCA_051867165.1 Faecousia sp. | reverse complement strand
CATATTCGGACGGTGTACTGTCAACCTATTCTTTCTTTATCCATGACCATACCAGTGGGGAAAAGGCACAGTTTCTCAAGGAACGATATGGAATTGGCGGCGGTTCCCATGCTCTTTGCAGAGCGGACAACAGCCATGCCGATTATAATGGGAAAGGTATTTTGCTTGCCCGTGGCAATTATGGGGATAAGGATGCCCCGTCGGTTCTCCTGAAATGGCCGCAATCCGCTGACCGTGTTGAGAAGCTGATCCTGACCGGACGGTATCTGAAGGAAAAGGATTATCTGCGTATGCCGGGGTTTGAGCGCCATGCCCTTGCCCAGAGACTCAACAGTTTCTATTACAGGCAGGACAAAACGGCACTTGACTTGCCGGAAGATGTGGATATGTTCAGTATCTGCGAAGCGTTGGAAAAGAAGCTGGAAAATGCAGACTGGCTTGAAAATGTGGTGGCAGATATGTCCTCCATCATTGGGGGACTGCATGAAACCGATGAGCGGTATGAACAGATGCAGAGCCTGTTTGCAGATGTGGTGGCATACAAAAACGGCACCTTCTCTTTATTCACACCGTCCAGAGCAGTTCTGCTGGAAGCACAGAAATATGGTACAGATCTGATGCTTCCGCTGCGGGATGAAAATGCGCCGGAGCTGGTAGCGGTATATGGTTATGCCATTGGGGATACGGTGTATGTAGATGGAACGGAATACCTGGTCGATGAGATTGAGAGTGGAACGATTGTTCTTCGGGACAAAATGCTTCCGCTCTTTACTTATGCCTATGAAAAAGAGGCATTGGATGATCTGGTGCGGGGCAATCCGCTGAATGACCATCTGATTATCGAGTATGTGGAACAAACCAGAGAGCAGCAAGCCGCCATTGAGGATACGGAACAGGGAGAAGTGGTACAGGAAGCGGAAGAAGCAGAGCAGCCTCCTGTGGAAGCAGATCAAGGGGAACAGCAGATGGAGATGTCCGGTCTTGCCAAAGAGCAGGAAACGGACGAAGGGGATATTCCCGCAGAACAGCCTGCTGTGCTGGATGCTTCAAGGGAATCCGAGTATGACCGCATCCGTGAGAAGTATAAGGTCAGTGTCCTTGTCGGCTTTGAGCATGATGGCAATTATGAGTTCTATGGGGAAGATGCCCAAACGGTAGCGGAGATTCTTGGACGCAAGCTCTTGGATAAACAGCTTGAAAGCGGTGATAGTGTTCCAGTAACGGGATTTCCTGCGGGGCAGTGGGCGCATTATGGAAAGAAAATCTGGTCGCACGGTCAGAACCTTGTGCTGATGGGCGAAGCAGAGGACGGCTCCCATTATCTGGTGCATGAGTATAAGGGGAAAGATTATCTCCCGATTGGCATGAAGCTGAATATTGAGGAAAGGCAGTTTCAGATTGATGCCGTGGATTACCAGAGCGGAAGGGTCAGCCTGCGGGATATTACCTTCCAGAATGGGGCAGGATTCCCTATTTTCCGTAGTGAAAGCACGGAGTTTGTCCGTTCCTTTGTGGAGGAACAGCAGTGGGATAATCTGGAACTGGAACCTGCACAGAAACCGGCTGAACCTCAGACAGAAACGGTTGCCGTTTATCCGGGAGAGAAGAATCAGCTCCCGTATGACATTGTGGTTGAAAAAATCCGTGTCGGTGAACCGGAGAAGGAAGCACCGAAGCATACACCAATCAATTATCATATCACGGATATGGATTTGGGTGCTGGCGGTCCGAAAGCAAAGTTCCGCATGAACATGGATGCCATTCATCTGCTGAAAGAATTGGAGACGCAGGGCAGAATGGCAACACCGGAGGAACAGGCTGTGCTTGCAAAGTATGTGGGCTGGGGCGGTCTGGCAGATGCCTTTGACGAGCGAAAGGAAGCATGGGCAGATGAATTTCAGGAGCTTTCTGCGGCACTTACCCCGGAGGAATATACCGCAGCCAGAGCGTCAACCTTAAATTCCCACTATACCTCACCAACTGTAATCAAAGCCATGTATGATGCCTTGGCGCAGATGGGATTTGAGAGCGGAAATATTCTGGAGCCGTCCATGGGTGTCGGCAATTTCTTCGGTATGCTGCCGCAGGAAATGCAGGACAGCCGACTGTACGGTGTGGAGCTGGACAGCATCACCGGGCGCATCGCCAAACAGCTTTACCAGAAAGCATCGGTTACCATTGATGGTTTTGAAAAGACAGCCTACCCAAACGATTTCTTTGATGTGGTCATCGGCAATGTGCCGTTTGGAAATTACAGCGTTGTCGATAAGAAATATGACCGCCATCATTTCCAGATACATGACTATTTCCTTGCGAAATCCATCGACCAGGTACGTCCTGGCGGCGTGGTGGCGGTAATCACTTCATCCGGTACGATGGATAAGCAGAATGCTTCTGCAAGAGAGTATCTTGCTGAAAGGGCAGACCTCTTGGGAGCAATCCGACTGCCCAATAATGCGTTTCGGAGAAATGCCGGGACGGATGTTGTGGCGGATATCCTGTTCCTGCAAAAGCGGGAGTCTCCGGGAATTGCAAATGCAGAGTGGACGAAGCTGGGGAAAAGCGCAGAAGGCTTTACCATCAATCAGTATTTCGCAGAGCACCCGGAGATGGTGCTGGGTACGCTGACCGAGGAAAGTACGCAGTATGGGAAAATGGAATGTACGGTGAAGCCCATAGAGGGAGCTGATCTGGCGGCACAGCTAAAGGAAGCCATATCCCATATCCATGGAACCATTGAAGCGGTTCAGGTGCAGGATACCGATCTGGAGGATGAGGTTGTTACCATTCCTGCAGATCCGAAGGTGAAGAACTTTACCTACACGGTAGTGGATGGTGAGGTATATTACCGGGAAAATTCTGTGATGAGCAGAATGAATCTGCCGGCAGCAACCGCAGAGCGTGTGAAAGGCATGGTTGCAATCCGGGATTGCGCCCAGGAACTGATTGACTGCCAGACCAACGATGGAAGTGAGGAGCAGATCGCAGAACTTCAGTTAAGGCTTAACACCTTGTACGATGCCTATACGAAAAAGTATGGTTTGCTCAGCAGCAGCGCCAATAAACGGGCGTTTAATCAGGACAACAGTTATTGTCTGCTGTGTTCTCTGGAAATCCTCGATAATGAGGGGAATCTGGAAAGAAAAGCAGATATGTTCTCCAAACGCACCATCAAGAAAGCCGAAGTGGTCACAAGCGTGGATACGGCAAGTGAAGCACTGGCGGTGTCTATGGGTGAAAAGGCAAGAGTCGATATTCCCTACATGATGGAGCTGTCCGGAAAGAGTGAAGCCGAGCTGACGGAGGAACTTCGTGGCGTCATTTTTATGAATCCGCTGACCGATCAGTGGGAAACGGCGGACGAGTACCTGTCCGGCAATGTGCGGAGGAAGCTGGAAACAGCAAGAGTGTTTGCAGAGCGTGACCCGAAATTTGCGGTCAATGTGGCGTTTTTAGAGCAGATACAGCCCCGTGAGCTGGAAGCGTCCGATATTGAAGTGCG
>JBJDYI010000038.1:0-3557 GCA_051867165.1 Faecousia sp. | reverse complement strand
TGAATATCATAGCCGGTGCCGCCGGCGTATGCCGGGTAAAGGAGGAACACGGCGCAGATCAGTGTCCGCTGCGCTCCCGTCAGGTTATGGTGCTTCCCGATCTTCCAAAGGGGAATTACAGCAGATGTAATAACCGCGGCTTGAAGAATCTGCAAGGTGGCCGGTGTGGGAACCAGAGCGTAGAACGGCAGCAGCAGATAGTAGATTGGCGACACATGAACGGCAAAGTGGGATAGCAGGCCGTCACGTTCCACCGTGGTCATGGGCAGGCCGGATTCCTTCATGTTGTAAAACATTTGGCAGAAGATCCCAAAGTCGAAGGTCGGCGTACTGAAGCTGTAAACCCGCCCCACTGTCCAGCAGCTCACGAACAGGAAGAATGCAATGGACAATCCCACGGTGATCCACAGCCAGACTCTATGTGCTTGCTTTGGCCTGGAAGCAGGCTCCGGCTGATGGTCCCATCCGCAGAAACCAAAGACGACAAGCAATACCAGAACCAGAATGCATACCGCAAGGAATGCCCAAGTAAAAGATGCCCGCAGTGCGGCAATCGCCAGGATCCCGAATACGCCAACCATGGCCCAGCGCTGGACCTTGGCAGTGTTCACAAATCGGGAGATTATGGACAGGAGAAGCATTCCTCCACAGGCGACTGGAATGACCCGGATCAGGGACATTTGCGCCAGTCCGTCCAGCCCGGCCAGATCCCGCAGTGCACCCGGCAGGCGCAGATATTCAAGCATCACCGCAAACAGCCAGGAAAGGATGATTGAACGAACGACTTCAGAAATATTTCTCTTTTGCAGAGACAGAGATTTTTGTCTAAGCATAACAGCACCCCCTGTACCAACCATAGTACAGAGGGTGTCTTTCAAAAGAGCCGACAGAATTCTTACAAGTTTCTTTCAGTTTTTGGCAGCTCCACGATGGCGCTGAATTGGTCGCCATCTACAGCTACATGGAATTTGCCGCCCACGGATTCCGTATAGGTCTGGGCAATCGCCAGACCCAAACCGCTTCCTTTTGTTGACCGGGCCTTATCACCACGGGCGAAACGCTGCATAATCTCATCAGGCTTGAAGTCCATCTCGTAGGAGGCTGTGTTCATCATGCGAATAAGGTAGCTGCATTCCGTTTCCTGGACCTCCAGATAGATCCGGGTGCCTGTAAGCGCATATTTGATCGCATTGCCCAGCAGGTTGGCAAACACCTGGTGCATCCTGGCTCCGTCCGTTACAACGGGGATGGAATCGGATGCATAACTGCGCCGCACAGAAAGTCCGGCATTTGTGAGCTGATCGTCAAACAGCCCCGTGGTCTGTTCCAACAGGCGGATCAGATCAATTTCTTCCTTCTTCGCTTCGATGACGCCGCTGGAAACCTTGGTGAGTTCAAACAGGGATTCCACGAGATCGCTCATATAGCCCGCTTTTTGATGTAGGCGGCAGAGCTGTTCCTGACCCTCCGGTGACAGAGTTTCCTTTTGCAGGAGCTCACTGTAACCGAGAATGGCAGTCAAGGGAGTACGCAGATCGTGGGAAACATTGGAAATCAGATCCACCTTGAACCGTTCGCTGGTAACGGCGGTATGGACTGCTTCTTCATGCTGGGCCTGTACGTCAAGAAGTTGGGCTTCCGTTTGGGCAAAGGCACCATCCCCAACGGTGATCGGCAAACCTCGCTGAAAGCTGCTCAGCTGCTTTTTGAAATGCTCCAGGTCAGCGCCGTACTTCCATAAACAGAGGAAGCCAAATACCGTCGCAGCAATGAGGCCCCAAAAGGAAATCTCGTTTAGGCTTCCGTATCTTGCGAACCAAATCAAATGATAGCCGATGCCAGTTAGCGCCAGAATGATCCATCCAACAAAAACAAGTAAGGATAGCTGTGGTTTTGGCAAGCGTTTCGCAATACGATGCGCCAAACACCAGGACAAGGAGAACCTTGCCCGTATCCATCCCCACAGTTCGCGAAGGGCAAACAGAACAGTAAAACCTGTGAGGATATTTGCATAAGTGGTCAGGGTTATAAAGGTAGAAGTCCACAAAACGTAGTCCATATTTTGCAGCGTATCATATGCTGTGCTTCCAATGGCTGCAAGTATGCTGACACCATCAGGCCCGAGAATCGGCGCAGTTTGCCAGAAGCCAACAACGGCGATACCTGCGGACGCGGCGGCCGCAAAGCAAAGCAGGAATCCAAGAAACTTACTGCCGCCATTCGCCTCCTCCGCTGTCTCGTCCGCAGGGTTTGTTTCACTGGGCATGTATGAAGCTGTTTGTTTTTCGGTGGGAAGGGTAACCGGTATGCTGGTAGGATGAGTTGTAGCTTCTGTGGCGCTGACTCGCGCGGGAGGGTAGGATGTTGCCACAATGCCGGTTTTTTCTGGAACCCTTTGCACCATCCGATACCCAAAGGTCCAGCAGATCGCTGCCAGCAGGA
The DNA here is from genome assembly GCA_051867165.1 of Faecousia sp. Taxonomy (GTDB): domain Bacteria; phylum Bacillota; class Clostridia; order Oscillospirales; family Oscillospiraceae; genus Faecousia. The sequence continues at coordinate 1,115 of JBJDYI010000038.1, read as the reverse complement.
GTAGGCAACAGGCGATGCCATTACGGCGCTTCAAAGACATATCCAATCCCCCAAACAACTCTCAGATATTCCGGCTTCTTTGGATTGATCTCCAGTTTTTCGCGGATACGGCTGATGTGCACCATGACGGTATTTTCCACGGCGTAGGCATCGCTTTCCCAGACTCGCTCGTAGATTTCCTCCGCAGAGTACACCCGCCCCGGATTGGACATGAGCACCTGCAAAATCTTGTATTCCGTCGCGGTAAGCCGAACCGCCTCACCTCTGACGACAAGCTGCTTCTTGGCGGTGTCCAGTACGATATTGCCGACCTGAATCTGATCCTCGGATTTGGTTTCCCGGATAGAACCCAGGGCATCATACCGGCGGAGCAGCGCTTTCACCCTGGCAAGCAGCTCCTGCTGATAGAAGGGCTTTACCAAATAATCATCCGCCCCGGCTTCCAGCCCAAGGACCCGGTCCGAGCCCTCCGCCTTGGCGGACAGCATCAGGATCGGGACATTGCAATTCTGCCGGATCCTCATGGTGGCGATGATGCCGTTGCACTGGGGCATCATCACGTCCATGATAATGAGGTGTGGACGCCTGGTATTTACGATCCGGCAGGCGGCTTCCCCGTCATGGGCGGTGAACACCTGATATCCGGCCTGTTTCAGCGCGGTTTCGATTATATTCACAATGGAGAAGTCGTCGTCAACCACCAGGATCTGATATGTATCCGCCATGAGCGTTTCCTCGCAACATAGTAAAAGAATAAGGCAAATTGCAGCCTGCGTATCATCATCAGTGTACCACATTTCGGGAACAAACGCAACTTGAATGGCCGCGTGAATTGTGGTGCGTCCTTGCAAGCCTGTTTCTCTGGTTATGAAGCCGCTGAGCGGTTACCCTTTGGGCTGAGGCACCGCCACGGGGTGGAAACGGTATGCTATAAAACCGGATAGAAAGTGAATCTGCCGACTCACACGGGATGGCTAAAATCACAGGAGCTGCTGCCTATTTTGGGGAGCAGCTCCTGAATATATGAGAAAATCATATTGACCTGGCGGATTGGAGAGAAAAATTGGTGTTTATAATTGACAATTAACAATTGACAATTGACAATTAAGGAATCC
>JBJDYI010000037.1:0-13426 GCA_051867165.1 Faecousia sp. | reverse complement strand
TGCTCCACCATAAAAGGACGCTAATCTTGATACAAAGGTTAGCGTTTTTTCTTTGCCCGAAAAGCCTTGCACCGCAGGGCTTTTTTCATTTGTCTGGGTGCATGGAAAGAGCTTTCCCCCTATTCTTTGGGTGCAAAAGGCGTCTTATGTTGGTTTCCCCCTATTCTGAGGGGCAGGTTGGGTGCAAGATAAAACGGTAGCCCAGAAAGGCGTTTTACTTTGAGGTTCCAAACACTTGGCAATTCATACCATTCTCCGCTTTTTGAGCAGCATACCTAACCTTACCGTCGTAGCATACAATAATATCATAGGTATACTCCGTAATTGCAAAGACAACCTGCAGTAGTTTTTCCATTTGATCGTGTGGAACAACTCCACCCATCATCGACAGAATAACAAGGTGTTCATCTTGCAGAAAATACTCCAGTTTGCAATTATAGTTTGCCGACACTTCTGCTATGTGCATCACGACATTATCTGTTATTGAATCTACTCCCTTTATTTCTCTCAGTCGACCCCTATCAACATAGTGTCCATAGTCTACCATAAATAACATATACGAGACTTTGTGCATAAAAACGAGCATATCTACTACGTCAAGTAGATAAGATAACCCTTTCTTGTCTATTGACCTTTCATCCTCTTCAAAAGATACAATAATTCGATCATCTTTAACATAGTAATCTCCATGATCGTATCAATAACCGGGCGGGAAGGATCCAGCGCCTTGGTTACCAGATAAATCTGACGAATGACTTCATCATCCTGTGCGTGCCGTCCGGCATCCAGCGGAATATCGAAGGTTTCGTTGAGTGGGCACCAGCCAATGATCGCCGGATGATTGAAGTCACGTTTCACGCACTCCATCCACTCCGGCAGGAACAGCTCAAGCCCCCGCGCCGTTGTCACGTCCAGTCCCCAGGAGCCAAACTCGCCCCATGCAAGATAGCCCAGCCTGTCGGCATGATAAAGCCAGCGTTCCTCAAAGACTTTCTCATGCATCCGCGCGCCGTTAAAGCCAAGGGACTTTGCCAGCTCGATGTCATGAATCAGCGCGTCCTCCGTAGGCGCGGTATAAACGCCGTCGGGATAAAAGCCCTGATCCAGAATCAGGCGCATAAACAGCGGCTTTCCGTTCAGGTAGAATTTTCGGTCATGCCATTCTACCGTGCGCAGTCCAAAATAGCTGTGGACATGATCCGTTCCCTCTCCGCTGTACAGGTTCAGCTCCATTTGGTATAGAACCGGCGCATCCGGACTCCAAAGCTGCGGATTTGGAATATCCAGTGTGCAGCACACAGTATGAGACGCACAGCGCACCGTCTTTTCTGCTACATGCTGCCCATCCAGCGCCACATTCACAACCAGCTTGGCATCATGGGCGTTTTCCAGCTCGGCTTCCACCTGAATCGCGCCGTTTATTGCGTCCGGCAGAAGACGGAGCGATTTGATATAGGTTTTTGGCACGAACTCCAGCCAAACGGTTTGCCATATGCCCGTTGTTCGGGTATAGAAACAGCCGTGACTGGCAAAGTCGGTGCTTTGTTTGCCGCAGGTCTGCAGGCCGCTGCGCACATCGTCCTCCGCGCACACGCAAAGCACGTTTTCCCCTGCTGTGGTAAACTCCGTGATGTCCAGCACAAAGGAGGTATAGCCGCCCCGGTGACTTCCGGCTTCACGTCCGTTGACATATACATAGGCGGTACAGTCAACCGCGCCAAAGTGCAAAAGGACGCGTCCGGCGAGCTCCTCTTTGCTCAGATGGAAAGTGCGGCGATACCAGCAGGCCGGTATAAAATCCGTAAAACCAATGCCGGACAACGCACTCTCCGGGCAGAAGGGAACCGTGATCTTCAGGGGATAGTCATCGGAGAGCGCCATGCCGCGCTGTCTGCCGGAGCAGGAAAAATCAAAGGCAAACGCCCACTCGCCATTCAGGCAGCGCCAGTCGGAGCGCTCCATTTGGGGACGGGGATGTTCGCTGCGGGGAATGTTCATCCGTTTCCACTCCTTTCTTATGATATGCCGTCTAAATGGATCAGCCTTTGACGCCGCCAACACAAACGCCTTGCATCAGGTAACGCTGGCCAACGGCATAAATCGCAGCGGTCGGAACCAGCACCATCACCAGCGCTGCGAAGAGCGCGCCCCAGTCCGTGGCATAACGCTGCATCTCATACATGGCTGTAATGCCTACGGGAACGGTATACTTGGAAGGATCGGAGAGCATCACCAGCGCAACGATGTATTCGCTCAGGTTGTTCATGGCGGCAAGCATCATAACCGTGACCACACCCGGTTTTGCCATGGGCACGATAATCTGCACCAGAATGCGCCCCCAGCCTGCGCCGTCAATCATGGCGGCATCCTCAAAGTCACGGGGAATGCTTTTCATAAAGCCGCTCAGCAGGAAGATGGAAAAAGGCGTTGCACCCACTGCATACAGCACACCCAGCGGAACCAGCTTGTTCACGAGATGCAAGCGGTTCATCGCCAGAAACAGTGGGATCATGATGCAGGGAGTCTGGATAAAAATCATGGACATATACAGCCCGTTCAGCGTTTTACTGCCGAAGAAACGGAAGCGGGACAGACAGTACGCACTGGGAATCACCGTCACCGCCATCGTCAGCAGCGCCGCAATTTCCACGATAAACGTATTTTTGAAGTTGAGCAGAAGATTGGACTTTTCCAGCGCCCGCGCGTAATTGTCCCACTCCAGGCGGCCGGGAAGCGCAAAGGGGTCCCCCAGAAACTCTGTGCTGGTTTTGAAGGAAGAAACGATATTCCAGAACATCGGATACAGGACAATCAGCGCGAACAAGAGCAGAAGCAGCCGTATAAGGGTGTTGATTCCCATTTGCCGGAAGGACTTGTGTTTCATCACGGAGCTGCCTCCTTTTCTTCCCGTCCTGTCAGCAGGCGTGATGCCGCGGAGAGCAGAACGGACAGTACCGTCGTAAATACAGTCATGGCCATGGCATAGCCGAAGGAGCCGTTATCCATACCCATTTTGTAAATGTATTGCAAGAGCACCGTCGAGGCATAGTTCGGTCCGCCGCTGGTCATCACGCGCGAGAGCGTATAGCTCAGCGCCAGCGTTCCGGACAGGGAAAGAACATAGGTGATGCCGATAATGTTTTTGATCAGCGGAAGCGTAATCCGAAAGAATTTGTCCACGGCATTGGCCCCGTCAATTGTTGCGGCCTCGTAGATTTCGGAGGAAATCGAATCCATGGCCGCAATGTGCATGACCATATAGTATCCGGCCGCCTGCCAGACAAGGGTGATGGCGATGCACCACAGCGCGGTTCGGCTGTCGCCCAGCCATGCGCGGTTCATCTGTGATAATCCCATGCTCACCAGCGCTTTGTTCACAAGCCCCATCGTGGGGTGAAAAATGAAGGACCAGATGATGCCGACAACCGTCAGAGAAAGGACGCTGGGAAAGAAGAAAATCGTGCGGTACAGCCCTTTTTCGGTCAATTTGCATTGACTGATAACCGCCGCCAAAAGCAGGGAGAAGGCAAGGGTCACGGGCGGAACCACCGCCATCAGCTTCAGCGTGTTCCGTAAGGAAGTGATAAACCTCTTATCCGTAAACATGTAAACATAGTTCTCAAGCCCGACCCAATCCACGCGGTTCAACCCCAGCTTGGTCGCATTGGTCAGCGACTTTGCAAAAGCCTCAAGTGTCGGCAAAAGAGTAAAATACGTTGTCAGTAACAGAGCTGGCAGCACGCAGGCAGCGATAAACCACGCCGGCGGCTGCAGTTGTCCCTGCCTTGCCACAGTTCTTTTTCTGATCATGAGAATCCTCTCCTCGAAATGGTGGATTGCAAAACAAACAGGAATATCGCATAGTCATCGTATGAAAAGCGGCTCAGCCGCGTATACAGCTGAGCCGCTTCAGGGAAGAAAGTTACTTAGCCGCTTCCAGCTCAGAACGAACCTGGGCAAAGGCATCCTCAATGGCCTGCGCCCATTCGTCAGCGGTCATGGCGCCATTCACCACGTCGGCAGCGGGGTTGTAGACCTCGCCATCGATATCGACCTTGGAGCCCTGAGCGCGAGCCGCAAAGCCGGGAACGATGGTAGACACGCCGTCCATGGAGAAGATGTTGTAGAAGTTATACATGGCCTCGGAGATAAAGGGCTTGGCCAGCTCGCTGGCATTCTTCGTGGCGGCAACGCCGTTGGCCTTCTCCGCAAAGAGCTCCACGGACTTGTCGGTGTACAGGAAGCGCAGGAACTGCTTGGCCAGCTCGGGGTTCTTGGCCGCAGCAGGAATGGACATGGTTTCCATGGCGACAACAACCTTGCGGGTCTGATCAGCCGTCAGAGACGGGCAGGGAGCCATGGCGAACTGGAAACCATCGGCGCGGGGCGCGTCGGCCATCTCACCCTCGATCCAGGTGCCGCAGGGAATGAAGAGCGCCTTGTTCATCATCATTTCCTGCTGAGATTGGGTGTGGTTGAGAGCCGTGGTGCCCGGCAGGATGTAGCCTTCACGGGCCATCTTTTCAAAGTTCCGCAGCACGTCGATTGCAGCCGTGTTGATCACGGAGCCTTCGCCGTAGTTCAGGTACTTCTCAGTGCCTTCATCGCCGATTGCGGAGTAGACGGAGGGGAACAGTCCCCATTGCAGATAGACGGGATACAGGCCCTGATAGGCGAACAGGGAAATGCCCTGTTCCTTCGCCTTGGCGCCCAGCTCAAACATTTCGTCCCAGGTGGTGGGCACGGTCCAGCCGTTCTGCTCAAAGAGCGCCTTGTTGTAGATCAGGCCGGTGGGCGAGCCATTCAGCGGCGCCTGGTAGATCTTGCCATCGCTATAAGGAGAGCAGACGTTGGAGGTCAGCAGGCCGTCCACAATTTTGTCAGCCAACTTGGTGTCGCCATCGTAGCTGGGCCCCTCAAACACATCAGTGATGTCCAGCAAGCCCTTTTCAACGATCAGGTTCTGGATCACGCTGTAGGAGGTGCCGTTGAGCACCAGGAAATCCGGCACATCGCCGGCAACCATCTGGGCGCTGACCGTGTCGCCAATGGTGGGACTGATCTGCATATTCACCTTGACGCCAGGGTTGGCTTCCTCAAATGCTGCGGCAATTTCCTTCCAGTATTCCGCGCCAAAGCCGCCTTCGAACACGGCAATGTTCAGTTCCTGGGACTGTTCTGCAACAGCCATGCCCATCAGCATACTGATGCACAGCATTGCGCAAAGAAATCCGTACAGTACCTTTTTCATAAGCAATCCTCCATTCGCGGAAACACCGCTTTTTGTTAACTTCATTATACGGGGTTTTTTTGCACAAAAAAATATAGGCCGTTGACCATTTGCTGTACAATATTGACTTTTTGAAGCCCGTGCGGTATGATGAAACGACCAAATTCACATCTTGCCGCCAACATGCAGGGAGGCAATGCCAATGAAGCGCCTATCCGGTATTCGTTTTCTCCGCCGCTTTCACATTCAGACACGGCTGCTGTTTGCCATTGTGATCTGCTCACTGATTCCCGTCACCCTTTTTGGGCTCTATGCCAGCAACGTGTATGCCAATACGATTCACGAAAAGGTATGCGAGCACACGGCGCAGTCCACAACCCTGCTTACGCGGAATCTGGAAATCGCGCTGGAGCCCTATTGCGCGTATCTGAACACGCTGAGCGTATCCAGCAATATGCATCAGCTTCTGGATGCCTATGAAAACGGGAAAGAGTATTCCGGCTATTTGGGCCCGCTTCTGCGCGGCGGGCTGAGTGCTTCCTCTGTGGGTCAGTATCTTCGCGACCTGCAGATCTACAGCCCGGAGGGTGAACTCATTGGCGCTACGGGCTATGAGAATACAGGAGAAGATCTCAAGAAGCAGCTGATTGATCACCTCAACGGCCAGCCCTCCGGATGGTATCTGGGGATGACGGACTCGGGTTCGCTCATTCTGGGGCGAAAGCTCTATCGGTTTGCGCCCAAACTCAGCTTGAGGGGGTATCTGCTTCTATGCATCAGTCCACAGCTGATGACGCGCGAAATCTTTGCCGATCTTCCCTTCTTTGAAGATGCGGTGGTTTTTTTTGTCACCAGCGACGGAACCCCCTTCTTTTCAACCGAAACCCCTTATGCGGAGATTTTGACCTCCGCCATGGTTGACAAAAGCGGCACGGATGCGATGGACATCCGCCTGGATGGAAGTCGCTATGTGCTGATGGACAGCCGCAGCGGCAGCTACGGTTGCCGTTTTGCCGTTGCCATGCCGTATTCGGCAATCCGGGGCCGTATGGACGGCGTGCTGCGGATGCTGGTGCTGGTTGCCGCCGGGCTGTTTGTTCTGTGCTTTTTGGCGATGCTGCTGGTCTATGCTTCCATTATGCAGCCCATCCGTCATATTCTCCAGCATTGCAACGATGACCTGCCCACGCTGGTGAAGCCGCTGAACGACGATTGCCCGGACGAGCTGGGTGTGCTTGCACGAACGCTGGATCGCCTGATCACCCGCCTGTGGGACATGGCCGATCAACAGAAGCAGAACGAACAGCGCAAACGGGAGCTGGAGCTTGCCGCCCTTCAGTATCAGATCAACCCGCATTTCCTGTTCAATACGCTCAACACCTTCAAATGGATTGCTGAACTGAACGGTGTTCCGGCGCTTCAGGACGGCATCACCTCGCTGTGTGCGCTGCTCAAGAGCACCCTGCTCAACCAAAACGATACGCAGCCGCTTAGGGACGAATTGCAGGATCTGTCCCACTACTTTTCGATTCAGAAGCTGCGCTATGCCGACGGCTTTGACGTTGTGTATCAAATTGACGATTCGCTGCTGGACGTCAAAGTGCCGCGCTTTCTTCTGCAACCGCTGGCGGAAAACGCCATCGTGCATGGCATGGACGACTCCGGCAGGATTATGGTCGTCACCATTGGCGCAAGAAAGGAAGAAGAAAACCGTCTGGTGCTGACCGTGCGGGACGACGGCGTGGGCTTCGATCAGACTGCACAGCCCAGGCGTGAGCGCTTTTCGGGCATTGGCATTTCCAACGTGAGCGAACGGCTCCGGCTTCAATATGGAGACGGGTGCGGCGTAGAAATAACGAGCCGCCCCGGACAGGGGACGCTTTGTACCATTCACATTCCCATAACGGCGGAGGTGAGCGGCTATGTATCAGTTGCTTCTTGTGGATGACGAGCCGGTCATCCGTATGACATTTCGCAATTTGCTGCCTTGGGATGATACGCCCTGGCATATTGCGGGAATGGTTTCCAGCGGAGAAGAAGCCCTTGCCTTTGTCGAGCAGCATCCGGTGGACATTGTGATTACCGACATGAAAATGACGCCCATGAATGGGCTGGAACTGATCCGGCATTTGAAGGAGCGGCGCTTTCACGGGGCCATACTGGTGCTGAGCAACTACTCGGATTTTTCCCTGGTCCGCCAGGCGATGCAGCTGGGCGCGCGGGATTATATGCTGAAAACGGACATGGAAGCCGCACCCATGCGGGAAGCGCTTGAGCACCTGTCGGAAAATCTGATTCCATCAGGCGATCGCATTGTCTCTGAGGCCGGTATTACGGACGACTACCGCCGGACGGTTCTGCGCGACCTGATGCTGGGCTATGCTCCGACAGGAGAAACCATCTGGAATGATTCCATCCTGCTTCCGCATGCGCCGTACAGAATGCTGGACGTTGTGATTCAGGGTGAACGCCCGGCGACGCGCAAAAGCGTGCGGAATGTGCTGCTTGCCAATTTCAGTGAGCAAGCGGATGTGATCTGTCTGGGAAAGCAGGAATACATCTGCCTGATCCCCTCTGAGAAGGAAGACGAGGACACACTTTTGCGGCGCGGCGTACAGATGGTGCGTCAGCTGAAGATGTACCTGAACAGTAAGGCCAGCATCCTGGTTTCATCCTCGTTCTCCGATACGGATGCAATGTGCATCCAGCTAGAACAGTGCCGATACGCCGCTCAGCTGTTTTTTTACGAAATTCCGGAAAACTGCCTGACGGCGAAGCAGGTTATCCTGTCTCCTCTGACGGACGAAGCCTCGCCAGAGAAGGCCGCAGGTCAGCTGGCGGAGGCGTTTTTCAAGGCCCCGGACTGCGCGGATGACTGGATCGACGCCCTGATTCGGCGCTGTACAAAACGCCGGGTGGACCCCGAAGCGTTGCGCAATTACATTTTTCAAACGCTGCAGGTGCTGCTGCTGAATCAGCCGCAGATTTCGGAAAGCGCCGTGTTTGCCAGCCATGTGGATATACTCTCCTGCAAGAGCGCAAAGCAGCTCGGCAGCCTGTTGCATACGCTGCTTCCCTCTCTGCTGGAAACGATTGCCGACGAGATCAAAACGGGAAATCAGGATGTGTGCGAGCTGATTCACTACCTTCAGCAGCACTATACGGAGCATATCTCGCTTGACACGCTCTCTGCGAAGGTCAACCTGAATCGAAGTTATCTGTGCCGGCTGTTCAAGCGGGAAACAGGAGAAAGCCTGTTTCAGTATCTTGCCCGCTTTCGCCTTGAAAAAGCAGCCGGTCTTCTGCTTCAGGAGGATCTGCCTGTTCGAGAGGTCGCTGCCCGGGTAGGAATTGACGATCCGTTTTACTTTACGCGGATGTTCAAAAAACAGTACGGCGTTTCTCCAAGCGAATACGCCATACAGAAGAAAGCACAACAGACAGGAGAATCCTAAGATGAGCAGAATTGCCGATCTGGATCAGAACTTTGCCCTTCCGACCGAGGAGGGCGGACTGACCTGGGCAGACGTCCATGATCTGCCCTGTGAAATCACAGGCCTGCACCCGAAAACATTTTGCCGGGTGGATCCGGCTCTTCTTCCTCTGCTGCCCGGCCCCGTTCAGGAACTGGCCATGCATACGGCGGGAGGCATGATTCGCTTCCATGCAAAAGCGGGCCGCTATGGCTATCGTTACGAGCTGCTCAGCGGGGAAGACATGAGCCATATGCCGCGCACGGGCTCTGCAGGGCTGGATGTTTATGCCGGGAGCAGCTCGGAGATGCATTTTATTCGCAGCACGCAACCCGCCTGCCGTGGGGTATCGGGCAGCGGTGAGTTTGTGTTGTCGCAGGAAGCAGATATCACTTTCTATTTGCCGCTCTATAATGGTATTCGCCATCTTGAAGTTGGCTTTGAAAGTGCGCCCATGCGGCCTTCGTCGTTTTATCGTTTTTCAAAGCCCATTGTCTTTTATGGTTCTTCCATTACCCAGGGCGGCTGTGCTTCCAGACCGGCCAACAGCTATGCGGCCATGCTCTGCCGCCTGTTGGACTGCCCACAGCACAACCTGGGCTTTTCAGGAAATGGCAAGGGCGAAATTGAAATGGCCCGATATATCGCTTCTCTGCCAATGACGGCGCTGGTCATGGACTACGATCACAACGCGCCGGATGTCGCCCACCTCGAGCGCACCCATCTTCCTTTTGTGAAGGCCGTTTTGGAACAGCAGCCTCAGCTGGCAATTCTGTTTGCCACGAAGCCAGATTTTCGGAATGGCAACATCGAGGAAAACGCCAAACGGCGTAATGTTGTACGAAGCACATATGAAACTTTGCGTAATCAAGGTGTCCGCTGTGCGTTTATCGATGGAGAGACCTTCTTTGACGGGGAGTTATATGACAGTTGCACGGTCGATGGCTGCCACCCCAATGATCTTGGCTTCTATCGTATGGCCATGAAGATGCTGCCGTTCATGCAGACTTTGCTTGCAGACGTTAAGAAGTGAAGAACTTGTTTTGCTGCCAGAAAATCATTGCAATCAGCACGCATACTAGCTTGCCCACGGTAGGAGCGCTAGGGCATCTTCTCACGCATGTGGACGCCAAGGAGCCGACCTGCACGGAGAACGGCAACATCGAGCATTACATCTGCACCCGCGAGGGCTGCGGCGAGCTGTTTCTCGACAGTGAAGGGACAAAGGGAACCAATCTAGACGGTGTGACCCTTCGCGCAGCGCACAGACTGATGCACGTGGATGAGGTTCCTTCAACCTGCACGGAGGACGGCAACATCGAATACTACTAATGCACCCGTGAAGGCTGCGGCAGGCTGTTCTCTGACGCAACAGGGCAAAATGAGCTGACAGCCGCCGACGTGATCCTTCTCGCGGCACATGACCTCAAAAAGGTGGAGGCCAAGGATCCGACCTACGCGCAGGACGGCAGCATTGAGCACTGGGTGTGCACCCGCAAAGGCTGCGGCAAGCTGTTCGCCGACGCGAACGGCACGCAGGAGCTGACGCCCACTGAGGTCATCCTCCCGAAGCTCGTGCGCACCGATACCCTCCCGCAAACCGGCGACAGCAGTCACCTGACGGGCTGGCTCGCGCTGCTTGGTGCGTGCTGCGCGGGACTCTGGTGCGTGAACAGAAGGCGCGGATAAGCGCATAACAGCACAGGCGGGAAGGAAGGCTTCCTGCCTGTGTTTTGCTGTTCTGTTTTCGGAAGTTCGCCGTCAGGCCTCACTTTCAGAAGAAGGCCGTGAATAGCCCGATCCGTTTTATTTTGCGCATTTTGCACCCACTCAAATGAAAAATGCACCCAATTTCCGGGTGCCGTTTTATCTTGCGCCTTGTATCAAAATAAGCGCAGGAAGCCATAAAAGGACGCTAATCTTGATACAAAGGTTAGCGTTTTTTCTTTGCCCGGAAAGCCTTCACTGCGAGGCTTTTTTCATTCTGCAGGGTGCATGAAATAGCAATTTTCCATATTACGGATAAAAACATCCTGCTATTTCGTCATAATATAGTAACACGCTCTATCTCTATTCTACCGTTCACGTTTAGGAGTATCATCATGAAGAAAGCATTCATCATTTTGTTCGCTGTCCTGTTGTTGACCGTTTGTGCCTGCGTGCACGCTGAAAGTACAGTTGTTTCGTATGAGAAAACAGTAAATATCCATGATGCTTTGCCGCCATACATCATCCGCATAACAGAAACCGGAGAAGATACTGACGATTTGATCCCGGATAACATTCTGCGTGTTGAGGTTTTCTGCGAAGATGGAGAACGGCTTCAGGCCTTCACCTATTTTTCCGGCGAAACGCCCGAATACGCTGGCGCGGCTGCGTTGGTCATGGCGAAAGACCTGAACTTTGACGGGTACAACGATCTGATGCTGTTATCAGGAGCCGGCGCACAAAATGTTTTCCACGCTATTTCTCTCTGGGATAGCGAGACGAATCAGTTCAGACCAGTAGAAGCTGTCTGTAACTGGAATCGTGAAACAAAAAGATTTGACCCTGAAATCAGGCAGCTTGAATTGTGCAATGTAGAGCTGATTCCCGAAAAGAAGTACCTGTATTCAAGTGTACAGGATGGTTATCGCTATAGGAGAGACATCTACTGGGGTTGGGAAAGTCGGTATGGAATAACCGGATACTTCATCTGGGATGTCTACGATGCAGGTGCTGGGCTGATTGGCGAATCACTCTACCAGTTCGGTTCCCAGGTCGTCCGATTGTGGGATGAACAGTATCCGGAAGACTGGTATTATGGGCAGGATGAGGTGTTTGCAGAAAGAGAAAAGGCTGCCAAGGCCGTCATCTTTGGCGGGGACTCCTTACCATGGCTGAAGGTTGCTAACGTCGATTGGGTGAATTTGCGTAAACAGGACAGCAAAGCATCCCCATCGCTGGCGCAGCTTTATGCCGGGAAGGAAGTCGAACTATTGGTTGACGCCTGCGGCCCGGAAAACGGCTGGGTGCGGGTGCTGTATCACTGTGGTGCAACTGGCAACGCAGAAGAATATGGTGGTATAATATGTGAAGAGATGACCGGCTATATCTGGCACAGTTTTTTGAAGCCAGTACAGTAATATACCGTTTTACTTTGCGCGTTTTGCACCCACCCAAATGTAAAATGCACCCAATTTCCGGGTGCCGTTTTATCTTGCGCTTTGTATCAAAATCACCGTACTTTGCCAGACCTCAGCAATCGCTGAGGTTTTTTTCATACCCGCATTCATTGACCGGCCGGGAGGGAGTCGAACCTGGCCCGGAAGTGAATGACAGCCCTGTGGGCTGTCAGAGCCGGGCTGACCGAGCGCCGCCCGGGCGCGAGAGGAGACTCCCCTATGCTCCACCATGACCTCAGCATCCGCTGAGGTTTTTTCTTATGTCAAGCTCTGTTGTACAGACAAGCGGGGAGTCGGGCCCAGCCCGATCTCCCCGCTCTTGTAACTGAACTGCATTTTCAGAAATTGATCCGCGCATCAGCGGTTGTCCGGCACATCGCTCCAGTCGTGCGCCTTCATGCGCTCGTACTCCTCCGGTGTGATGGGCAGGATCGTGCCGTGCTTGAAGCCATAGGGGAAGCTGAACGCCTCGTCGCAGCGGGCGAAATCCGCGCCGGCCAGGCTGCTGGCCACAAAGGGCACATAGCCTTGCCCCGCGCCCTTCACGCCGTAATAATCCAGGAACAGGCACCAGCGTCCGTCATCCAGCCGCACGGCGGTCGGCGCTTCATACAGCCCGTTCTGTACGGACGCAATGGCCTCGTCAAAATGCTCCACCGGCTCAAACGGGCCTGCCGCGTGATCGCCTGCGACCAGTGCGATGCCCTGCGGATCGCTCTCGCACTTGATGAACAGGTAATACCGGCCATTCTCCCTGTACATGGCCGAGTCGATGCACGTTCCGTCTCCCCTGCGGTAGAGCAGCTTCGGCGCGGTGAAGTGCGCAAAGTCCTTCGTGCGGCTGTAATAGATGGCCATCGTCCTGTAATCGTCGTCCGCATGGGTGGAGGACCAGTGCAGCATATAGTCCTCATGCTCCGGGTCATAGAGCACATCCGGCGCCCAGAGACAGCCGAACGCCTCGCCGCCCACCTCAATCAGCTCCTCCTCCGTCCAGTGCACCAGGTCGTCTGTCTGCCAGTGCGCCAGCGCCTTGCTGCCGTGACGCCGGATATTGTCCCACGAATGCGCATATTTGCCGCGCATGCCGTAGGCGAGGGACAGATCCGTGGCAAAGATGTGGATGCGTCCGGTATGCCCGTCGCGCACGATGGTCATGTCGCGGACGCCGTGGTCGCCGGCATACGCCCAAAGGATGGGTCTGCCGCCGTTCAGCGCCTCCCAGGCAAAGCCATCCCGGCTGACGGCAAAATGCACCTGCTCTCCCTCCGGAGAGGTGCTTTCGCGGAAATGGACGAACAGATAGTGCTTCACGGGACATCCTCCTCGCGTTTTTCGGGCAGATTCTTCCTTCGCCTGCGGCATGCTCAGGGCTGCCACGCCTCCACCTGAGCGCGCGTGGGCACCGACACGGAAGCGCCGGCGCGGGTGACGCTGATCGCCGCCGCCTTCGTGGCCAGCCAAAGCGCATCCGCGATCTCCATGCCCTCGCAGATCGCCGCCAGGAAATAGCCGGTGAACGTATCGCCCGCGCCGGTCGTATCCACGGCCTTCACGCG
>JBJDYI010000036.1:3892-13458 GCA_051867165.1 Faecousia sp. | reverse complement strand
ATTCTGCCCATACATAATGGATTGCCATTGCGCAGCCAGCAAGGGCAAGCAGGGCAGCAATAATCGCTGCAATTAAATAGAGCTTACTAAGTCTGCGCACTTTATTGGTTTTCCGGGAGGACCGATTGCGTGTGGATTCGCTTCCTTCTGGGCAGCAGCTTTCCATGCTGCCAATGGTGTCATTTTCCGATTCTTCAACATACTTCCGGTCGATATAGCTCAGACCGACCAGCATATTTTTGCCGTTCATACTTTGATCCCCTCCTGTTCCAGATAGGTGCAGAGCTTTGCCCGGGTGCGGCTGAGCTGCATTTTGACTTTACTCTCGGTAATGCCATACCGGGCGGCAATTTCGGCGATGGTGTCCACATGCCAGTACCGCCGCAGGAAAATCAGTCTGGTTTCCTTGGGGAGACTTTCCAGAAAGGCATCCAAAACTCTGCCCAGTTCCTTCGCTTCCAGTTCCCGCTCCCGGCTGGTATCCGGGATGCACAGCTCCATCTCCTCCGTCAAAGTTACAATCTCTGCGTTTCGCTTGGCTGCCAGCTTCCAGTCCACCTTGTGAAAAGACAGATGGCGGCAGATGGAAGCGAGGAAGGCATAAAAATAGTTGGGCCGCTGGGGAGGAATGATTTCCCAGGTTTTCATATAGGTGTCATTCACACTTTCTTCTGCATCTTCCCGATTGTTCAGAATACGGTTGGCCAGAACGTAGAGTTTTCTGCCGTATGCCGTATGGGTTTCCCGAATGGCGTCTTCATTTCTTGCCCAGAACAAATCGATGATTTTTGCATCTTCCAATGGGTTCACATCCTTTCGTTTTTGTTCCTCACCCTGATAGTCCCTTTTTTATGGGAAAAGGTCACGCCTGATGATCACTTTTTTCAAAAAGAGGAAAAGCCGGGCGCGCTTTCCGCGCTCCCGGCTGCTGATTATGTATTCAGAATCTGCATAAATTCTTCACCTGTGATGGTTTCCTTCTCGTAAAGGTACCTGGACAGTTCTTCCAGCTTGTCCCGGTTGCTAAGCAGCAGCTGACGGGCTTTTTCGTGCTGCTGCTTCACAAGCCTCACAACAAGCTCATCAATCCTGGTCTGGGTCTGGGCAGAGCAGGCCAGACTGCTGTCGCCGCCCAGGTACTGGTTGGTCACGGTTTCCAGGGCCACCATGTCAAATTCCTCGCTCATGCCATACCGGGTGATCATGGCCCGGGCCAGCTTGGTCGCCTGTTCAATATCGTTGGAGGCGCCGGTGGACACAGAACCCAGCGCCACTTCCTCTGCCGCACGGCCGCCTGCGTAAGTGGCAATCTTGTTTTCAATTTCCTCTTTGGTCATCAGGTAATGATTGTCCTGTTCCACCTGCATGGTATAGCCCAACGCGCCGGAGGTTCTGGGAATAATCGTAATCTTCTGGACCGGGGCGGAGTTGGTCTGGAGCGCCGCCACCAGTGCGTGACCGATCTCATGGTAGGCAACCGCCATCTTTTCCTTGCTGGTGAGGATGGCGTTCTTTTTCTGATAGCCGGCGATGACGACTTCAATGGATTCTTCCAGATCTGCCTGATTGGCAAATTTTCTGCCGTCACGGACTGCCCGGAGGGCGGCTTCGTTCACAATATTGGCCAGTTCCGCACCGGAGGCACCGCTGGCCATTCTGGCAACGGTCCGGAAATCCACATCCTCTGCCAGCCTGACCTTCTTGGCATGGACCTTCAAAATCTTTTCACGGCCATCCAGATCGGGCAGCTCCACAGGAACCCGGCGGTCAAAGCGGCCGGGGCGGGTCAGCGCCGGGTCAAGGGATTCCGGACGGTTGGTGGCCGCCAGAATCATCACACCGGAATTTCCTTCAAATCCATCCATTTCGGTGAGCAGCTGGTTCAGCGTCTGCTCCCGCTCATCGTTGCCGCCCATGCCGCCGGTATTTCGTTTCTGGCCGATGGCGTCAATCTCATCGATAAAAACAATACAGGGTGCCTTTTCCTTGGCCTGCTTGAACAGGTCGCGGACCTTGCTTGCACCCATACCCACAAACATCTCCACAAACTCAGAACCGGAAATGGAGAAGAACGGCACATTGGCCTCACCGGCCACGGCCTTGGCCAGCATGGTTTTTCCGGTACCGGGAGGGCCTACAAGCAGGACGCCCTTGGGCATCGTGGCGCCGATCTCCTTGTACTTGCTGGGGTCATGCAGGTAGTCCACAATTTCCGCAAGGCTTTCCTCCGCCTCGTCCACGCCCTCCACATCGGAGAAGTTGATGCCATCGGAGGATTTCACATAGACCTTGGCGTTGGATTTGCCCATGTTGAAGGACATGGAGTTGGGGCCGCCCATTTTGTCCATCATTTTTTTGGAGAACATCTGGCCGATGAAAATAAAGATCAGGATCGGCGCGATCCAGCCCAGCAGAGAAGCAAGCACGGAGGTTTCTTCAATAATCTCACCGGAAAAGGTTGCGCCTGCGGCATAGAGCCGTTCCGTACGTCCCGGATCCTCCATCAGGCCGGTCTTATAGACCTGCTTTTCTTCTTTATCTGTAAAGAGGATCTGGTTGCTCTGGATCTCCACCAGACCAATGTTCTTTTCCTCGGTCATGGCCATAAAGGTGCCGTAGTCTACCTGCTCCACCCGCATTTCCATCAGGTTGGGCATAATCAGCAGATTGAACAGCATGACCAGTACCAAAGCAATTACATAGTAAAAAATCAGTGGTTTTCGGGGTTGTTTCACTTCATTCATGGCATTTCTCCCTTTCTTCTTCTGGCAGTATATGGTAATATGGTACATTCCCAAAATAAACAAAAAAGAAACTGTTTCTTTCTAAATTGTAAATACAGCCAGCGAAACAGGGATTTCTTTGGGTGACAGCATCATAAAACCCTCGCCTTGCGCCATTTTGCGCTTTGCCGTGCCGCTTCGCCCCCGGCGCGCATATTCTGAAATAAGGAAGGTGACCCTTATGAAGAATTCTCCGGCCCCAATTCAGGGAGGTGATGGGATATGAATTCCTGCGAACTGACCACGGCAGTTACCGCCCTGGCCAACGCCATCGCCTGCGGACTGACCACGGAGGAAATCAGTCTGATCAGCTCCCTGTTTATGCAGCTTGGCGACACGCTGGCAACCATCGCCGCCCAAAGGGCACTATGCAGCGCCAAAGGCAGGAACTGACCATCCCACACCATGCGAAAAAGACGTGTACGGAGAAGCTGTCGGTACACGTCTTTTTTCAAATATGGACAGGGGACGTATGGTTTATTTGGAACTGTCGGTCATGCCGTCAACCTTGTCCTTGTTTTTCCTGTGAAGCAGCAGTACATGTTTGATTCTGTTACCGGTTTTCCCATAATGTGCCTGCCGGAACGATGCGACGGAACGCAGCAACCGTTTTTGTCCATGACTCATAGAAGAAATGGTCTTTTTGATTTCCTCATGCGTCCGTTGTTCACGGAACTGCTCCAGAGAAAGGAAGTGTCCCTTCTCGGGCACTGCGGTTTCATCGCCCGCAGACTTTTGGGCAGCAACCGTTTTCTTCAGCAGGTCGAGATTTTCTTCCCATCTGAGCTTTGTGTTTGCAATCAGATTGTCATATCTCTCAGAAATCTGACTGTCAATGGCCCTTGTGGTCTCCTCCAGCTTCTGATTGATTGTGGCAAGGGAATCCACGGTCCAGGCGCAGTCTGCCGCAAATATGGCCATCAGAACCAGGCTGAGAACCTCCTGCGCGAGCAAGGGCATCCAATCTGTCAGGGCGACCATAAACGGATGGATGCCATACAGGATCACCAATCCCGCCGCGCCAAAGCCAAGGGAACAGAACAGGCAGATGCGTCCATGCAGATTCAGCGGCAGATCGCTGTAATCCCA
The DNA here is from genome assembly GCA_051867165.1 of Faecousia sp. Taxonomy (GTDB): domain Bacteria; phylum Bacillota; class Clostridia; order Oscillospirales; family Oscillospiraceae; genus Faecousia. Next base: position 9,586 of record JBJDYI010000036.1, on the reverse strand, counting down.
CCAGACCGCATGGAACAATCTCTCTGTAACATAAGAGGTTGTATATTCCAAAATGGCAGAGCCAATCACACAGCAAAAAAAGACGGCGACCGGACTGCCCAAATGACTGCATAGCAATACATCCGCCACGGCTCCGACACCATAAATGGGACAATAGGGGCCAAAAAGCATCCCTCGATTATCCCAGTGGAGTTCTTTGATGCTGCAATAAATGGTTTCATATACCCAGCCAATGATGCTGTATAGGATAAACCATATAAAAAGTGTTGTAAAATGCATAGGGCACCTCTTATGTTTCTAATTCTGATTTCTTGCCTGCCCGAATGGAACGCTACCGGATATTATACCGATCAAGCAGGAAAAATTCAACCATATTCATTGAACATTTGCAGAACACTGTGCTCAAGGGTCCAGGAAAATGTCCGCCGGGTAAGCGGCGGACTATTTTACTGCGCTGCTGGGCAGGCGGATGCAGAAGGTGGTGCCCTGTCCTTCCTGATTCTCCACCTGAATCTCCCCGCCGCTGAGCTCCAGAATTCTGTGCACCAGGGAAAGCCCCAGCCCGTTTCCGGCGGAAGCGTGGGCGGTATCCTCCTGATAGAATTTATCGAAAATGTGGGAGATATGCTCCGGCCGGATTCCGATTCCCTCATCCCGTATTTTGCCTTGGCTCAGGCAACAGGGCCCGACTGCATTTCCCGCCTTGCGGAAAATGATGGAAGCCGCCAGTTTTTGAACTGGCGACGGCAGATGTCCACCGGACATCTGCATTTAGTTGGGTTCGAGTCCTGTCCTTCGTTAACGCATAAAAGCACCCCTTGGAGGGGTGCTTTTTCGTTGGTGCGGGCAACAGGACTCGAACCTGCACGCTTTTGGCAGTGGAACCTAAGGGTGATGTCACCTTAGGGAAGGTTTTATCTCTTAAAGAAGAGTTGAAGCGCAACCCAATTCGGTTGTATTTCGGCTTTGCAACCATTTAAGAATGCATTTCATGTTATTACTTCAGCAGAAGTGCTGCGATTATCGCAATGGCAGTACTGGACAGCGTACCGACAAGATACTTCTCAGCAAAGTCCTTCTCGCTGAGCTGTTTGTAGCGGGCCAAGCTTTTGGCAGTAAGTACAAACCCGATTGCTCCAATCTCGCCACAGATAACCAGAATTGCAATGATGATTCGCTCCAATTTCCCGATAACACTTCCGACAGGCGGCTCCTTCTTTGTACTGCTATTGTTCGCACTGCCAGAAACATAGATGGACAGTTTCTTCACAAAGACGGAGGCAGGATCAAGTATTATGATAAAGATTAAGGCATACCGCAGAATCTGCTCCAGGGGAACCCGTGACGCCAGGTTAGAAAGCCAGTCCTTGTTTTGTACATTCAGATCAAACATACAGACCAATGTGAAAATAATAAAAATATGAAGTGCCTGATCGATTAGAAAAGAAGTGAAGTGCGAAGTTGAAGTCTTAAACTTTTTGTCAGCATACACTCTGATCCAGTCAATAAGAAAGTGGGACAGAGCAGTAATTGCGAAAGGTATCCAAACTGCATTAGCAGGGATACACAGGAAAGCGACTAATGCAAGAACAACTGAATAAACAAACGCGTGGCCTGCCAGGTACTGAAATTTTTGGGTTTTCTTTTCTGCCCAGTCTGCAGATTGCAGAGTGAAGTCTGCAATAAAGTGCGCAGCTAAAAGAAGCCACAAGGACATGTCTCTATCTCTCCCATCGTGTGTTTGTCATTTCATTGATTGCGGTGATAGCCATATTTCTGGCGGTATAAATATTACCGGCTTTCATTGTTTTCTCAATCGTCTGCCTGCTGATATCCATAATACTCGCCAGTTTTGTTGGTATTCCTCGCTGTTTTCCGCTCGTTATATAGAACTTTGTTTCTTCGCGCACATCTTCCGCGTTAATAGGATCAATCATTTCAATAATGCTGCCTGTCAAGCGGTCAAGCGGCAGGGGCCTCATGATTTTGTCTACTTCATGGTCAAATTCTGACTTCTCATATAGAAAGCGCTCTATATCGCGGGGCGTTATATAATCATACGCACGGACATAATAATTGCAAATTGGGAATAATAATTCGGTCATTAGCATGATTTGGTTCTGGTAAGCGCTCTGCTTTGCCATAATAGAGGCGGCTCCACCTATAATTGTGTTGATTGTGATATCGGAACGACTGCCAGAGAAAAAAAGAACAGGGTAGCCTTCACTATCATCAGCATGCTTAATTGCTAATCTTGCATTATGGTAAGCAGGACCATCTTGGCTGGTTGTGCCCTTGTAGTCGATTTGTACGTCCCACCCTCCAACGCCAATGCCTGCTCTAATCTCTACCGGATGCAACCACATCGAAAATATCCTGTAATAAAGATAGGCAGCTTCGGCAGATGCGAACAGACCCTGTATTTCATCCCCTGCACTGAAATCAACCTCGCGCACAATTTCCCGGCGATAAAGCCTGTTAAGCAGATTGATTACATCCATGATGTAGTATTGAATGGAATTTCGATCTTCTTTTGTATAACTTCTGGATTTTTTTAGGTCAATCATTAACGCTGCGTAATCTCGTGACATATTGCATTCACCTCTGAGGCAAGTATAACACACCCAGCAAAAAAAGCAACCGATTTCGGTTGCTTTTTTGATTCGCAACCAAATTTGGCTGCAATGTTTATGGACATTGAAGTCGATAGATCGTATTATCTTCAGATATGCATAACAGCAGCTCGTCTAAATGACATGGCCGCCCAATAGAGCCGATGAGAAACATCAACCTCGTGAAGACTTCATTGCAAAGGATCCAGATTCCTCAATCAACTGCCTTTCGCTTATTCCAGATCACCCGCAAATTTTTCTGACCCCTGGCTTCATCGAGAGTCAGCATTACCAGACCGTCTTCTGTATCCTGAAGCAGCGTGTAAGGAACCGGTGACACATTATGGAGCACTGTAACAGATTGCGTCCGCTTTAGGGCATACCCCTTTTTAATGATGTACTGCTGGGCTTCCTTGAGATTCTTGATTTCTTCCAAAGTCCAGTGCCCCCCGACAAATTGATGAAAGATCATATACTCAGGGCAGTCAATTTCTGTATCAGGTGTGATATGCTCAGCACCATCCTTTTGGGTTCTGCGCCTCATTTTCAGCGGCCAATTGCTTTCAATATAGGCTTGGACCAATAATTTATCCTTCAGATCCATTGCAGCAGAGCTGTCACCAGGAACCGCTTCCCGGGCAATTGCCGCAAACAGAGTATCCGCAATCACAAAATTGGGTGCATGTTGCTGTTTCGCAATATCACGAAGACTCTCTTTTCGTATTTGCTCCAGGATAAATTTTGCCATTACTTTTGCACCATACTCTGTTACATATGGACGATCTGGCATAATGCTGCATGTCTTGGGTCGCTGGTGCTTTCCTTTTCCTATATCTATGGGTCCTTCTTCGTAAAGGGTTACTTTTATATCATTCCCTTCCAGATTATCTCCAATAATAGCTACATGACCAAATTTATACCCTCTCGCTTCAAGCGCTCCCGTAACGTTATCAAGCTGCTCGCTCAACACATCATAAATTATTTGCGTCGCCTTATCCTGCTCTGTTTTCGGCTCTTGTCCTCGCGGATGAAGTGATTTCTTGGACAGCGGATACTGATAGAATGCATGTACTTGATATACACTTCTATCAAAGACAATATCAAGACCGTACCGAGTGTGCGGCTTTATTTCCGGCATTTCCCCAGAAAAAGCCTTGGCAATTTTTGATGCCAATTCCAGATCGTAGATTTCAGCATCAAAAAGAATCTGCAGGACCATTTGTCTATCCATATCTTTAATCTCCTTTCTGTGGATGGAACCAGTATACCGGAGTTACGGTCCGATAAAGCGTACTGAATACAGGAATCAGGTAAATTTACGGATTTACGCATGTTGATGTTGCACTGCCCCGAAACCCAGCGAACACAACAAGTGTTCTGGAACACTGCCCTTCTTGTGACAACAGGCTTGTTTTCCTCTCACTTCCGAAATATAATGGAGAAAAATGCAATCAGCGGATGGAGAAAGGGAACAACATGAACAGGATTCTATTGCTGGAAGACGATTTGAGTTTAGTAAACGGCTTATCCTTTGCCTTCAGAAAGCAGGGATTTGAAACGGATATCGCCAGAACCATTCAGGAAGCGGGAGATTTCTGGGCGGACGGGAAATATGATTTACTGGTTTTGGATGTGTCGCTGCCGGACGGCACCGGCTTCAGCTTTTGTGAAAAAGTGCGGCAGTCCTCCAAGGTGCCCATCATTTTTCTGACCGCCTCCGACGAGGAAACCAGCATTATTATGGGTCTGGACATGGGCGGAGATGATTACATCACAAAACCCTTCAAGCTGGGGGTATTGATCTCCCGCATGAATGCCCTGCTGCGGCGGGCAAAGGACTTCGGGTCGGCAGATACAAAGCTGGAATCCAACGGGATTACAGTCCAACTGCTCCAAGGACAGGCATTCAAAAACGGGGAATTGCTGGATTTGAGCGCGGGCGAATACAAGCTTCTGTGCCTGTTCATGCGCAACCCCAACGCGGTGCTGTCCAAGGAGCAGATTTTGGAAAAGCTGTGGGACTGCGAGGGCAACTTCATCGATGGAAGCACTCTCACCGTATACATCCGCCGTCTGCGGATCAAGGTGGAGGATAACCCCAGCCAGCCGCAAATGCTCCTCACCGTCCGGCGCATGGGCTACAAGTGGAATGTGATTTGCTGAGGTGGAATATGAAGCTATTGGCTGATAAGGATATCAAACGGTTTTTTCTCGGGGTTATCTCCGTTATGACTGTATTTGCTCTGCTGGCAGAGCTGGCAATTTGGATGCAGAATCAAGCATTATCCCTCCCTCTGTTTGCGCTGACTCTGCTGGCGGCAGGCGGTGTGTTTGCAATCTGTTACTGGTATTTTCGCAAGCGGGATAAAATTCTGGGAACAGCGGCGGCGCAAATCCGCTCCTATCTGGACGGAAACACGGATGCCCGGATTGACTGCGATGAGGAGGGTGAACTGTACCACCTGTTCCACTGCGTCAACACATTGGCAGCGGTGTTAAACGCCCATGCCGCAAACGAAAACAGGGAAAAGGAATTTTTGAAAAACACCATATCCGACATTTCCCATCAGCTGAAAACACCCCTTGCTGCCCTGAATATTTACAACGGCCTGCTGCAAGGGGAAGCAGAGGAATACCCTGCCATTAAGGAATTCGCGGAATTGTCGGAGCAGGAGCTTGACCGCATTGAAACGCTGGTGCAAAGCCTGCTGAAGATCACGAAGCTGGACGCCGGCTCCATCGTCATCGAAAAGCATTCTGAAAATGTGGCGGATATGCTGCGGGATGTGGAGCTGCATTTCGCATACCGGGCAAAGCAGGAGCAAAAAGAAATCCTCCTGTCCGGGGCGGATGACATTTGGCTTTCCTGTGACCGAGACTGGATTCTGGAAGCCATCGACAACCTTGTAAAAAACGCCCTTGACCATACCGGGCAGGGTGGCTGTATCCAGATGGAATGGAGGCAGCTACCGTCTGCGGTACAGATTCTCATAAAGGACAACGGAAGCGGGATTCACCCGGAGGATTTGCACCATATCTTCAAGCGCTTCTACCGCAGCCGCTTTTCTCAGGACACCCAGGG
>JBJDYI010000036.1:0-3792 GCA_051867165.1 Faecousia sp. | reverse complement strand
CCATGAATGACCGAAAGCTGACTGTGTTCCGCCGCCGGAATATCGGCTTCATCTTTCAGGCGTTCAATCTGGTGCCGGAGCTGACAGTAGAGCAGAATATCATCTTTCCCATGCTGCTGGACTATCAGAAGCCGGACAAGAAGTATCTGGAAGAACTGCTGACGGTACTGAATCTGAAAGAGCGGCGGAACCACCTGCCCAACCAGCTTTCCGGCGGCCAGCAGCAGCGGGTTGCCATCGGTCGTGCGCTGATTACCCGTCCTTCCCTGATCCTTGCCGACGAGCCAACGGGAAATCTGGACAGCAGGAACAGCAGCGAGGTCATTGCCCTGCTGAAAGAGGCATCGAAAAAGTACGAGCAGACCATCATCATGATTACCCACAACCGCAGTATCGCCCAGACTGCGGACAGAGTATTACAGGTCTCCGACGGCATCCTGCGTGACTTCGGGAGGTGCCGGGAATGAAAAGCTACTTAAGCCTGATTCCCATTTCCGCCAAGGTGCGCAGGCGCCAGAACCGGATGACGATTTTCTGTATTCTCATTGCGGTTTTTCTGGTCACGTCGGTATTCTCCATGGCAGATATGGGAATCCGCATGGAAAAACAGCACGCCATTGATCAACACGGGAATTGGCATTTTATGCTCCATGGCATCCCTGAGAAAGCTGCCGCAGGGATTGCCCGGCAGCGCGGTGTTGCCGCATCGGCTCGTTATGACGCAGTCAATTATCAAATTGATGAGGGATACTACCTCGGCAGCAACAAGCTGTGTATCTGCGGTGCGGACAAGGCTTTCGTCACCGAAATCTTTGATTATATTACCCAGGGGAGATTCCCCGAGAAACCGGGTGAGATCCTGCTGACGGAAAATGCTGCCCGTATTTATGGCTATGCCATCGCAGACACCGTGACTGCCAAAACACCCACCGGGAATCTGGAATTTACCGTCTGCGGCTTTATGGCGGAGGGCAGCTCCCTGCTGTACGATGCGGTGGTGGCGCTTATGCCATACGATGCCTTCTGCGAACAATTCGGCTGCGGGGAAACCGCCTATTACATCCAGCTTCGGGACGGCATCAATGCCCGGCCGTTCATTGCCGATGTCAAAGAACAATACGGCTGCACGGAAGAACAGCTTTCGGAAAATACCGCCCTGCTGGGCATCACCGGCTACAGCAGCAATGCCTTTATGGGCGGGCTGTACATGGTTGCTTTCGTGCTGTTTTTACTGGTTCTCTTTGCGGGGGTACTGATGATTGCAGGCAGCATCAACAGCAGCGTTGCCCAGCGCACCCAGTTTTTCGGGATGCTGCGCTGCATCGGCGCGAGCCAGAAACAGATTTTGCACCTGGTGCGGCTGGAAGCCCTGCAATGGTGTTCTACGGCAGTTCCCATCGGCGTGGGGCTGGGAATTGCGGTCACATGGGCATTGTGCGCCGTATTGCGGTACGCGGTTGCTGGGGAGTTTCTCACGATCCCACTGTTTGCAATTAGCCCCATTGGGATTGGGTTCGGCGCGGCTACCGGCTTTCTCTCGGTGCTGTTGGCCGCCCGTGCGCCTGCAAAAAGGGCAGCAAAAGTATCCCCTATGGCTGCCGTCCGTGGAATCCATGAAAACGGCGGCGCAGCGACACACGCTGTCCCTGCCTCGGTACACCGGATTGATTCCGCACTAGGTGTCAGTCATGCGATGAGCAGCAAAAAGACACTGATTCTAATGACCGTCTCCTTTGCCCTCAGCATTCTCTTGTTTCTTTCGTTTTCTGTTCTGATCAGCTTTGTGCACCACGCTCTGACGCCACTGCGTCCCTATGCACCCGACCTTTCCATTATGCACAACGAGCACGCCAACGCCATCGACACCGCGCTTGTGGAGAAAATCAGGGAAGTACCCGGCGTAAAGCGGGTTTTTGGGCGCAGCTTCATGGGGAAGGTGCCGGTTCAAAGCCAGCAGGGTCTTACCACCGTTGACATCATCTCCTATGAGCAGCTTCAGCTGGATTGGGCGAAACAGGACGTGGTAGCGGGGGACATTCGGAAGCTGTCACAGGATGGGAATTATGTGATGACCGTTTTTGATAAGCACATTTCCTTGCCCGAGCCACTGGCGGTTGGAGACCGGTTCCGGGTCAACGACAATGAGGTCGAGGTTGCCTGCATTCTCTCGGACAGCCCCTTTGACAGCGATGGTACGCCCACAATCCTCTGCAATGAGCAAACCTTCGCCCGGCTCTTTGGGTCTCAGGGGTATGCGGTGATCGACATCCAGACCACCGATGCTGTTACCGACCGGGATGTGGAAGTGATCCGCGCTCTGGCAGGAGACGGCGTCAGCCTTTCCGACCGGCGAAGCAGCAACCGGGAAGTGACCGCGACTTACTGGGCATTTTCCATTCTGGTTTACGGCTTTTTGACCATTGTCGCCATGATCACGGTGTTCCACATCATGAACAGCATCTCCATGAGTGTATCTGCCAGAATCCGGGAATATGGTGCAATGCGGGCTGTGGGGATGGACAAATGGCAGCTTATCCGCATGATTGCCGTCGAGGCTCTGACCTATGCGTTTTCAGGTTGTCTTGTGGGCTGCGCCGCAGGGATCCCGTTGCACCGTTTTCTCTTTCAGAAAATGATTTCTGACTATTGGGGTGAGCTGTGGCGTTTGCCTGTTGCGCCCCTCGCCGTGGTGCTGGTTCTTGTTTTGTTCACAACCCTGTTCGCTGTCATGGCTCCCGCAAAACGCATCTGTGACACGCCAATCACTGCAACCATCAATGAATTATAACAAATCTGCCGCAGGAACCCTCCTGCGGCAGAAGCATTATTGAGCAATCGGCAGATGGAGAACGGCAACCGCGCCGTTGTCGTTACGAAACTCCGTCTGCCCACCGTGGGCAGCGACAATCTGCTGCACCAGATGCAGTCCCAGAATGTGGGGCGCATTGGGATCGGAGCAGGCATCGGAGAGATTCCGCAGAACCATTTCCGGGTAGCCAGCGCCGTTGTCCCGGACTTCCAGCACAAACTGACCGTCCACAATTTCTGCCGCTACCCAAATGTCGCAGCCGGAGGGATTGTGGCGGACGCTGTTGTTCAGGAGGTTATCCACGGCTCTTGTCAGCAGTTCTCCGTCCGCTTCCAGCATTGTCTGTCCCGCCGGTTCCCGTATCAGGAGGTCAACGCTGTGGGGTTCTTCCAGGGAATCGCAGAAATCCGCCACGCACCGGCGAAGCCACGCGCCCATTTGGATTGGCACTTTCCGCAGGGGCTGAGCGTTGTATTGCAGCTTGAAGGTCAGATTCAGGTCCTCAATGAGGGCCTTTATTTTTTGGCTCTGGGTACAGATGGCGTCCGCCTTTTTTCGCGGCTCGGAACTGGGCGGAAACTGCGAGGCAAGCTGTTCCCCATAGCCCATAATCAGCGCCAACGGGGTGCGGATATCGTGGGAAACCCCGGCAATCCAGTTGGCCCGGGTCATGTCCCGGCGCTGAATCAGCTCGTTCTGCTTTTGCAGATGGCGGCTGGTCTGGTTCAGCTTTTCCGCCAGCTCTGCCGTTGCGCCGGATTCTTTCAGATGGACTTCTTTTCCCTCCGCCAAAAGCCCGATGCTCTCTGCCAGCTCCCGCAGAGGTTTGGCTCCCCGCCAGCCCAAAAGCAGGCAAATCGCCAGAACCAGCCCTAAATCCAGCAAAAGCAGCGGGCCAAAGGTGGATAGGAGCGCATAGAGAATATCGTTGTCCATGTAAAAATCGAACCGGGTCATGCTGCCCTTGGGCTTGCCCGCCACCA
>JBJDYI010000035.1:0-3661 GCA_051867165.1 Faecousia sp. | reverse complement strand
CTGACGGAGCTGGACAGGGAGTGCATCGTTCACCTGATTGAAAAAATCCTGATCTATGACGGCAAGCGCATCGAGGTGTGCTTCCGCTATAAAGATGAACTGGAAAACGCACTGCAGTATATAGAACGGTTCGAGGATGTCCTTCCAGCTGAGGATGGCGTGACAATGCCGGAGAGGAGGAACGCATAATGGCAAGAAAGAAAAGACAGTATTTACAGCCGGAGCAGGCGCAGGAACCGGTCAGCGCCATGCTACCGTCCGTCTGGGAGACGGCCATCTACGCCCGACTCTCGGTTGAAAACAGCAAAAAGAACGACGACGGCGATTCCATCGAGGGACAGATTGAAATTTGCCGGGACTATGTATCGGAGCATCCGTATCTTCATCTGGCGGATACCTATGTGGACAACGGCTGGACTGGAACCAACACGGACCGCCCGGAGTTTCAGAGACTGCTTTCCGATATTCGGGAGGGAAAAATCAAGGCGCTGGTCATCAAGGATTTCAGCCGCTTCTCCCGTGATTATATCGAGGCAGGCAACCTTCTGGAGAACATCTTTCCGGCCATGGGTGTACGGTTTATTTCGGTGGTTGACCGCTATGACAGCTTTGAAACAGACGGCTCCGCCAGCAGCCTGCTGATTCCGCTGAAAAACCTGATCAACAGCTTCTATTCCAGAGACCAGTCCAAGAAGGTGTCGCTGGCGGTTCATGCCAAACAGCTGGCCGGCGAACACATTCCCAGCATGATTCCCTACGGGTACCGGAAATCGACCACACAGGAGTACCGGTTTGAACCAGATCCGGAGACCGCACCGATTGTCAGAAGAATCTACGCACAGTTTCTCAGCGGCATCGGAGCGCGCCCCATCATGCGTCAGCTGAATGAAGAAGGAATTCCTTCTCCCGGCAGACTCCGCTATCTGCGCGGACAGACCAAGCGGGCATGTTATTCCGACTGCCTCTGGACGCAGCAGGTCATCAAACAGATATTGATGAATCCGACCTATATGGGCGATCTTGTCTTTGGACGGATGCCGACGGCGCTTTATCTGGGTCAGCCGGATTATCACTATGAGCCGGATGAGAGCAAGTGGCGTATCCTGCCGGATATGCACGAAGCGCTGGTCAGCCGTGGCGACTTCTATCAGGTCAGAGAAATCCTGGAGGCAGGTCGCCGTGAGAATGAGGCCAAGCTGGAAGCCAGCCGGAATTACCGCGAAAAGCATCCGCAGATCTTCAAAAGCGGAATCGTCCGGTGCGGGCACTGCGGTTCCAATCTCGGTTACAGCCGACACGGCGAGAAAAAGGAAGGTCGGTACAACTGCCGGAACAAGCAGTATGGCCGCTGCGATGTTGCCGTCGGCATCTCGGAGAAAAAGCTCGCGCCGATTGTCTGGAACGCGATTCAGATACAGTTTGCCCTGTTCGCGGATTTTGAGGAAGTGGCCGGGCGGCTGAAGGACAGCGGTATTCAGACGAAACGGCAGACCGAACTTCAGCAGGAAATGCTGGAAGTCAGTGAACAGCTATCTGGCTATCAGAACAAACGGGAGCAGCTCTACAATGACTATGTGGATGGTATTCTCTCTGCCGGAGATTATATTGAGCTGAAAACCCGCTTTGACACCGCATATCAGGAACAGAGCTCCCGGCTCAATCAGCTGTCGGTGGAGCTGGTCAGGCTGAATCGGATGCTTTCTAATGAGAACAAGTGGCTTGTGAACATCCGGAATATCCGCAAGGCGCGGAAGCTGACGCCGGAAATCGCCCAGGCGATGATTGACCACATCAACGTATATAAAACCGGTTATGCCCAGCACCGGCTGGAGATCATATTCCGCTTTCAGGAAGAACGGGACGCATTGGAAACGGCTTATCACGAATTGGAAGGAGGTGAAGCCCGGTGAAGAAACTGTACCTGTACATCCGCCTGTCGGATGCCGATGATGACCTGAAATTCAAAACCGAGAGCGAGAGTATCGCCAATCAGCGCACGCTGCTGTATCGGTTCATCCGCGCCCGCCGGGAGTTTGACGGCTATGAAGTGGTTGAGTTCATCGATGACGGCTACTCCGGCACCAACGGCAACCGTCCGTCTTTTGAGCGGATGATTGAAAGTCTGAAAAATGGCGAGGCAAACGTGGTGATCTGCAAGGATTTCAGCCGCTTTTTCCGCGACTATGTGGAGATCGGCGATTATCTGGAGCGTATCTTTCCGTTCTTGGGCGTTCGCTTCATTGCCGTCAACGACGGGTATGACAGCGATGATTACAAGGGCTCTACGGCCGGCATGGAAGTGGTCATGAAGTACATCGTCTACTCCTATTACAGCCGCGACCTGTCCCAGAAGATCAAAACCGTCATGAGTACCAGAAAGAGCAAGGGCGAGTTCGTGGCTTCACAGGCTCCCTATGGATACATGAAAGACCCAAATGTAAAGCGAAAGATCATTCCCAATCCGGATACCGCGCCTGTGGTGCGGAAAATCTTCGACCTTGCGCTGGAAGGAAAAACGCCGGCAGAAATTGCTGTTATCCTGAACGATTATAAGCTGGAAACGCCGTCGGCTTACTTTAGGCGGATGAATCCTGACAGCAAAAAGTTCCGCACTTCTTCCAAGGAAGCCTGCTGGACGGTCAGCAATGTGCGGGAGATTCTGAAGCGCCGGGAGTATACCGGCGTGATGGTCATGAACCAGCGCCGCTGGAAGGGGCTGGACAATCCCCGGACGGTTTGGACGGATGAATCCGAATGGCAGATCATTCCGGACTGCCATGAAGCCATTGTCAGCGAAAGCGAGTATGAAGAAGCGCAGAAGGTGTTCCGTAAAATCCGCAAGGGGTATGATCGGAGTCCTGATCAATATCTGCTGCGCAGTCTGGTTCACTGCGGGGCTTGCGGACGCACCATGCAGCGGCAGAAACACTCCCCGGTGATTTACTACACCTGCCTCAAGTCTGTATCCAACAGAGAAACCGCCTGCCCGGTGGGCGAACGGTTCGTTGAGGCTGACCTGGAGCGCATCGTGAAGAACGATCTGATTGAGAAGCTCCGTCTGCTGGTGGATGCAGATGATCGCCTGTATGCGGCGGCAGCGGTCAGCGAAGGCACAGAGGAAAACCTCAGATTTCGGCTGGAACAGATTGAAAAGCGCATGAAGCAGATTTCCGTCAGCCGGGTCAGTGCTTACGAGCGGTATGCCGAAGGACGACTTCAGAGGGATATATACCTCATGGAACGCGATAAGCTGAACGCGGAGAACGACAGCCTCAGCTCCGAGAAAGAGCGGCTGGAAAAGGAGCTTTTAGCCCTTTCTCAGAGCAGAAACCGTGAACTGACGGAGACCTGCGACATGGCCCGCCAGACGCTGACTGCGGACGAGCTGACCAATGAAATGCTCCTGTTCTTTATCGACCGCGTGAATGTGTACAGCGGCATGAGGGTGGAGATCATCTATCATTTCTCCGATGAAATTGCCCGGTTGATCGAGCAGGAAAATACAGCAGAATAACAGGAGGAGCGGGCCCTGGATTACCGGGTACCGCTCCTTCGTATGTGGGCTTGAACAGCCCATATTTTTTTAGTCTTTGCTTAACATCAGCAAATCCGCCTTTCAACCTTTCAGACTGGGGCGCAGATCAGCTGAAGGATGATCCCC
>JBJDYI010000034.1:0-3671 GCA_051867165.1 Faecousia sp. | reverse complement strand
TTCAGCTTCATAAAACCGTTTGCCACAATGTGCGCCATGGGCTTGGCGATCTTCCTGGGCTTCATGTATCCGCTGTCCAAAATCAGCTTTTCCGCCTTCACAGGGTGCTTGCACAAAAGCTCAATGGCGATGAATCCGCCCATGGACATACCCAGAACGGCATAGACTTTACCGTCATAGTGCGATTTCAGATAGTCCGCAATTTTCGCCGCCTGATCCTGAATGGAAGTGAAGGTGCTGCCAGTGTCATCGTAGCCGTCAAGGCAGGTCAGAAGGATATGATAGCTGCCTTTCAGTCGTTCCACGGCATAGCCAAAGGACCCCTCCGCCGTCATGCCCATCCCATGGATCATCAGGATGGTTGGTGCGGAAGCATTGCCGTATTCCAGAAATTTCATATAAACTCACCTCACTGCGATAATTAATGTTTACTGACCAACGCAAAAAGTATTGCGCCACAAGACATTTCCGTCGATCTATGCTATAATAAGTGCAAGAAAAACAGCAAATAGCAGGCAAAAACCTTGCACCTGGAGGGGACGGGTATGTATCGATACAGCAACGGGCAGATCAGTCTGTCGGATTTTCAGCAGCCAATGGGCATGTGCCTGCGGGAAGACAACCGCTGGGTGAAGAAGGCACAGATCATTCCTTGGGACAAGATCGAAGCAAAGTATGCGGATTTGTTTCCTTCCACTACCGGCAATGTGGCTAAGCCGCTTCAGCTGGCCCTGGGCGCATGTCTCATTCAGAGGGAGTATGGCTATTCCGACGAAGAAATTGTTTTGCAGATCCAGGAGAACCCGTATTTGCAGTATTTCTGCGGGTATGCGGGTTACGATGACAGCAAGCCACCCTTCGCTCCGTCCTCCATGGTGCATTTCCGGAAGCGTCTGACACCGGAGATTCTGGTAGATATCAACGAGATGGTTATACAGGAGGCGGAAAAGAAGGACGACCAGAATGATAACAACTCCAACGGCGGTGGGAACAGCGGTACCGTGATTGTGGATGCCACCTGCGCACCATCCAATATTCGGTATCCCCAAGATGTTTCTCTGCTGAATGAAGCACGGGAAAACGCTGAAAAACTGCTGGATGTTCTCCACAGCCCAACTGACGGCAAGAAGCCCCGTACCTATCGCAAACGTGCCCGAAAAGACTATCTGAAGTATGTCCGCTGCCGCAAGCACACCGCGAAGATGACCCGTAAAGCTATTGGCAAGCAGCTGAATTATCTGAAAAGAGACCTTGCGGCCATTGACGGAAAGCTGAATGGGGGAAAGGCACTGAATATTCGACAAAGCGAACGGTTAGAGACAATTCGCAAGATTTGTGAGCAGCAAAAGTACATGTACGACAACCATACCCACAGTGTTCCGGACCGGATTGTCAGCGTCAGTCAGCCCTTCATCCGTCCCATCGTGCGGGGAAAGGCCGGAAAACCGGTGGAGTTTGGCATGAAACTGGATACGGTGATAGCATTAATTCCTATTCCACGAAACCTAAAAACTGTTCACTTAGTTTGAAAGAGTATGCTTTATAAAGCCTGTGTGCCGCTTCGTTCTGATCAGCACGAATCATTTGGACACAGGGCTTTACCAGTTCCTCATAGAGTGAATTCCATACCTCAGTGGCGTTCGCATTTTGGTTAATTGCAGCGACAATTCTCGGTGCCAATGCATAATACTGTTCAATTTCTGCCTGTCCACCCGGTTGCCCAGCCAAGTATTCATCGCGGAAGGATCGTAAAGTCTGAAGTTCCTCGCAATGGTCTGGTAGCCCTCTTGCCGCTACACAGGCAGATGTAAGATAGCATCCCTCGGAGCCACTGCTGGAAGTGGAACCAGACTTTGAATGTCTGCTTTTCCCATCCGGCTTGTAATACTTGTCCGGGTTCAAGCCATTTTCCTTCATGTAGCCCCGAATAGCCTTTTCAGACTTGTATTCGTAGATTTCATCTGGATGGTGGGCACCGGAATCAAAAAGATCGGTCTCTGCTTTCTTATAGTCAAATTTTGGCATTGCTTTACCTCCTTATTGTGGGGCGGCGTGGAGCGTTACAAAACGGTTATTACAATATGGTAGCTGTCATTGGTATGCAGCCTTAAGTGTCCGATAAAGTTAAGAACAGTATATCATGTATTTCATAACATTGCTACAACTCTGCGGTACCATTACAGACAGGCGACATCAAACCTGGAGAGAATATCCCGCAAATCAGCAGACAGTCGTTCCCTGCACGCTTGCTTCAGATCAGCTGGTACTCCATAACACCCTTCCGCTATGGAACCCGCGATACAGGTCAGGGTATCGCAGTCGCCACCCAGAGAAACAGCGGTGCGAATAACATCCTCAAAGGATTTTCCTTCCAGGAAAGCGGCGACGGCTTCTGGGACAGTTTCCTGACAGCTTTCCACATGGTGGTAGGTAGGGCGAATTTCGTCACAGGTATGGCTCAGATCATAGCCAAATTGCTCTTCGACATAGGCTTTGATTTCTGCCTTACTGTTGCCGGAGCGGGCCAGAAAGATGGCAGAAGCGGTTGCCTCTGCACCCTTGATGCCCTCCGGGTGATTGTGGGTCACCTCTGCGGAGAGCTGCGCCATTCGGCGGACGGTATCCAGATCGTTATAGAGCCACGCAATGGAGGACACACGCATGGCAGATCCGTTACCCCAGCTGTTGTATGGTTGCGGATCGTTGCTGTCCAGCCAATCCGAGAACCGAAAGCCGTAGCCTGCACCGGGATACCGATGCCCCCATTTCTGCATGGACTGAATCAGCTGCTGGCGAATTACTTCTTCGTTATTAGGCGCACCCATGAAGGCTTCTGCCACCGCTATCGTCATCACCGTGTCATCGGTGAATGTGGAATTGTTTGAAAAGAGAGGAAAGTCCTTGCTCTTACTGCCCATATCAAACTCATAGGGGCTGCCAATGATATCACCCAAGATTGCTCCGTACATATGCTACCTCCTAGCCCAGAAGCTTCGAAAAAGCTCCAACAACGATAATACCACCCAAAATCCACGGCAGGCACCCACCGTTTCCGGTGGGGCTGCCGTTAGATTCCTTACTGACCATTTCATAAAGAAAGAAGTCGTCTACCTCGTTGCGCTTGCTCATTATTTTCCTCTTTTCTTGAAGTCCTCATCTACCCGACACTTCCAGTCAGCGTTCATGGGGCGGCAAGCACGAACGCTGCAAACCGCCTCGTTCATGGCTTCGTAGACGACCGCTGTACCCTCACGATCTGCGTGGTAGTTGGCAGCGCGGTCTTCGGAGATGCTGAATCGAGCAGCTTCTCTGGCGGCGTCGATATTGGCTCCCAGGAACAGGAACTCCCAGCCATATTTTTCCTTTTCGTGTTCGATCATCTTGCGCACCCGGTCATAGGTGTATTCCCGACTGGCGTTTTCCATTCCATCGGTGGTGATTATGAAGAGCGTCTTTTCGGGGCGGTCTTCCTCACGGGCATACTTATGGACATTGCCGATGTGGTGGATGGCTTTGCCTACCGCATCCAACAGGGCCGTGCAGCCCCGGACATAATACTCCTTGCGGGTCATGGGCGGAACCTTCCGGATATCCACCCGATCGTGAACGACCTCACTGTAATTGTCGAACAGGATGGTGGAAACATAGGCATCACCCTGTTCCCGCTTCTG
>JBJDYI010000033.1:0-3671 GCA_051867165.1 Faecousia sp. | reverse complement strand
ATAAAACTTGGACATCGTGCGGAGATATTCCTTGAACCGCTCGGATTCAAACAGCTCCTTGATGCCCTGTTCCAGCTTGTCCGTGATCTCGCGGACTTGCTGTGCGCTTTTGCTTTCGGCCATTTCTAACCTCCAATCTTTCAAGTTTTGGGTGTAGAAAACCCCGCCTGAGTGCTGCCCAGCAGACGGGCTTTTACCTCAGACGGGGTTTCTCTGCGTGTCAACCGGCGATGGAAGACATTATCCTCATGCTCCCATTCGATGAGCCGGTCAAACATTTCGGGATGGTGTGTTATCATGTGACGCAGCTCGGCGTCTCTTGCATTGGGGCAGAACCAGCAGCCATTTCTCCGGCTGTGTTCGTAGATCGGTGACAGAAGATCATGGTCAGCACAGAGCTTGAGCGCATCGGCTTCGGTGTAACCGTACTTATCAAGCAGGCTGACCTTCGATGTTCCTTCCAGCCTTGCAAGGCGTTTTGGCTCATCAACGGCAATGCCGACATAGCTGACAGTATCGGGTGACAGAGATTTATTGTATTTCTGCATGGGATTTACCTTGCATTCTCTGTTTGCCGCACACATTCCTGCCCATACAAAACCGCGCTTTTCTCCTTTATGGGGGCCGCGCACAATAATGTGATGGAAGATGTCATCGTAGGTTTTCGGCGCATGAAGGATCGTGAACTTTACGCCAAGCTCATTTTCACAGAAGGGTTTGAGCTTATCGTAGATGAAGTCTCGATGTTCAGGCACTTCACCGGTTGTTTCCTTGTCGAACATCACTTCACTGAATACAATCTCGTCCAGCGGCTCGTTATGCTTTGCAGCCAGAAGTATCGTTGCCACGCTGTCCTTGCCGCCGCTGCAAGCGGCAATATGCTTCGGGCGCGTCATCGGTCAAACTCCATCTTGAAGCTGACATATTTGCCGCCGGTATCATCCAGCCGGATGATCGCGTCATAGAGCTGGGGCCGCTTCGGGGTGTAAAGCCCGGTCACCCGGCACCAGCCCTTGTCCAGCAGCTCCTTGGCGATTTTCTTGGTCAGCTTCTTTTTCTTGCTGGAAAAGAACTTGTTGTCCTCCCACAGACAGAAGGAACATTCCTTGCTGGAACAGTAATAATTGCCCTTTCCCACATAAACCGGGGAGCCGCAGCGGGGGCATTTGCCTATGACCTCCTTACCGGAGTCGAAGCGGTTTGCCTCGGCATCGGAGAGGAAGGGGTACGCCTTGACAAGCGAGGCGGTCATATCCACGATCCCGGCGAGGAACTTGTCCCCATCGGCCTGACCGCGTTCAATCTGCATCAGGGTATTTTCCCATTCCGCAGTCATGGAGGGTGAAGTGATCTGTTCCGGCAGAACACATACAAGGTTCAGACCATCCTTGGTAGGCACGATAGATTTGCCCTTGCGCTCGGCATAGCCGCCTTTGACCAGCTTCTCGATGATACCGGCGCGGGTGGCGGGAGTTCCGAGGCCCTTTTTCTCGGTATCATCATCAAATGCTTCATTTCCGGCAGTCTCCATCGCAGAAAGCAGCGTATCTTCGGTGTACTGCTTCGGAGGGGTTGTAAAATGCTCGGTTACGCTGGCTGATACGGCATCGAGGACATCCCCCTCGCTGACGGCAGGAAGCATATTCTCCGGCTCGTCCTTCTCCTTGCTCTTGAGCGTGGCCTTGAATCGCTGTTCAACCGCTTTCCAACCCTCCTGCACGACGGTTTTGCCCTTTGCGCTGAACATATAGCCTTCGCAGGAGAGCGTCACGGAGGTCTCGTCATAGATGTGCTTCTCTCCGGTGGCAGACAGCAGCCGCATGGCAACCAGCCGGAGGATTTTCTGCTCCGATTCCGGCAATGCGGAAATGTCCTGCTTTTCAAGCTGCACTGTCGGGATAATGGCATGGTGATCCGTGACCTTCGCATTGTTTGTGATACGCCGGATGTCGGGATCGTGGCTCAGGCCGTCGAAAACCGGCACCTTCCGGCACACAATGCCGATGACCTGACGGACAGTGCTTTCCATGTCATCCGTGATGAACTGACTGTCGGTGCGGGGATAGGTCAGCAGCTTCTTTTCGTAGAGGGACTGCACCAGATCGAGGGTCTGCTGTGCTGTGAAGCCGTAATACCGGTTGGCTTCCCGCTGCAAGGTGGTCAAATCGTAGAGCTTCGGGGGATTGACCGTCTTCGTCTCACGCTTGACAGAAGAAACGACGGCCTGTTTCTTATCACAAGCCGCCGCAATCGTCTTTGCCTCTTCTTCGGTTTTGACCTTCTCCATATCAGCGGTGAGATTGCCGCCGCTCACATGGACATTGAAGTATTTCTCTTTCTTGAATGTGCTGATCTTCCCGTCGCGCTCTGCCAGCATTGCCAGCGTGGGGGTCTGGACACGGCCAACCACCAGCTTCTTGTGATAGAGCGTGGTAAACAGCCGGGTGTCATTGATACCCACAATCCAGTCTGCCTTTGACCGGCAGAGTGCAGCTTCATAGAGCCTGTCGAACTCACTGCCATCCCGCAGATGAGCGAATCCCTCCCGGATGGCAGAGTCTTCAAGGGAGCTGATCCAGAGGCGCTTGAAGGGCTTGGTGCAACCGGCCTTGTTGTAGACCAGCCGGAAGATCAGCTCACCCTCGCGCCCCGCATCGGTGGCGCATACCAGCTCGGTGACGCGCTTATCTTTCATCAGATCGCGCAGCACCTTGAACTGCTGTGCTTTGTCCTTCGGAATCTCATACAGCCATTCCTCCGGCACAATGGGCAGATCCTCGTATCTCCACTTGGCATACCGCTCATCATAGGAACTCGCGTCCGCAAGCTCCACAAGATGCCCGACACACCATGATACGATGTAGTTGTTTCCTTCGAGATAGCCGTCCCTGCGGGATGCCGCACCCAGCACCTTGGCAATGGACTGTGCTACACTCGGTTTCTCAGCGATGACTAAAATCAATCCGTGAACCTCCTTCTGAAAAAGATGAAGCCCCTCGCATTTCTGCAAGGGGCGCGGTGCAAGAGCTTTTTCCTCTGCTGTTCATGAAATCTTTTCCGTGATTTCATCAAAGACACATTGAAAAAAGTGCAAGAATAAAGTATGATAATATAAATATCGAAAAATCTGCGCCGTTGGGCGCGTCAGGGGGCTTGTATTGTGGGATTGCTTGATGACGATGATCTGCTGGAGATTGAGCAACTTATAAAAGAAGCAAATCAATTTCACCCGATGGAATTGAACGAGGGCAATGTCCAGGCCATCTTCAACCGGTGTTTGGCGACGAAGGATGATGACCGTGACGAGCTTTATGGCAGTGTGCTTTTCCAAAGAGATTTAGGATATGATGAGGATTCCAAACCTGTCTATTTCAGCAAGGGCAGGCTTGAACAGAACAGAAAAAACATTTTGTATCTGCTGGGACAGTTGAAAACCGTCCATGAAAATGATTTGAAACTTACATCCGCTACGGCGATTGATCGGTATGACGGTGTAAAATGGACAACAGATACCGTCAAACTCATGGAACTGTTTCATCTGGGTGAGGCAACACACGCAATTCAGCCTTTCACCAAACAATCCAACACCGCACACATTGCCCGCCTGTTAATCAAACCCACCCTCTCCCCGAAAGACCCCGCCTTCCCCGCATGGTGGGAGGCCCACAAGG
>JBJDYI010000032.1:0-3690 GCA_051867165.1 Faecousia sp. | reverse complement strand
CGTTGGGGGTAAAGCACCGCTTCACCAAATCCCGGAAAGCGGCCATGTTGATATAGGAGAAAGGCTTGTACTTTGCCATCAGCTCCAGCAGCTTCATAGCACTGAATTTGGCTTCCGGCAGCAGGGCAGGGTCGCCCTTGCCGGAATCGAAGGTTTTCATAAAGCCGTTGAGCTTCTCACACAGCTTCTCCATGTGGCTCACCACTTCCACTGGGATGTTCAGGGCATCGCACGCCAGCGTGCCCACCGGGAAAACCTGTCCGTTGTAGATTGTCTCCTTGTCCCAAAAGTCCAGCGTCAGAACTGCGCTGTCTTCTACGATCTTAACTGCCATAAGTCAGACCTCCTCATTTTTGTGTGGTGGTCGGATTATAGCAGAGGAATGGTACAATAAAACGGATAGAAAGAACATTCGTTTGGAATTTATTTGGGTGCTAAACAGTTACACCAACTTGATGCAATCCATCCTGGAGCAATGTTCATCTTCGCAAAAACAGAGCAATACGAATGGGAAGGGGACGGTTTACTCAATGAATACAATTACTATTGTATATCAGACCAACTCTCTTGCCGACCACAGATTTGCCGCCGTGAATATGCAGCCTGCTGTCAGTACGCAGGAGATGAGTAGGAAGATCACCGACAGGCCATGCTCAGCCACAGCGAGTACGTCAAAATACTTTAACGGTGTCAGGATATGCAAGGATGGAATTCGAAAGATGTCTGCTGCAATATAGATTCCATAAAATGTCAGCAGCATGACGGCCCCCATCCCCACGGATTTGGGATAGGATGTTACAGCGCCAGACAGAAGAAGCGCCATAGAAAACAGGACTGCTTCCGTGAAAAACATTCCCAGCATTGTGGTCAGAAGGGCAAACCTGTTTTCCAGACCTCCCAGAGGCAATGCACCCGTCAGGTAATTGATGATGCTGCTGAGAACTGCCAAAATCAACAGATTCAAAAGACTCGATAATGTCTTGGCATATACAATTTCTTTTCGTGTCGCCGGTTTGGTGAACAGGTATTCCGCGGTGTGCTGTTTCATCTCTTTGGAAACGCAGGTAATGCCCAGATACACCGCATAGGCGTAGTTCAGAATGGCAATCCAGAAGTAAATGCAGCCAAACCAGCCGATGGCGGTGGACAGGTCACCGTTGCACCCAAACATGATTCTCAGCAGTTTCGGGAAACCGTTGATCAGCGCAACCAGATCTGCCATGGTGTCCTTCAGAGCCAGGTATTCCAAATAGGCACAGAGGCATAGCAACGCATCCATGCCCATCCAGATCAGCAAAAATTTTCGGGAAAGTCGTAGTTCCTTCCTTATAAGCGTTTTCATTTCCACACCTCCTATCCGATCAGGGTGATGTCCCGCCTGTTCAGGATTTTCCGGGCTGAAAACAGGCATACAGCAAGAACAACTGCATACCAAATCAGGTAGTCCAGCTCATAGAAGCCCCGGCGGTGGATTTCTGTGGCAGCGAAAAAGGAAAAGGGCGACAGGTAGCTGATGGCACGCACATCCACGGTTCTTGCGAACTCCGTAATTCCATAGCAGGAAAATACAGCCAGACCGGCAGTCAGGAGGGGGGAGCGGTTTTTGGGGAAGCGAATGCCGACAAGCACTCCAACCGCGCCAAACAGCATGGAATGCAGGGAGACGGAAAGCGCAATCAGAAACAGCTCCCAGGCGCGGTATCCCGGATGAAAGATCGACATGGTTGCAAAGGAGGCTGCCATGAAGCAGATACCCATGATGGAAACCGCGACAATCAGGCAAAGCAGTTTGGATTGAAAGATTTGGTTCCGATTCACCGGCTTGGTGAACAAAAATTCAGCGGTGCCTTCTGTACATTCGTCGGTATAAAGTCTCAACCCCAGGAGCATCCCGTAAATTCCTCCGCCAAGCATGAGAAAATTTGAAAGAAAGGCGTACATCCCAATGGGCAGCTTCAGCAGCTCCATGGAAACGCCCAGGGCGGTGAGAAATCCGCCGTTGCCAAAGCGGGCGGAAATGGAATCAGCGCCCTGCATCATGCTGTTATAGACAGGCGTCAGCACAAAAATACAGGCAGCCAAGGCCAAAGACCATAGCAGAATGTAGGTTCGATACCGCCGCAATTCGTACCTGAGAATGACCATGGAAGCACCTCCTTAGCCATAGTAATGGAGGAATATATCCTCTAGCGGAGGTTCCTCAATCAAAATATCGTGGAACTCCATTCTGCCCAGAAGCGCCATCAGCTCCCGTGCAGCGCCGCAGTACATAAAGGAGGTGCTCTCCGGGGTTTCGCAAACATTCGCAACCCCCGGTACATGCTTCAGCGCCTCCATCAGTGGCTTTGCGCAGGACAGGGTCACCTTTTTGTATCCATGCTCCCGGATATCCCGGATGGACTGGATGTCGATCAGCTTGCCATCACGCAAAATCGCTGCTCGGCCGCACAGTTTTTGTACCTCACTGAGGACATGGGAGGATAGAAAAATGGTGGTCCCCTTTGCGTTTTCCTCCCGCAGAATGCTGTAGAAGGTCTGCTGCACCAGCGGGTCAAGACCGCTGGTAGGTTCATCCAGAATCAGTAACTGAGGAGAGGGAAGTAAGGCCGAAACAATGCCCACTTTTTTCTTGTTTCCCAGAGAGAGATCACAGATTTTTCGTGACAGATCCAGATTCAGACGCTCTGCCAGCTCCTGCATCCTGGCTTTCCCGTCGATGCCGTAGAGTTCGGCTGTGTATTGGAGCATCTCGTGAACCTTCAAAGTTGCGTAGTAGCTGTTTTCGCTAGGAAGATAGCCCACATTTTTTGCAATCTCCGATGCGTTTCTCCGGCAGTCCAGGCCAAAAATCTCTGCGGTGCCGCTGCTTGCCTTGAGCAGCCCCATCATGGTTCGAATGGTCGTGGATTTGCCCGCTCCGTTGGGGCCGATGAATCCGAAAATCTCTCCCCGCTCCACGGAAAAGCTGATATCCTCAATACCACGCTGTTTTCCGTAATACTTCGTCAGGTGCTTTAGCTCGATGACTGCGCCGCTCATAAATATTCCTCCTTGTAGAAATTTCGCTTTAATACCGCCAGACTGACCTTGAAGTCATCCATCGCCGCATCATAATCCCCGGCGGTCTGCAGCCGCTGACCGAAGCCGTAGGCCATCAGCATCAGCATCTGGAACAGGGCATCCACATCCTCACCGTGCTTAAACTTCTCCCGGTCACCGGGATGGATAACCATCGCCTGCACAAATTCTTCTCCCTGGGCGGTGAGCGCGGCTATGGACGCTTTGCATTCGGCATCTGCCTCGGGATCCCGAAATGCTGCCAGGACGAAATCGCTGACATGGGGATGATTCTTCAGGTTTTCCACCTTCATCACGCTGGCGTTCCATACACGATCAAAAAAGTCTCCATCCATGTCCAGACTCTGCCGGTCATAAGCCTGCTTCATCTGATCGGAACAGTAAAGAAAGAGATCCTGATACAGTGTTTTCTTGTCCCCAAAATACTGGAATATGGATGCCTTTGAGACACCTGCATCTGCGGCGATTCGGCCAATGGATGAAACCTTGTATCCATGCCGGGCAAAACAGGCTAAAGCCGCATGGATGATTCTTTCTTGCTTGTCTTGATCCAAAGCCAGGAATTTCTCTGTCAACGGGTATCACCTCACAATAACCGATTCGGTTATTTTT
>JBJDYI010000031.1:0-3699 GCA_051867165.1 Faecousia sp. | reverse complement strand
ACGATGAACAAGTATAAGACGGTCAAGGAAGTGTGCGACCTTACTGGCCTCACACGGAAGCACCTGTATTATTTCCATCATGAAAACGTTGTGCGGGCCGTTGCTTATGCAAATTACTCGGTGGAAGGTTATAACGGATACAAATTGTACGATGATATAGCCGTTGAGAAGCTACAGCAGATAGCTCTGTACTACCAGCTCGGATTGAAGCGCGACGAAATAAAGGAGATTATGCTGACCCCCAATTATGACAGCAACATGATCCTCCACACCCTGCTTGCCATGGAGCAGGAAAAGAAACTACATATCGAGCGGCACATCGCTGCGTTGGAGTACCTAATCCTTGCCGGGACCAAGAACGGTGTCAGTGGATCGCTGCGTGGGATTTCCATAGACGAGCTAGGCAGAACTCTTCTGGCCGTCCGCAAAGCATCCGCAGAGGATTCGTCCCATGCGCTACCAGAGGAACACGCCGCGATATTTGCAAGGGAGTTCTCAGCTCTGATCGCCGAATTTGCCCAGATGGATGAAGCTATGCTGGTATCCGCGCCCGGAGCCATGGTAATCCAGAAGGTTTTCGATCTGAGCAATAAGTATCTCGGTTCTGACAGCTCTCCGTTTGTGCTGGGACTGTTTATGAGCGTACTGGGCGAAGGCTCCATTGCACAAGGGATCACAGACCAGCTGACCCCGGCCCACGCCAGGGCGGTCATTCAATACATGATCGATCACCCACAGATTTATACCCATACCCCACACAGCACAGTTAGTGGGGGATCAGATAATACAGGGAGGAAATGAAAATGAAAAAGATAATAGCCTTTCTTCTGGCCATTGTAATGCTGCTTTCACTAGTAGCCTGTGGTACAGAAACACCCCAAAGCACTGAGACCCAACCGGGAGCATCCAGCACCGATGCTCCTGCCACTGACCCTTCTGCAGGAACAACGGAACCCTCCTCTGATGCAACCACTCCGCCCAAGTCCACGGATAAGCCGGCAGAGTATTCGTACAGCATTGATCTGACCGGCGTTACCACCCTGGAAGAGCTGGAAGCTCGCATCGAGGAACATCTGGCTTCGACTATAGCCTCCCTGAACGAGCAATGGGAAGCTCTGGCTGCCGAGATCGATACATACGAAAAATATGTAGAGAATGCAGAGCGAGTTTCCGAATTCTATGAAACGGTCATAGCCGAAACCGAGCAGATGTGCATCATGCTCTATGAGTACAGCGCCGCCTATGCTCGGATGATCCTGGATTCCGATATGTCCGCCGATGACAAGTATGATGCTATTGATGGGATCAACGATTGCCTGTACGAGGATGCCTGCGACGAAATCAATGACGAGATTTATGAGGGCCTCCTTGATGACATGAACGACTACTTCTACGAGGGCATTCTGAACGATGCCCAGGGTGATGTTGATTACAGCGATTGGTATGATGTATGCTCCGAAGAATACAGTCAGTGGTATGACTCCGCTTCTGAAGTGTATGGCCTGTATTATGATGCGGCCTCCGAAATCTATTCGTTCTATTACGATATGGCCAGCGAATTGTACAGTCGTGACTACGAAAGAGCCGAAAAAGTGTATGAGCGGTTCCTTGAGAAAATTGCAAAGGCAAAGGGCCAGGACAGCGGTAACGCTAATACTGACGCAACGTTTGATACCACTTTGCGGACAGCCAGCAGCGCAGAGGAACTGGAAACTGTCATAGATGCACACGTTACTGAGTGTGTACAAGCATTGTGGGCTGAATGGGAAGCTCTGGCCGCAGATATTGACACTTTTGATGAATATATGGAGAGCATTGCGTCCGTTGAAGCGTTCCACGCCCACATTGAGGACTCCGCTTCGCAGATTTTTGTAATGATTTGTGACTATGGCGCCGTATATGCTGAGCTGATTTTGCAGTCTGGTTCTTCCACAAAGGATATGTATAACGCTTTTGAGGGCTTTAAGGATTGCATCTATGAAGATGCCTGCGAAATCGTAAAGGACGAAATCTACGAAGATCTCCTTGGTGAGATTAAGGACTACTACTATGAGGGCATCATTAAAGACGCCAAGGACAGCGTTCAGTATAGCGACTGGTCTGACGCTCGTGGTGATGCCTATAGCTGGTGGTCCGATGCCCGTGGAGAAGTTTACAGCAATTGGTCCGATACAAGAGGCGATCTGTACAGCTTTTACTCTGATATGCGTAGCAAACTATACAGTGGAGATACCAATGGTGCCACCGACGAACTTCAAGATTTCAAAGACAAAATCGCCAAAATGAAATAAGAAAAGCCCACCACACAAAAGGCAATGGCCAGATGTGTGGTGGGCTTTGTGCTTAGTTGGGGATCTTCAGTTTCCAGCCGCTGTAAATGACATTGGAGGTCAGGCTGTTCAGAGCCTTGATCTCCGGGTAGCGGGAGCCATCGCCCAGATACTTCTTTGCGATATCCCAGAGGGTATCACCATTTACAACGGTGTGGACGCGATACACAGGTGCTTCAGCGGGTGCGCTCTCCACCAGCTCCAGGTTGTCAAGCGCGACCCAGGTATTGATGCCGGACTGCGTTTCCCCGGTGGACTTTTTCACCTTCTTGCCCAGCAGGACACAGGTTTTGCCGCCCTTCACGACGGGCTTTCCGCTGATGGTGGTCTGGGTGACAATGTGGTAGTAGTCATCCTTCACCCAGGCGGGAATCGCCTTGGTGGTGGGGTTGTACTTTTCCGCAGAAGCCTTGAACCTGACCTTGCTGCCAAGTTCAATCGCCCCGGTAGTGGGGGTAGCAGGCGTGGTCGGCTCGGTAGGCTTGGGATCGGTGGTCTGACCCAGCAAGGCTTTCACATCCGAACGGAAGGTATCCATAGACTTGCCATGCTTGGGGAACCAGTGCATTACATCGCCGTGGTTGGAGGCGATGCCCAGCTTGGCCCCCTCGCTGTGACAGATAATGTCCTTCTCGGTCAGGCCATACAGCTTGCACAGATAGGCGCAAAGCTCGACGGCCTCCTGATAGACCTTTTTGAAGTAGGTGCTGTCAGTGAGGCCGTCCTCGCAGATTTCAAAGCCGATGTGGGTGTTGTTGGCAGCGCCGCCAGCGTGCCAGCCACGGTGATCCCAAGGCAGTGTCTGATAGGTGGCGATGGTTCCGTCCGCCAGCTTGCCGATGAAACCATGCACACAGACCTGACGATCCATAGCCTGGTTCCAGTGGTTGTTGTACTGGTTCTTGCCCAGCAGACCATCATCGGGGCCAACATAGCGTTTCAGCCAGGGGTTGTTCGCCCCAGTGCTGTGAACCATAATGCCTTTGACGGTGATCTTCTTGCCCGCCTTATAGCAGGCGTTCTCGGTGAAGATGAGCTTATGCAGATTCATTGTCGTTGTCTCCTTTCTTGTGGAGCTGGGCCAGAATGTCCTTCAGCTTCGCGGGGACCGGCAGACCCAGGTGCGCGGCGTTCTCCAGCAGGGAAACACCTTCATTGGACAAATAGAAGAAAATCACAGCGGTACGAAGGACGCTGCCCTGGCCCAGTACATGGACATCCAAAATGTTGCCGACACCTACCAGGGCGAAGATCAGCACCTTACGGCAGATTCCCTTGAAGCCGACTTCGCTGGACAGGGTTTTGTCGACGGCGGCGCACATGACGCCAGTGATGTAGTCGATCACCACGAAGGCGATCAGCGCATACA
>JBJDYI010000030.1:0-3716 GCA_051867165.1 Faecousia sp. | reverse complement strand
TTTTTGTTTTCTACCCAAAGCCATATCGACAGGAGGAATAGAACGGTGGATACGACCACGCCAAAAAAGCGCGGCAGAAAGGCCGCAACAACGGAACAGCCAGTGATGCAGGAAGTTGTTGTTATGATCCCGCTGACGGAGCTGCATCCTTTCCCTGACCATCCGTTTCAGGTGAGGGATGACGATTCCATGCGGGAAACCGCTGAGAGCGTCAAAGAAAACGGCGTCATTGTTCCTGGGCTTGTCCGCCCTCGGGAAGAAGGCGGGTATGAGCTGATCGCGGGCCACCGGCGTAAATACGCTTGTGAGTTAGCTGGCTTGACCGCCATGCCGGTCATCGTCCGCGACATTGACCGGGATACCGCCACCATCGTCATGGTGGATAGCAATCTCCAGCGCGAGAGCATCCTTCCATCGGAACGCGCCAAGGCGTACAAGATGAAGCTGGAAGCCATCAGGCGGCGAGCCGGACGGCCCGCAAAGGACGTACAGGAAAATTCGCCGAAAATTTCGGCGAATTTCCGCAGCGACGATGAGATTGGTCAGGAAGCCGGGGTCAGCGGTGACACCATCCGCAATTACATTTCCCTCACGCATTTAGTCCCAGAGCTTCAGCAGATGGTGGACGATAAGAAGATTGCCCTGACACCCGCATATCAGCTTGCGGCCCTAACGCCCGGAGAGCAGGCCATGCTCCTTGAGACAATCGACAGTGAACAGGCCACGCCCTCGCTCTCTCAGGCCCAGCGCATGAAAAAGCTGAGCCAAAGCGGTGAACTGAATGAGGACACCATGCTTTCCATTATGATGGAGCAGAAAAAGCCGGAGAAAAACGACATCACACTGTCCGGTGAAAAGCTCCGCAAATACTTCCCACGCTCCTATACCCCGTTTCAAATCGAAGCGACCATTTTCAAGCTACTGGACGCATGGCAGCGCAAGCGCCAGCGGGATCAGAGCAGATAAGCGAATATGTCAAAAGCCGGACAGGAGAACTTCTTGTCCGGTATTTTTATACCCGAAGGAGGATGTCATGTATATCAACACGTTCAAATACCAGCCCTCCGATGTATCCTGCCGCCTTTGCACCGAGTATGTGAAAAAGACAGGCTGCACCGCCCGCCGCTGCCCCTGGCTGGCAGAGCGCATTGAGGCCGGTGTGGTGGGCTACCGTGAAGCGGTTTTGGAGACGATACCTCGGGATCGCGGCCTGTATCAGCGTCTTTCTCTGCTGGTCAAAAGCTATCCCGGTACGCTATGGAGCAACATCCAGCACGAAAAGCGCATGGAGGATGTCAAGACCATACAGGGCTATCGCCGCCGCAGAGACACGGCACGGTACTATGCCGCCATGTATCTGCTGACTGCCAACGGAGATATTTACCGGCGTACCGCAAACTGTTTCTGCAAGCACGGATTGGAGTTCGACTACGCTGTTCTCCGTGGAATCTCTCTGCACAACTACGCCTTGTTCATGGCAGCGCGGAGCATCTATGCGAAGTCCGCAGACATTTCCCTTTCCGACCTTGCAGACCCGGAGATCATTGACCCCGAAGCCTTCCGGCTGATTATCAACGCCATTCTGATTGCCCGTTATGGGCTTGCTGCTTTTCAGCTCCATGAAAGAGGTGCCAGGAATGGGCGTTGACTGCAACGGGATCGGCGGCCACAGCGAACTTGCGCTGGAGCGTTACCGGGACAGCACCCGCCATATGGTCATCTATGACGTTCTCATAAGCTCTCCAAGGGGGAAAGCCGGTGACCGTATGAGGTTGTTTCTCACGGATGAGGAATATGCCGCTATCAAACACGCCGAAAAATCCGGCACAATCAAAATCGTAAAACACGCCGCTGTGATCGAGGGCCACATTTTGCCCGACAAAAAGCGGCGCAGATGAATAGGAGGTTTCAACATGAACAACATCACAAATCTGGAAAAGAGCATTACTCAGGTATTCCGCCGCGCAATCGACAACGGGTATACCAAGGAGGAAATCGAGGAGCTGCTGGATGGCATTGACTTCTATGCGCTGGCGCAGACTGTCCTCCACAACTTTGAGACGGTCTATGAGTACACCGTGGACTGTACGCTGCCGCACAGCATGAACTACCGTGGGCTGGAGCTGTTCCCCCGTGCGGTGCTTCTGTATGTGGACGCCGGTGACTGCATGGCCAGCTTTGTCTGCTGCGCCCGTTCTCTGGAGCTGTGGCTGCTGGATGATGCCAGCCTCGCCGTGGTGTCCATGTTCCACACCAGCGCCGGTCACGGTGAGTTCGCCACCGAATACCGGGTCTATAAGGGCGATGACTGGCTGGAGTGCGATATGTGCATCGACATGGAGGATTTGGCCGATACGCTGAAAAAGCTGTGCCAGCCTTATTACGAACACCAGATGCCGGATTACGAGCTGTAAACAGGAGCATACGGTCTGACGGCCTGGCCGAGCTTTCAGAAAGGATAGATGTATATGGCTGTTTTCAGAATTGAGAAAACCAAGGATTATACGGTCATGGCAAATCACCATCTCCGCAACAAATCCTTGTCACTCAAAGCAAAGGGGCTACTGTCCCTGATGCTCTCTCTGCCGGAGGATTGGGACTACACCACCAAGGGGCTGTCCACGATCTGCAAAGACGGCGTGGACAGCATATGCTCCACCGTCAAGGAATTGGAGAGCGCCGGTTATGTGAAGCGCCGCCGCATCCGGGACGCTCACGGGCGGCTGACCGAAGTGGAATACACCATTCTGGAACAGCCGGAGCCGCCGGAGGAGGCACCTAAACGGGAAAATCCAGTTTTGGACAATCCAGTCTTGGAGAAACCTGTTTTGGATTTTCCAGAACAGGGTTTCCCAAAACAGGCGAAACCTGAACAGGAAAATCCCGCACAATTAAATACTAAGAAATCAAATACGAATCAATCAAATACTGATCTATCAAATACTCATTCATTCTTTCCTTCAGGGCCTGCGTCTGCGGCGGAAGGAATGACGGACGGAATGTTTGTGAGAGAGGAGATAAAAGATCAGATTGATTACGACACTCTCTGCAATCCGATCAACAAGGCCCAGCTCGATGAGCTGGTGGAAATCATGCTGGAGGTTGCCATGAATCGCAGTCCCACCATCAAGATCGGGCGGGATGCAGAGTATCCCACCGGCTTTGTGCAGCAGCGATTTGAACAAATTACCTCCATGCACATCGAGAAGGTTATGGACGGAATCCGGGAAAACACCACCCGTGTCTGGAACACCAGGGCTTACCTTCTGGCGGCGCTATTCAATTCTGTCTCCACCATCGACAATCACTACGCCATGCTGGTCAATCACGATTTCAACGGCAGTCCGTGAGGGCTGCTTTTTTCATGCCCGGATACCGGGAGAAAGGAAGTAACACCATGAAAAGGCCCCTTGCTTACATCACCGCTCCATGGAGCGATAACGAGTTTGAGAATACCGAGAACGCCGCCAAGTATTGCCGCGCGGTCTACGAAGCTGGCTTCTCGCCCATCTGTCCGCTGCTGTTCCTCCCTCTGTTCCTCAGTGATGCAATTCCCCAGGAGCATAAGGACGGCATCGACATTGGGCGGGACTATCTCCGCCGTTCTCATGTGCTGGTGGTCTGCGGCAGCACCGTCAGTGAGAGCGTGAAGAACGACATCGCCATCGCAGAGCGCCTGCGGATCACCGCCACCACACTGGACGGCATCCTGACCG
>JBJDYI010000029.1:0-3740 GCA_051867165.1 Faecousia sp. | reverse complement strand
CAGAGTCCATCAATATCCACATCATTACTCGAGGAGGTTCTATTATGGAGGGAACTGAAAAGAGAACGGCCAGCACACCTTACGCACTGTTTGCACTGGCAGGTGTTCTCGTGATCGTGTTGGGCGGCAACCTGCTGCTCGATGCACCAATCCACGGAATGTTCTTCCTTGTCTGGCTGTTTATTTTCCCGGTTTGTATGCATTTGGGATACAGCTACAAGGAGATCAACGAAGCGATGATGGAGTCCTGCAAGCAGGGACTTGGAACCGTGCTGCTGCTGTTGGCGGTGGGCGGCGTTATCTCCACCTGGATTTCCTGCGGCGCTGTGCCCGCCATCATCTATTACGGCCTCAGCATCATTCAGCCCCACATCTTTTTACTGACAGCTTTCCTTTTGTGCGTCATGGTCTCCCTGGCCTGCGGCACCTCCTGGGGCACCGCCGGCACTGCCGGAATCGCCATGTTCGCCATCGGCGAGAGCCTTGGCATTCCTGCCGGAATGACTGTCGGCGCCATCATCAGCGGCTCTTTCCTCGGTGACACATTCTCCCCTATGTCCGACAGCACCAACGTCGTCTCCGCAGCGGTCGGCGTGGACCTGATCACCCACTGCAAGGAGCTGGCCCGGGTCGCAATTCCGTCCTTCTTGCTGTCCGGAGCGTTCTATTTCGTCCTGGGTCTCCGATTCTCCAGCGACAATTTCGACGACAGCTATATCCGTGAGATCTGCGCGTCTATCGCTGACCACTTCAACCTGGGCTTTGCCGCCTTTATCCCGGTCATTGTCCTGCTGGTTCTGCTGGTCATGAAAAAGCCCGCCGTCCCCTCCATGCTGATCTCCTCTCTGTGCGCGGCTGTGGTGGGCGTGCTGGTACAGGGTGTTCCTTATAACCAGGCCCTGACCTTCTTCTGGAAGGGCTACTCCATCACCACGGACCAGGACTTTTTGAATACCCTTCTGAACCGCGGCGGCGTTCTGAGCATGTTCCAGACGGCGGCTCTGCTGATTTTCGCCTTCGGCATGATCGGCGCGTTCAACAAGGTCGGTGTTCTGGATGCGGTGATCCGCCCCGTTATGAAATACGCCAACTCGATCCTGAAGCTGACCCTCATCAGCCAGATCGTCGCCCTGCTGGGCAACGTCATGGGCACCAACACGTTCTCTCTGCTGATGACCGGCTCCCTGATGCTTCCGGCTTATAAGAAGTTCCACCTGCATCCCACGAATCTGTCCAAGGCTGTCAACTCGACCTCTACCATGATCGCTCCGCTGATCCCCTGGAACATTGCCGGTATGTATATCGGCGGCCTGTTCGGTGTCAGCACCCTTGCATTCGCCCCCTATGCGGTGCTTTGCTACATCTTCCCGCTGGTGGCATTCGTGATGGTGGCACTGAATATTCGTGTTGTTCCCGACAGCGTCGATCTTGAAAATGGCGAAAAGTACAAAAAGCACAAGCAGACTGCGGAAAAGCAGTAAGGAGGAAAGTATCATGGAATACACAAAGGAATATTTCGATTACGACCTGGACCGGCGCAATACCCGCAGCATGAAATGGGATGGCTGCAATGCCAAGTTCGGCGTAGACCCCTCCATTGAAATGGTTCCCATGTGGATCGCGGATATGGATTTCCGCTCTCCCCAGGAGGTCATTGACGTGCTGGTCCAGCGGGCCAAGGCCGGAGCCTACGGCTACACCACCAAGCCCGACAGCTTTTACGATTCCATCATCCGCTGGGTGCGGGACCACTATCACTGGGAAGTCAAGAAGGAGTGGATCGTCTTTACCCCCGGTGTCATTCCCGGCTATACCATCGTGATCCAGAACTTCACGAAGCCCGGCGATGGCATCATTGTGCAGCCTCCTGTCTACTATCCGTTCATGGACGGCGTCAAGAACAATGGCCGCAAGCTCGTTTTCAATCCTCTGGTTGAGAAAGACGGCGACTGGTTCATGGATTTTGAGGACCTGGAGGAAAAGGTGAAGGACCCCGCCAACAAGCTGCTGATCCTCTCCAACCCCCACAATCCCGTTGGTCGTGCCTGGACCGCGGAGGAGCTGGAACGTCTCGGCGACCTGTGCGAGAAGAACGGTGTGCTGCTGATCTCCGATGAAATTCACGCGGACCTGATGATGGGCGGTCATACCCACCAGGCGGTCTGCGCCCTGTCCGAGCGCATCCGCAACAACACCATCACCCACTACGCCCCCAGCAAGACCTTCAATCTGGCGGGCCTGCAGACCGCCTACGCCATCATTCCCAACGATGAGCTGCGGGAGGTTTACACCCGGGGTATGAATGCCAACCGGATCTTCAATATGAACTGGTTCGGCAGCTGCGCTCTGGAGACTGCCTACAACCAGTGCGAAGGCTATGTGACCGCCCTGTGCGAGTATGTGGATGCCAATATGGACCACATGGTGGACTTCCTGAAAAAGGAGCTTCCCATGCTGAAGATGAAGAAGGCGGAGGCCACCTATATGGTCTGGGTCGATTTCCGCGGCACCGGCATGACCACGGAGGAGATCGAGTCTTTCATCGACCAGAAGGCCCACATCGGTGTTGACAAGGGCACCTGGTTCGGCCCCGGCGGCGATGGCTGGCTGCGGTTCAATCTGGCCTGCCCCAGAAAGACGCTGGATCAGGCTCTGACGCAGCTCAAGGCTGCATTTGAAAACTGAGAAGAAGCGAGGGAATCCTACGTGTTGAGTTTGATTGGGGTGCTGGCGGCAGTTGTACTGTTGATCCTACTGATCTATAAGCGGGTCAGCCTGATTCCGGCCTCACTGATCTGTCTTTTGGTTCTGGCTCTGACCAGCAATACCAGCTATATGACGATGGCAGCTGACCGCTATGCGGTTTCTCTCTCCAACTTCATCGCCAAATACTTCCTGGTCTTTGTGACAAACGCTTTGTTTGGAAAGATCATGGAAGAAACCTTGCTGGCGGCGTCCTTTTCCAAAATGATCGGCCGGGTGTTCGGTGACAAGAATGCGGTTTTCGGAGCCATGCTGGCAACCGCTCTGCTGTCTTACGGCGGCGTCAGCGCGTTTGTTATCGTGTTTACCGTATATCCCATTTTTCTGGCCACCTTTCAGAAGGCAGACCTGCCCAGAAAGCTGATCCCCGCCTGTATCATGAGCAGTTCCTGTACCTTTCCTCTGTCCATGCTTCCCGGCGGTGCTCAACTGAACAACATCATCCCAACGACCTACATCGGCACCACTCCCATGGCAGCCTCTCTGGTGGGCCTGCTGTGCTCGGCGCTCACCATCGCGCTGCTGTTCCTGTACTTTCAGTATGAGTTTTCCAAGGCCAGGAAAAACGGGGAGCGCTTTGACGCCGACGAGCAGATTCTCGCACGTATCGCTGCCTTCGATCAGGACGCAGGCTTCCCCATGTGGCTGTCTGCCCTGCCGCTGCTGCTGATCATTCTTCTCATCAACGGGTTTGGCATGGACCTGTCCTACGCGGTTCTGGCCGCTTCCGCCCTGGCCATGGTCATCGGCTGGAAAAATCTGCCCAGCAAGCTCCAGACGGTGAACCACGGCATCCAGACCGTGGGGCCCGCCATGGTGACCACGGCGGCGTCCGTGGGCTTCGGCGGAGCGGTTCTGTCCTGCGCAGGCGCCCAGACTATCCTGAACGCCATCGCCGCGCTGCCTCTGAACCCGGTCGTTTGCCTGAGCATCGCATCCGCTTTTGCGGGCGCCATGACCGGCAACGGAGGCGGCGG
>JBJDYI010000028.1:0-14003 GCA_051867165.1 Faecousia sp. | reverse complement strand
TTTTTGTGTTATCCTGTCGCCCTTGCGGACAGCTTGCGTATATTACCACACCACTCCCCATTTGTCAAGCAATATTTTCCATTATTTCTGATTTTTTTCATCTTCCGGCCGAAGCATTCTGTCCCGGCTTTTTTCCTCTTTGACTCTGCGCCGCATCATGCCTCTTCCGCCCGGCCAGGGTGTCAGATAACACACATCCAGACACCGCAGAGATGCCAGGTGAACCAGCAGAATCCCCACGCCGGCCAGAATCCCCCATCCTCCAAAGAAGGATGCAATCATCGCCAGTGCAAACCGGCACACCCGCACCGCATTGGCCAGATCCCGATTGGGCAGCACAAATCCGCAGACCCCCGCTATGCTGACCACGATCAGGACCACCGGAGAGATCAACCCTGCCTCTACCGCAGCCGTTCCCACCACAATACCGCCAATGGTAGAAACCGACTGTCCGATGGCCTGGGGCAGATGAATCCCCGACTCCTGGAGCAACTCATAGGCAATCAGAAGTCCCAGCACTTCCGCTCCGGTGGTGAAGGGGACTTCCATCTGACTATTTAATATGATGTTGAGTAATTTTTCCGGAATCAGATTTTGATGGAATGTCACCAGCGCCACATAGAGCGCCGGCAGCAGCAGGCTGGTGAGCAGGGCACCATACCGCAAAACACGAACACAGGATGCGGAGATAAAGTCCCGGCTTCTGTCTTCAGGACTTTCCAGCAGATATCCAATGTCAGCAGGCGCCATATAGCCCAGAGGCAATCCATCCACCAGCAGTCCCACCCGGCCATCCAACAGCGCCTGGCAGAACCGGTCCGGACGTTCGGTGTATTGTATCAGTGGAAACGGCGTCCAGCGGGAGCCGGTGACATATTCCTCCACCGCGCCCGGTGACAAGAGCGCATCCACATCAATGGATTTCAGTCTGTTTTTCATTCGCTCCACCAGCACTTTGTTGGTGATCCCCTCAATCCACACCACTGATACATTGGTCAGGCTTCTCCGGCCAATGGTTTGTCCTGTGATCCGCAGATCCGGCGTTCGCAGATGTCGCCGCAGAAGGCTTGTATTGATGCGGATGGTTTCTACAAAGGCATCCTTGGGGCCTTTGACTGTATTTTCTACTTCCGGAGGATTCGGACCGCGTTTGACACCGGTTTTCACCTCGAAAGCAATGGCCCCCACTTCCGGAAACAAGACCACGCAGAAACCATTCACCAACTTGGCTGCCACTTCCTGCAGATCCTTGCAGGGGGTGGCCACCGCATTGTAAACCGCACCATGCAGGGCCGCTTCGTAGGCCTGCTCCACATCGCCAGGCAGATTCGCCACCGGCTTGAAGATATAGTCCGCAATGGAGCTGTCCGATACCAGGCCGTCCACGAAATAGGCATAGAGCGTCTGGTCCCCCCGTCGAAGAACTCTGGTGCCAAAGTCATCGGCACCCGCAAAGATGGCACGAATGGCTGCATCTGTCATATTCTCACCTCCCCGGAAGTATAACCACAAAATCCCGGTTTATTCTCTGGCTGCATTGCTTTTTTCCGTTGGAAATGGTATACTAAATTATTATGGTCCGTGGAGGTTACTGCATGATGAGCAATGTGGGCAAGATCAGGAAGCTGTCAGATACCAACTATCTGAATTTCTACGAATTTGAGGCCATCTTCCGGGACGGCAGGACCGCGCCCTATTATGTGTCCTCCCGGGCGAAGAAAATCGAGGATCTGAAGGCAGTCCATCATCAGAACCGAGCGGATGGTGTGATCCTCTACGGCGTTTACGGTGAAAAGAAGGACAAGGTGGTTCTGGTGCGGCAGTACCGCTATCCATTGGGGGATTACTGCTATGAATTCCCCGCGGGTCTTGTGGAGCAAGGCGAAGATATGTTCCAGGCAGGCATCCGGGAGATGTATGAGGAAACCGGTCTGACCTTTGTACCCAAGGAAGGCGGCAGCTGCAGCCGTCCCTTTTTCACCACCATCGGCATGACCGACGAAAGCTGCGGCACCGTCTACGGCTACTGTTCCGGTATCCCCAACAACCGCCACCAGGAAGCATCGGAGGATATCCAGGTGATCTTAGCAGACCGGGAAGAGTGCAGGCGGATTCTCCGGGAGGAAAACGTGGCCATCATGTGTGCCTATATGCTGATGCACTTCATTGCCAGCGAGGGGGATCCTCTGGCATTTCTGGACTCTATTTAAGATAGGAGCATTTCTATGTCTCATACCATTGCTGCCATTTCCACCGGCAATCAGGTCAGCGCCATCGGCATCATCCGTCTGACCGGCGACGACTGCATTGCCATCGCGCAGAAAGTCATTACCTTAAAAAGCAGGAATCTTCTTTCGGAGGCTCCCAACCGGAAGCTGCTGCTGGCCGACCTGCACGACAAGCAGGGCCGTACCATCGACGGCTGCTGCGTGGTCGTGGCCCGGGGCCCCCACAGTTATACCGGCGAGGACACGGTGGAATTTCACTGCCACGGTTCTCCGGCCGTACTGGCTGCCGGTTTGGAAGCCCTGTATCTGGCCGGAGCCATGCCCGCCAAACGGGGCGAATTCACCAAACGGTCATTCCTCAACGGCAAACTGGATCTGACCCAGGCCGAAGCAGTCATTGACCTCATTGAAGCCGACACTGCCGATGCCGCCGCCAACGCCGCCGGACAGGTAGGAGGTGTGCTGCAGAGAAAGCTGGCACCCATTTATGACGAGCTCACCAACCTGTGCAGCCATTTCCATGCGGTGCTGGATTATCCTGACGAGGATATTGCCGATTTTGGCCTGGACAACTACGCCGACACCCTCGCTGCCAGCGCAAAGGCCCTGAATTCCATTTTAAAAACCTACAATCAGGGTAAAATTCTCCGGCAGGGTGTGGCCGCCGCCATTGTAGGCCGGCCCAATGTGGGCAAGTCCAGCCTGTTAAACGCCATTGCCGGCTACGACCGGGTCATCGTCACCGATATTCCCGGTACCACCCGGGACACGGTGGAAGAAACCGTGCTGCTGGGCAAAACCCGGCTGCGGCTCATTGACACCGCCGGCATCCGGGACACCGCCGATACTGTGGAGGCCATCGGTGTGGAGCGTTCCAAAAAAGCTGTGGAAGAGGCGGATCTGGTTCTGTTTGTCTGCGACGGCTCCCATCCTTTGACCCAGGAAGATCAGCAGATTCTGAAGCTCTGCAAACATCACAGCAACGCCATCGGCCTCATTAACAAAACCGATCTTGGCCAGGTGGTCACCGCCGCCGACCTGCCCTTTGACACCGTCATCTCCATCTGCGCAAAAGAAAGCCAAGGACTGGATGCCCTGTCAGAAATTGTGGGTCAGATGTTTGCCGGAGAGATGCCCTGCGACGGCAGCATCCTCACCAATACCCGCCAGTTCGATGCCTGCCGCCGGGCTTACGATGCCATGGGCCGTTCCATGGAGGGCCTTCAGATGGGGCTAACCCCCGACGCGGTTCTGACAGATGTGGAAGAAGCCATGGAAGCCATGGGTGAGGTCACCGGTGCCACCGTCCGGGAGGACATTACCGCCCGGATTTTCGAACGATTCTGCGTGGGGAAATGATTCTTTGTCCCGCATCTTATATTTTAGAAGTAACAGGTGTTATTTATGATTTATCTCGACAATTCCGCCACCACCAAGCCCTGCACGGAAGCAGTGGAAGCCACGGCCCTGGCCATGACAGAAAACTGGGGCAATCCCTCCGCCCTCTATCAGTTCGGCATCGACACCGCCCGGCAGCTAAAAACCGCCCGGCACACGGTGGCCGCCGCCATGGGCGCGGAACCGGACCGGGTGTTCTTCACCTCCGGCGGCACCGAAGCGGACAACTGGGCCATTTTCTCCACGGTCAAGCGCTACGGCAAGAAGAACAAGCACATCATTACCACCGCCATCGAGCATCACGCCATTCTGCATTGCATGGCGGAGCTGGAGCAGCAGGGGTTTGAAGTCACATACTTACAGCCCGACGAGCTGGGCCGCATTACGGTGGAGGCTCTGAAAGCCGCCCTCCGGAAGGACACCATTCTGGTCTCCATCATGATGGTAAACAACGAGGTGGGTTCCGTTATGCCCATCGCCCAGATGGCAAAACTGACCCACAAGCTGTGTCCCGATGCCATTTTCCACACTGATGCGGTGCAGGGGTTCCTGAAAATTCCCTTTGCCGCCAAAAATCTGGGGGCAGATCTGATCTCCATTTCCTCCCACAAGGTCCACGGCCCCAAGGGTGTGGGCGCCCTGTACATCGCCCCCCGGCTGAAGTCCTTCCCTGCCCTGCTCCTGGGCGGTGGTCAGGAGGGCAATTTCCGCAGCGGCACCGAAGCCACCCCCAACATCTTCGGCTTTGCCGCCGCCTGCGCCGCAGTATCCGCTTCCTTTAAGGAAGATGTCAAAAAAGAACGGGAGCTGCTGGATTCTCTGATTGGAGCGCTTTCGGCGCTGCCCGGTGTCGTCCTCAACGGCGCCCACGAAGCCCCCCATATTCTCTCCATCGGCATCCCCGGGGTGCCCACCCAGAATTCCATCAATATTCTGCAGGATCACAGCATCTGTGTCTCCGCCGGCAGCGCCTGTGCCAAGGGCCACCGGAGCCATGTTTTGGACGCCATGAAGGTGCCCGACAAGGTAACCGACGGCTCTTTCCGGGTTTCTCTCTGCCGGAATACCACCCAGGAAGAGTTGGATACCCTGGTTCAGGTTATTCGGGACGATATTCTGCCCCGGATCCGGTAAATTCTGCATAAAATTTTTCCCATGACAAAAACGTCGATTGTGAAAATCGGCGTTTTTTCTTTTGGGCGACCCTGATCGAAAAAAACACTCTTGTATTCTCAATTTTCATCTGCTACAATAGGGAACATCTTAATTATCTTCGTAGGGAGGACATTTGTTTATGAGTTATGTAGACGAGGTATTTGCCCAGGTGGCAGCCAAGAATTCCAACGAGCCCGAGTTTATCCAGGCCGTGACCGAAGTTCTGGAATCTCTCCGTGTGGTCATTGAGGCCAACGAAGACGCTTACCGCCGGGATGCGCTGCTGGAGCGGCTCACCACCCCCGAGCGCTGCATTTTGTTCCGAGTTCCTTGGGTGGACGACAAGGGCCAGGTTCAGGTGAACAACGCCTTCCGCGTCCAGTTCAACAGCGCTATTGGCCCCTACAAGGGCGGCATGCGGTTCCATCCCTCTGTCAACCTGTCCATCATGAAGTTCCTGGCCTTTGAGCAGACCTTCAAGAACAGCCTCACCGGCCTGCCCATCGGCGGCGGCAAGGGCGGCTCCGACTTTGACCCCAAGGGCAAGTCCGACCGGGAGATCATGGCTTTCTGCCAGAGCCTGATGACCGAGCTTTACAAGTACATCGGCGCTGACACCGACGTGCCCGCCGGCGATATTGGCGTGGGCGCCCGGGAAATTGGCTATATGTTCGGCCAGTATAAGCGGATCCGGGATGTGTTTGAAGGCGTCCTCACCGGCAAGGGCCTCAGCTACGGCGGCTCCCTGGCCCGTCCCCAGGCCACCGGCTATGGTCTGCTGTATCTGACCGATGAAATGCTGAAGTGCAACGGCAAGTCTCTGGAAGGCAAGACCGTGGTTGTCTCCGGCGCCGGCAACGTGGCCACCTACGCCATCGAAAAGGCATGGCAGTTGGGCGCCAAGCCCGTCACCTGCTCCGACTCCAACGGCTGGATTTACGATCCCGACGGCATCGACGTGGCCACCCTCATCGAAGTCAAGCAGAAGAAGCGGGCACGGCTCACCGAATACGCCGCCCTGCGGCCCAATTCCGTCTACCACGAAGGCAAGGGTGTCTGGACGGTCAAGTGCGACGTTGCACTGCCCTGTGCCACCCAGAATGAGCTGCTGATCGATGACGCCAAGGCTCTGGTTGCAAACGGCTGCTTCGCCGTGGCCGAAGGTGCCAATATGCCCACCAGCCTGGACGCCACCAAGTACCTCCA
Organism: Faecousia sp.; assembly: GCA_051867165.1. Classification (GTDB taxonomy): domain Bacteria; phylum Bacillota; class Clostridia; order Oscillospirales; family Oscillospiraceae; genus Faecousia. Next base: position 8,016 of record JBJDYI010000028.1, on the reverse strand, counting down.
GGAGAACGGTGTGCTGTTCTGCCCCGGCAAGGCTTCCAACGCAGGCGGTGTGGCCACCTCCGCCCTGGAGATGACCCAGAACTCCGAGCGTCTCAGCTGGACTTTTGAAGAAGTTGATGCCAAGCTGAAGACCATTATGGTCAACATCTTCCACAATCTGGACGATGCCGCCAAGAAGTATGGAATGGAAGGCAACTATGTTGCCGGCGCCAACATTGCCGGCTTCCTGAAGGTTGCTGATGCCATGACCGCCCAGGGCATCGTGTAATGGAAATGAAAAATCCGCCCCACTGGGGCGGATTTTTGACTGAAACAAGAAAATAACCCGGCTGGAAACAATGCATTGGCCCGGATATGCACGCTGTCTTTGACTGGGAAAGCAGGGATCTTCCGACATTCGTACCCCCCGGGAAAGAGATACTGCACAACAGCCCCGGCCATAGCCGGGGCTGTTGGTTTTATCAGGATACAATGACCGCAATGATACAGAATACAGCCAAACTGAGCACGGTCAGCATGGAGCAGACACCGGAAGCGATGGTATAGTCCTCTTCTTTCCGGCCAAAGCCCGGGCTCATGTAGGAGGCCGGCAGGAAGGTATACAGCAGCACTGCCCAGCGGGTCATCGGGTCCACCCCGGGGAACAGGAACAAAATGCCTTGGAAAACGGTGCCCAAAATGACAAATATCCCCATATGTACCGCAATGATCCGAAAGACTTCCCGTCGGTTTTCCCCCTCCAGAGAGAAATTATAACCCACACAGAACAGCATCACAGAACTGACGGGCTGCGCAAGATAGGAAACGGTATCAAGCACAATGCCGCCGACGCCCACACCCTGTATCCAGTCCCAGGCACCGGACAGATTCAGCACCAGACCAATGAAACTCATAATCATCAGGGGGGATTTGCACATTTCCCGGACCACATCCTTTGCAGATGCCGTTTTGCCCGGAGCGGCAGACAAAATGCCGATGACGGGATACACCGCAAAGGCCTGCATCACGTCCAGGATGCCCAGCCGGTAGGCCTGATCGGCTCCAAACAGGATGATGAACAGCGGGATGCCCAGCATGCCGGTTTCCTTGCAGCAGAACAAAAAGGGAGCATTGTGATAAGGAAATTTTTTCCGGCCCACCCGGAATCCCCAGATCGCCGCTACCACCAGAAGCACCGGCAGCACCGCGCCGCTGAGGGCCTCCGGGCCAAGCTTGGCCGTCAGGCAGGACTGAAACAGCAGACAGGGCAGACAGAATTTCATGATAAACCGCTGAAATCCCTGAATTTCCCCGGATGTAAAGATCTTCCGTCGCCGGGCCAGAACGCCCAGGCAGACACAGCAGAAAATGGGCAGAACAATCTGAATAACAGAAATCATCTTTTCCATGACAAAACCTTCCAAATTTTTCTGTCATCATATCATAGGGTTCCGCCAATTACAAGCGTTCCAGAAATTCTTTCGTCTCCCGGCGGTTTTTCAGCACAATGGTCTTGGCATGGCGGGCATTGGCCAGATAGGTATAATTTAAGGTGCGGTTGTTTTTATTGAAGTTCCAGATGAATTTGATGAATTCCGGGTCGAACCGCTCCGGGTTGTTGCCACCCATATCCGGCCGTACCTTGCCATAGTTCAGGAGCACCCGCTGGAACATCCCCAGCAGACACTGCCACCGATGGTAATCCAGGTAGATGATGGTATCGCAGTATTGGAGCCGCATGGGCATGGTGCGGCTGAAATTGCCGTCGATGATCCATTTCTCTCCTTCCAACACCTCTTCCAGCCGGGCGTCAAATTCCTCCCGGCTCACATTTTCCCAGTCATCTGTCCACCACAGGTTATCCAGATGGACCACCGGGAGATTCCATTTTTCGCCCAGGCGTTTGGCAAGCCGGGTCTTTCCGCTGCCGGGACAGCCAATGATCAGTATTCTCTCCATGGTGCCTCCCGTTATGTCATTATGTAAACCATGTTGTCTGCAATACGGGCCTGCATCCGCAGGCCCATATTTTATCTGATGTCTTAATATGCGATGCCCCAGTAGACCATCTTGTCAGCAGGCTTGCCGCAGCAGGCGCAGGTCTCGCCTAGCTTCTCCTGGGCAAAGGGGATGCAGCGGGAGGACATACCGGCCTTTTCCTTCATGGCCAGTTCACATTCCAGATCGCCGCACCACATGGTCTTGATGTAGCCGCCGTTCTTGTTCTGCAACTCCTTGGCTTCCTCCAGAGAATGGGCCTCGAAAATATGCTCGTCCAGATTCTTCTTTGCCTTGTCAAACATCTGCTGCTGCACAACAGCCAGCTGCTCGGCAACCACAGTCTCCAGATCTTCCAGCTTGACAATGATCTTCTCCCGGTCAGTCCGGCGAACAATGACGCACTGGCCGTTCTCCAGGTCCCGGGGACCGCACTCCACGCGCAGAGGCACGCCCTTCATTTCGTACTCAGCACACTTCCAGCCCATGGAGTTGTCAGAATCATCCAGCTTCACCCGCAGGCCGGCTTCCATCAGTCGGTCCTTCAGGCCGTTGGCGCCTTCCAGAACACCGGGCTTGTGCTGGGCCACAGGCAGAACAACCACTTGGATGGGGGCCACCTTGGGGGGCAGCACCAGACCGTTATTGTCGCCATGGGTCATGATGATGCCGCCGATGAGGCGGGTGGAAACGCCCCAGGAAGTCTCATGGGGGTTGGTCTTGCGGTTGTTCTTATCGGTAAACTCAATTTCAAAGGCCTTGGCAAAGCCGTCGCCAAAGTAGTGGGAGGTGCCTGCCTGGAGTGCCTTCCGGTCGTGCATCATGCACTCGATGGTGTAGGTTGCCTCGGCGCCGTTGAACTTCTCCTTGTCGGTTTTCTGACCCTTGGTCACGGGCATGGCCAGCACGTTCTCACAGAAGTCAGCATAGACATTCAGCATGGTCTCGGTGAATTCCCGTGCTTCCTCAGCGGTGGCGTGGATGGTGTGACCCTCCTGCCACAGGAACTCCCGGTGGCGCAGGAAGGGACGGGAAGTCTTCTCCCAGCGCAGCACGCTGCACCACTGGTTATACTTCATGGGCAGATCCCGGTGGGACTGCAGAACATGAGCAAAATGCTCACAGAACAGTGTCTCGGAAGTAGGACGGATGGCGTACTTTTCTTCCAGACGCTCGTTGCCTCCCATGGTGACCCAGGCGCACTCGGGGGCAAAGCCCTCCACATGGTCCTTTTCCTTCTGCAGCAGGCTTTCGGGAATCAGCAGAGGCATATAGACGTTTTCAACACCCTGCTTTTTGAATTCCTTGTCCATGATGTTCTGAATGTTTTCCCAGATGGCATAGCCATAGGGGCGATAAATAAAGACACCCTTCACAGAAGAATAGTCAATGAGCTGTGCCTTGGTGCAAACATCGGTAAACCACTGGGCAAAGTCCACTTCCATGTCGGTGATCTGTTCGACCTTTTTATCTTTCGCCATGATTGTTCATCCTCTCGTTTTTTCCAAAATCTCACGTTATATTATAGCACCATTGTCAAGGGTCTGCATAGGATGATGCAAACCTTTTTTATTTTATTTTTTCACTGGAGGCGCTTATGACAGAGGTAACGTTGCAGCTTGATCCGGCTGCTGTTCTTTTTTACAAACGGATCGCCGCAGCCGCCGGGCTTCCTCTGGAACAGGTCCTCAGCGATGCTCTGTTCCGCCTGGCAGGAGAATTGAGCTTACAGGCCATTCGAAACAACCGCGCAGAAAGATAAATCATCATTTTGCGCGTAAAACCGACGTGCCTTGCAGGAGACACTTACCCTCCCCTGCAAGCACAGCATCCATATTAGACGCGTCCCGCAAGCGCTGGATGCCTGCTGTACCAAAGTCCCATCGTGTCGGCACAGACTTGTCGGAAACCATATTTTACCACCCTGCATCTGTTCTGAAAAATTCCCAAAGCCCATTGTAATTATACCGGAAATTTGATATACTTTCAGATATACAAAAACACTACGGAGGTTTTCCAATGAAATCTATCCGCGAAATCTATAAAATAGGCAAAGGCCCCTCCTCTTCCCATACCATGGGACCGGAACGGGCTGCCCTGTCCTTTCTGAAGGACTATCCTGATGCCGCCCGGTATCAGGTCATTCTTTATGGCTCCTTGAACAAAACCGGCGTAGGCCATGGCACAGACCGGGTCCTGCTGGATACGCTCGGCGAAGACAAAACAGAGATTGTTTTTTCTCCTGACAGCTGGGATGGGATGCATCCCAACACCCTGGATCTGATCGCCTATGACGCAGACGGCATCAAGCTAGGATACCAGCGGGTAGAATCCATTGGCGGCGGCGACATCCGTTTCCCCGGTCAGAAAAAAGAGGAAGGCGAAGAGGTCTACATTGAACATTCCTTTGCAGAAATCGCTGACTTCTGCAAGTGGCGCTATATCAGCACCCTGTCTGAATATGTGGAGCTGAATGAAGGCCCTGAAATCTGGGAGTTCCTGATGAATGTCTGGCAGACCATGAAACATTCCATTGATGAAGGCCTTGCCGCCTCCGGGGTTCTGCCCGGCGGTCTGAATGTCCAGCGGAAGGCAAAATACCTGTACGAGCAGGCTCCTGTGGCCCACGAACCATGTCTGCGGGAATTCCAGCTGATTGCGGCATACGCCTACGCCGTTGCTGAGCAGAATGCCAGCAATGGCACCATTGTCACCGCTCCCACCTGCGGCGCCTGCGGTGTTGTTCCCGCCGTTCTGAAATATGCCCAGGAAACCAAGGGCTTTACCGACGAAAAAATCTGCCGGGCGCTGGCCACCGCCGGCATCATCGGCAATCTGACCAAGACCAATGCCTCCATTTCCGGCGCCGAGTGCGGCTGTCAGGCTGAGGTGGGTACTGCCTGTTCCATGGCTGCTGCCGCACTTGCGGAGCTTTACAATCAGAATTTGGACCAGGTGGAATATGCTGCGGAAGTGGCCATGGAGCATCATCTGGGTCTGACCTGCGATCCCATCTGCGGTCTGGTGCAGATTCCCTGCATTGAGCGCAACGCTGTGGCTGCCATGCGGGCCATGAATGCCTGCAATCTCAGTTATTTCCTCACCGGCTCCCGGAACATCAGCTATGACATGGTCTGCCGGGCCATGAAGGAAACCGGTGTCAACCTGAACCACCGGTTTCGGGAAACCAGCGAAGGCGGTCTGGCAAAGATCTATAACCGCAAACGCGGCCAGTAATTGCCCTTTCAGTGCCTTCCTCCGGGAAGGCACTTTTCCTTAGAGGTGGAGAGGCAAGCCCCTTCCCGGCAGTTACATACAACGCCTCGGCATGATTCACCAAAAACATCATCCCATGAAGGGAGAACCCATCATGCAGTACATCAGCTATTATGATTCCCCATTGGGAGAGATCCTTCTGTCCGCCGATGACCAGGGTCTGACCGGCCTCTGGCTGGAAGGACAGCGTCGGGATCTCCCGAACCTCCCACAGCAGGCAGGGACACTGCCTGTGTTGGATTGCGCCAAAGCCTGGCTGGACCTCTATTTTTCCGGCCGGGAACCGGATATTTCTCTGCCCTTGCACCTGGTGGGCACACCTTTTCAGCAAGAGGTCTGGGCAATTCTGCGGACCATTCCTTATGGACATACCACCACCTATGGGGCAATTGCCCGGCAGCTTGCCCAATGCCGTGGGATTCCCCGGATGTCTGCCCAGGCCGTGGGCGGCGCCGTGGGGCGCAATCCCATTTCCATCATTGTTCCCTGCCACCGTGTGATAGGAGCAGGCGGCAATCTCACCGGCTATGCCGGGGGTATTGACAGGAAGATTGCCCTGCTGGCGTTGGAAGGGCTTGATTCTTCCCATTTTTCTCTGTCCAAATAAGTCTCCCGGCAGCGTAGTCTCCGCTATCTTTTGATAGTTTACACTCTGGGAAAAATCGGATAGAATGAATACAGAAATAGAAACAATACAGGAGGATCCTATGCTTTCCATGATTCTTGCCGTCCTCTGCAGTGCGATGATCTCCATCATCATGCGTTTCAGCAGGGGCCGCGTTAAACACGATATCGGTATGCTGACCATGAATTACATCGTCTGTGTCCTGCTGGCCGGCCTTTACTCCGGCAGCATCCTGGAGCCGGGAGACAGCCGCACCCCTTTGATTCTGGGCATGGGCTGCGTCAACGGTCTGCTGTATCTGGCCGGCTTCATTCTGATCCAGTTCAATACCAACCGCAACGGCGTGGTGCTGTCCTCTATTTTCCAGAAACTCGGTCTTCTGGTGTCTATGGTGGTCTCCATCTGTTTCTACCACGAAATCCCCACCCTGGTCCAGACCACCGGTTTTGTTCTGGCCATTGCTGCCATTGTTCTGATGAACTATCAAAAGGGGGAACAGACCAGTGGGTCCCGGGTGGGTCTCATCGGAATGTTGTTGGCCTGCGGTTTGGGCGAGGCCATGTCTAAGGTGTTCAAAGAATCTCCTGCCGCCCCACTGGAAGGACAGTTCCTTTTCATCACCTTCTTTGTGGCCCTGCTGCTGTGTGCCCTGCTCATGCATCGAAAGGAACAGCGCATTGGCATTTCGGAAGCACTGTACGGCACCCTCATCGCCATTCCCAATTTCTTCTCCGCCAAATTCCTGCTGGGCGCTCTGGAAACCCTGCCTGCCGTCATCGTCTACCCGGTGTACAGTGTTGGCTGTATTCTGACCGTCACCGTAGCCGGCGTGTTTGCGTTCCGGGAGCGGCTCTCCAAAAACCAGTGGATCGGCATCGGTGTCATCCTGGTTGCCCTGGTGCTGCTGAACGTTTAAAGAGAATATTCCGCGATTTTATGAAAAGCCAAATAGGCAGTCCATTGGAATGGGCGTAAACCGAATAAAGTATAAAATGGCCGACTCTGAGATCACCCTCGGAGTCGGCCATTGCTGTTTCTTCCACGAGACATTTCGGGGTCGCATAAAAAGATATGCTGCCTGTTATTTCTTCTTGTGATACCGCAAGGAACACACATCGTCTCCCTTGGCGATACACTTCGGCAAATCCAGGACGCAGCCGTAACATTCCCCGATGCCGTGATCGCCGCACATGGCAATGTCACAGAGCATGGCAATTTCTTCATCACTGCATCCAGCCTTTTGCCATGCCTTGACCAGCGGACAATAATGGAAATCAATGTCCAGCGCATCGTCTGTACTCTTCAGCACATCCATCTCAAAGACAAGCTGGGCAGCTTTGCTAAACAGCGTCTTTTTCAATCCCTTCAAGCTGTCCGTCCCGCCTTTTTTCACCAGGTCCGTTCCCTGGGAAAGACCGCAGCGCTTGACTGCCGCACTGCCAAAATCCCTGGGATCCAGGCCCCGCTTGGCAGCTTCGTCGCAAAGAAGATACAGCCAGAAAGCCCGATGTTCCAACTGCGCACGGATAGCCTGCAACAGGCCATTTTTGTACTTTGGCTCATTTTTGACGATGCTCATTGATGACACTCCTTGTATTTCCTGATAATTTCTTATAAAAGCAGACACCCTGCCCGATTTGAATATGCTCATTGGCCCCATGGATGAAGGCTTGCTGTGTCTTGTCCGGATCGACGGATACAAATCAGTAAGGGTATCGTTTCCCTCGTGCAGTATTGGGGGTATGACCGCTTCCCCTTTCCGGCTGCTTTTGTTTTCATATTATATAATAAATCCGATCCAATTGCAATCGCGGCATTTCAATTTTCGTCATTTATGCTGTTTTTGCAAAACAACGCATGGTTCTTCCAGACCGAACCGATGAAGAGAACGTGCCGGCGGCAGCAGTCTTTACAGCAGTATCCTTTGTATACGCAGTTTTGGAAATAAATCTCCCCAAAAGTCGTGATTTGGTTTAGAAGCAGGCATTTTTTCTCTTAGCTATTGAAAAAAACGAGCCGGTACAGTATAATGATTAAACTGTAAGCATTGTAAACAAAGGAGATTTGAGAAAATATGAAATTAGGTATCGTTGGTTAAACGAACTTTTCATATCTCAATATTCCTTCATAACACTCAA
>JBJDYI010000027.1:0-14281 GCA_051867165.1 Faecousia sp. | reverse complement strand
AATCCGCCTTTCAACCTTTCAGACTGGGGCGCAGATCAGCTGAAGGATGATCCCCGCTGGAAATACGGCAATCCGCCGGCGGGCAACGCCAACTTTGCATGGCTCCAGCACATGATTTATCACCTCGCGCCCGGCGGAAAGATTGGCATGGTGCTTGCCAACGGCTCCCTTTCCTCCCAATCCGGCGGCGAGGGTGAGATTCGCAAAAACATCATCAATGCCGATCTGGTGGAATGTATCGTCGCCATGCCGACGCAGCTTTTCTACACAACGCAGATTCCTGTCTCCCTGTGGTTCTTAAGCAAGCAGAAGAAGCAGCCGGGCAAGACGCTGTTTATCGACGCGCGCAAGCTCGGCACGATGGTGAGCCGCAAGCTGCGCGAGCTGATGGATACCGACATTGCGAGAATCGCCGACACCTACAAAGCGTATGTCGCCGGCACGCTTGAGGATGAAAAGGGCTTCTGCGCGGTCGTGACGACGCAGGACATTACCAAACAGGACTACATCCTCACGCCGGGGCGCTATGTGGGCATTGAAGAGCAGGAGGAAGACGGCGAGCCGTTCGAGGAGAAGATGACCCGGCTGACCTCCGAGCTGTCCGAGCTCTTTGCCAAGTCGCATGAGCTGGAAAAAGAGATTCGGGAGAAGCTGGGGGCGATTGGGTATGAAATCTGAGTATCATGTATCCTTTAATGCTCCACTAAAAGAAAAAGATCTTGAATCTCAAACGGAAGGCTGCAGGGCCAACAATCCGGATATCTGCAAGTATTATATGCTGGATGGCGTATGTGCATATACTCGTGAAGATCATATCTGTATACAGCCCTCTCGTTCATGGAAGAAACAATATCAGAAACTAAAGGGGGCAAATTAAATGGAGTATAGAACAATCCGTGAGCTTTGTGAACTGGTTGTTGATTGTCCTCATTCAACGCCGACGTGGACAAAAGAAGGGAAGATTGTCCTCCGAAATCAGCACATCAAGAATGGCAGAATTGAACTATCAAATCCATCCTATACCGATGAGGAGCATTATACACAGCGCACAAAGCGTGCACAGCCAATTTCTGGAGATATTGTCATTACTCGAGAGGCTCCCATAGGTGAAGTGGGAATGATTCCTGAAGGAGTCAAATGCTGCCTTGGCCAACGTATGGTTTTGTTACGTGCTAATCCAGAAATTATTGACAAATACTATTTACTGTATGGTTTGCAATCAAGGTATGTTCAACACCAGATATCATGGAGTGAAGGAACCGGAACGACAGTAAGTAATTTGCGTATCCCTCACCTTGAGAAACTAAAGATACCATATTTCCCGATGAAGCAGCAAAAAATGATTGCTGGTATACTTCGCGCCATCGAAGATAAAGTGACTGTAAACAGAATGATAAACGATCATTTAGCAGCTTAGAGCCGGATGGAGGAGACGTCGATCTCGCCGGACATGAGCTTGGGTAGAAGCGCATCGCGCAGTTCGGCCAATCTCATGTTTTCAAGAGAATTATTGCGCATTCTTAAGAACATGGGTGTTACTGCTTCTCTAAATGCCGATAGGTTATCTTCAGCAAATACGGGAAGCGGGAACTGTCCTATTGTTTCTGCAGAGACGCGCTGTCTCCCGCTACTTCCATTCATGTTTTGGACTGCGTAATCTACAAATGCAGGATAACGAGCTATGCAGTACAGCATCTCGGGAGGCACGCCGTTTCTAGGTGCAAGAACAATATACTCTGTCGAGCCAAACGCAACCTCGTCTTCATTTAGAAAGTCAACAAAGGCAGTCTTGCCGTTTTCAAGACATGGGGCAATACGTGATAAAAGGGTATCGCCATTGGTAAACCGCATTCCTCCATTATATGGCTTCATATCCCATCCTGAAGGGAATGCTCCACTTGTTGATAATTGACTCATGTCAATACTTCTGGCAACCTGATTCTTTGTCAATACTCGCTTCGGATTGAGATACGCATAATCAGATACCGTACATTTATCATTGTCAGCGTCAACCACGAGCTTTTCGAACAGAGTAAAGGCTTGCTCCTGTAAATGATCGTTTCCAGTTCCAAACTCTCACCAGTGGCGAGGGTTCCACCAGAGAAACTGCCACTGATTGTCGTTCTCTTATAGCTTGAAGGAGATATAACATGAACGACGAAATCATCCAAGAGATCGAGCGCAGGATGCTGCCTCATCTCAACAATGAACAGCTCCTGAAACTGCGGGGTGTATTGGAGGATACGTTTCACGGGCTGGCTGTTGTTATCCGGCAGGACGAGGCGCCAAAGCCCGTTGAGCAGAACGGCATTGAGGCTTTCATCATAGCCAAACGAACGGAGGGCTGTTCGGAGAAAACGCTGACCTATTACCGAAAGACCATTGAAGCCATGGTTGCAGGCATCGGAAAATCACCCCAGCAGGTGACCACGGACGACCTCCGGCAATACCTGACGAACTATCAGGTTCAGCGGAAATCCAGCAAGGTGACGATTGACAATATCCGGCGCATCCTGTCCAGCTTCTTCGCCTGGATGGAGGATGAAGACTTCATCGTGAAAAGTCCTGTTCGCCGGATTCACAAGGTCAAGACAGCCAAGGTCATCAAGGATACCTACACGGATGAGGCGTTGGAACAGATGCGCGATCATTGCACAACGACCAGAGACTTGGCAATCATCGACCTGCTCGCATCCTCCGGGATGCGCGTTGGCGAGATGGTCACACTGAACCGGGAGGACATCAACTTCAATGAACGGGAATGTGTGGTATTCGGCAAAGGAAATAAGGAGCGGCTGGTTTACTTCGACGCAAGGACAAAGATTCATTTACAAAACTATCTCGACAGCCGCACGGACAATGACCCGGCGCTGTTTGTCTCCCTCAAAGCGCCCCATGAGCGGCTGATGATTGGCGGCGTGGAGGTTCGGCTGCGCGAGCTTGGGAAACGGCTCAATCTTCCGAGGGTTCATCCCCACAAGTTCCGCCGGACGATGGCTACGACAGCCATAGACAAGGGAATGCCTATTGAGCAGGTTCAGCAGCTTCTGGGGCATCAGAAGATCGATACAACCATGCACTATGCCATGGTGAAGCAACAGAATGTGAAGCTGGCACACAGAAAATACATTGGATAGGATGGTTTCAGAATGATTGATTGGATTACAGGAGAACTTGGCGAATTTGTTACACTAAAAAGAGGTTACGACTTGCCGCAACAAAAAAGACAAAGTGGCTGTATTCCGGTATTCTCATCTTCTGGCATAACAGGGACACACTCTGAAGCTATGGCGAAAGGTCCTGGGGTTATCACTGGTCGATACGGAACTATCGGAGAAGTTTATTTCACAACTGAAGATTTTTGGCCGCTTAACACCACCTTATATGTTGAAGACTTTCATGGTAACGATGAGAAATTCATTTACTACTTTCTAAAGACCTTAGAATGGTCAAAATTCACCTCGGCAAGTGCAGTTCCGGGAATAAACAGAAACACAGTCCATCGAGAGTTTGTTAGGCTTCCTGATCCCAAGACACAGAAAAGGATAGCAGCAATACTTTCTTTATTCGATGATAGAATTAGTCTCAATAACAGGATAAACGATCATTTACAGGAGCAAGTGACGGCAGTTTTTCAACACTTCTTCGTAAATAATTCTGAATCAAGGCATTGGCCCTTAGTGATGCTGGACAGTCTGACTTCTCTGATAAGCAGAGGCATTACACCCAAGTATTTACAAGAGTCTGATCAGATTGTCATAAACCAGAAGTGTATTCGTAACCATTCAATAGATACATCCTTGGCACGGCCTCATCGCCCCAAGGTAATCAACGAGAAGTGGTTGCAATATGGAGATCTGCTTATTAATTCCACGGGGGAAGGAACACTTGGCCGTGTAGCTCAGGTTTGGTTTAAACCTGAAAGTGTTACGGTTGATTCTCACGTAACGATTGTTCGCCCCAAAAGTGAATTGTTGATCTATTATATTGGTGGCTGGGGTATTACTCACGAAAGAGAGATTGAAGCACTACATACCGGAAGCACCGGGCAAACAGAGCTGCCCCGTGACAGAGTAAAATCACTTGAACTGTATTTGCCTAGCAATGCAATTCTGGCCAATTTTAACTCAATTGTTCAGCCTATGGTTACTGCTATTACTGCTAATCAGAATGAAAATAGAAGGCTTGCGCAGCTCCGCGATACGCTCTTGCCAAAGCTCATGTCGGGCGAACTCGACGTCTCTTCCATCCCGCTCTAAGCCGCTAAATGATCGTTTCGCTTTCTATTCCACCTTACCCATGAACGGAGGTCGAATATGCCAGGTTTCTTCACCGAGGATACATACGAACAAGCCGTCATCGAGCTGTTCGAGCATATGGGCTATGAGCACCTCTACGCCCCGGACCTCGACCGGGACTACACCAGCCCGCTGCTGGATGCCACCCTGCGGGACAGCCTTGTGCGCATCAATCGCAGTCTGCCCGCGGAGGCCATCGACGAGGCGATTTCAAAGCTTCGCAGCTTTGAGAGCGGCAGCCTGGTTCAGAAAAACGCCGTCTTCACAGACTATCTGCAAAACGGCATTCCGGTCAAGTTCTTCGTTCGGGGTGAGGAGCGCGCCTCCATCGTCCGGCTGATTGACTATGCGCATACGGAGCTGAATGCATTTTATGTGGTCAATCAGTTCACGTTCATTGAAAATGGGAACAATCGCCGCCCGGACATCATCCTCTTTATCAACGGCCTTCCGCTGGTGCTGATGGAGCTGAAAAGCCCATCGCAGGACGAAGCGGGCGTGGAGAACGCATACCGGCAAATCCGCAATTACATGCAGGACATCCCCTCCATGTTCTACTACAACGCGATTTGCGTCATCAGCGACCTCTCCACCAACAAGGCAGGTACCATCACCTCGGGGCTGGATCGCTTCATGGAGTGGAAGACGAAGGACGGCAGCTATGAAAACAACGCCTATGCCCAGTTCGATACCTTCTATGAGGGCATGTTTCAGAAGGAGCGCCTGCTGGATATTCTGAAGAACTTCATTCTCTTCTCCGGCAGCGGGCAGGGGCGCTTCAAGGTGCTGGCAGGCTATCACCAGTACTTCGCTGTGCGCAAGGCCATTGAGAAGGCGAGGATTGCGGAGAAAACCGACGGCAAAGGCGGCGTGTTCTGGCACACGCAGGGCAGCGGAAAATCCCTGTCCATGGTGTTCTATGCGCATCTGCTGCAAAGCGCGCTGGAGAGTCCGACCATTGTCGTCATGACGGATCGCATTGATCTGGACGATCAGCTGTACGCGCAGTTCTCCCAATGCGCGGACTTCCTCCGGCAGACCCCGGTTCAGGCGGAAAGCAAGGAGCATCTCAAATCCCTTTTGGATGGGCGCAGCGCGAACGGCATCATCTTCACGACCATGTTCAAGTTTGAGCGCGGGGAGAGACCGCTGTCCGAGCGCAGGAATATCGTCGTGATGGCGGATGAAGCGCACCGCGGACAGTATGGCTTTGATGAGAAAATCATTATGTCCGAAAATGACAAGGGTGAAAAGGAAGCGCATACGGTCATCGGAAACGCCCGGATTATTCACGACGCCCTCCCCAACGCGACGTTTATTGGCTTTACCGGAACGCCGATTTCTGCAAAAGACCGCAACACCCGCGAGGTGTTCGGCGACTATATCGACATTTACGATATGACCCAGGCTGTGGAGGATGGTGCAACCCGCCCGGTATACTATGAGAGCCGGGTTGTTCACCTGAAGCTGGATCAGAATACGCTGGATCTGATCGACTCCACCTATGACGTGCTCGAGCAGCAGTCTGACGCGGCGACCATCGAGAAAAGTAAAAAGATGCTTGGGCAGATGGAAAGCGTGCTGGGCGCTGACGCTACGATTGAATCGCTGTGCGATGACATCGTGGAGCACTATGAAAAATACCGCGCAAGCCTGCTGACCGGCAAGGCGATGATTGTCGCTTACTCCCGCCCCATCGCCATGAAAATCTATCGCAGAATCCTTGCGATTCGCCCAGATTGGAAAGAGAAGCTGGGCGTGGTCATGACCGGCGGCAACAACGACCCGGAGGATTGGAAGAAAATCATCGGCACAAAAGCCCATAAGGAGGAGCTGGCGCGCCGGTTCAAGGATAACAACGACCCGATGAAAATCGCCATCGTGGTGGATATGTGGCTGACCGGCTTTGACGTGCCCTCGCTGGCCACCATGTACATCTATAAGCCGATGCACGGATACAATCTGATGCAGGCTATTGCTCGCGTCAACCGCGTGTTCAGGGACAAGGAGGGCGGCCTCATCGTCGATTATGTCGGTATCGCCTCGGCGCTGAAAGCCGCGATGAAGGAATACACCAAGCGCGACCAGTCCAGATACGGCGACATGAACATCGCCAAGGTTGCTTATCCCAAATTTCAGGAGAAGCTGCAGGTCTGCAAAGACTTGCTGCATGGCTATGATTTCAGCAGCTTTATCGGAGGTTCTCCTCTTGTGATGGCAAAGCTCATCACCGGCGGTGTGAACTTCATTCTGGATGCGCGTAAGCCGGATCGCAAGGATATGTTCCAGAAGGAAGCGCTGCTTCTCAAACAGGCGCATTCGCTGTGCTCGAGCATGACCACAGAAACTGAACGCCATGAAGCAGCTTATATGGAAGCCATCCGCTCCACCATCATCAAAATTACATACGGCGGCAAAGGCGGCAAAACGCTCTCGCTCAAAGAGATCAACGATGAGATCAATGAATTGCTGAAAGCTGCTGTACAGAGCGAAGGCGTAATCAGTCTGTTTGACAGCAAGAAAACCGCCGGGGAAAACTTCAATCTCTTTGATCCCGCCGTACTGGAAGAAATCTCCCGGATGAAGGAGAAGAATATCGTCGTCGAGATTTTGAAAAAGCTCATGGCGGAGCAAGTATCGCTGTATAAGCGGACAAACGTTGTGCAGTCGCAGAAGTTTTCTGAAAAGATCTCGCAACTGATGAATGCATACTACAATGGACTGATTACCAATGAAGAGGTCATTAAGGAGCTGCTGAAAACCGCAGAGGAAATTGCCAACCTGTATAAAAACGGGCAAAAGCTCGGCCTCTCCCGGGAAGAACTGGCCTTCTACGATGCGCTCACAAAACCGGAACACATCAAGGATTTCTACCAGAATGACGAGCTGATCGCCCTGACCAAAGAGCTGACCGAGATGCTCCGCACCAATCGCACCATCGACTGGCAGAAAAAAGAAACAGCCCGCGCAGCGATGCGCAAGATGGTTAAGCGTCTGCTTAAGAAGCATCGCTATCCGCCGGAGGATTACGATTTCGCCATCAACACAGTCATCAGCCAGTGTGAATTGTGGACAGACAATGCAGCAATGGCATAAGTTGCACCAACACTTAACATACAACTCCAAAGGTATCTCGGACAGGCTGAATCTTTGTCCATCGAGTACGACAGAGTTGACTGCGCAAAAAGATGTTTCCCGACCTGTCGGTATTGTATGGATACATACGACATATTTATAGATATTAAAAGTTACTTATCAGGACGATGAACTAATCATATTATGATGCTCAACACAAACATAAGCTCGTCATCATCGAGAGTTTACATATGTGTTCACGTCTGCTCTCGTGGCTGGCATCGAATAACAGTTAACCCGAACATGATGTAAGAGTTTGTCGGTCAATATCATACCATATTAGGAACATATGTTCTCGCATGATATAATCGCTATACGGATAATTGATGTTATCCGCTGCGATCGAAATGAAGGCGAGGCGAAGTGCATGCAGAACGCATTGTTCACTTCAGCGGTAACTGGCGATTGTTTACAGTGAAAGAAGGCAAATACACAGTATGAAGATCATATCGTTCTCCATCGAAGAAGATGTGCAGTATATGGAATGCGGGATCATGAGCACAGAGGACGAATGGATGCATGCGCCCCGTGTATTCCCGATGTGGGTTCTTGGCCTGTGCACGCGCGGCTATATGTATATGAACATCGAGGATGTGGAATACAAAATTATGGCAGGAGACATGTTCCTGCTGCCGCCTAACAGACTGCATCGCGGTACTAAGATGGGCAAGGAGGGCGTGGCGTATTACTGGATCCATTTCCGGGCGCCGGAAATCGACGCTGTGCAGAGAGAAATGGATTTTTCCGAAACGCCGGAGGGAAATCAGCATGCCTATCTGATGCTTCATTATCCGCTGTTGAATATTCAGACGGCCTTCATGGTGTGCGATTATCTGTATTCGCTGGATTATGGCACACAGTACACCGGGATTATCCGTCAGAATGTGCTGAAGGTGCTCCTCTATGAAATCAGCAATCAGACGCTTCTGGGTTATGCCAAGAAATTCGACCAGCGATTTGTGCGCATGCTGGATTATATCCGATTGAATTTTGTCTCTGAGCTGTCCGCCGAATCACTGGCGCAGCGCTTTGGATACAACAAATCCTATTTGTGTCGCCTGTTTAAAAAGAGGGTTGGAAAAACGCTGATGAACTACTGCGCCGAGCTGAGAATCAATCTGGCTTGCCAGCAGCTGATTGGCACCGATTATCCGGTCAAGCGGATTGCTATGGAGTGCGGATTCGCCAACGAAAAATACTTTATGCGCCAATTCAAGACGTGTATGGGGCTGACGCCCACTGCATACCGGAATACACGGCTGAATACAAAGAGCATTTCCCGATGATGTATCATCGCATCGCAGGTGAATTCTGGATACCAATTGTTCGTTATCGTGGATTGAACTGAGGATTGCAATATTGTACGATGGAGCCGACGATCCTGAGGATCCGGCGGGACAGGCGGTCCTTCAGATGATTTACATGACGAAAAGGAGCTGAATCGCTGTATGAAACCAAATGTGTACAGAAATCCAGACCTTCACCACGTTCACCTCACAGGCGGATTCCTGGCTGAGTATCAGAGGGTGGTCAGGGATGAGGCCATGCCCTATCAGTGGAAGGTATTGAACGATCAGATTGAAGGCGTAGAAAAAAGCGGTGCCATCGAGAATTTCAGGATTGCCGCGGGAGAGTCCGAAAACAAGTATTATGGCACCTGTTTTCAGGACAGCGATGTCGGAAAGTGGCTTGAGGCTGTGGCGTATGTGCTCAGCTGGAATGAGGATGAGGAGCTTGAAGTCTGCGCGGACGAGGTGATTGAGCTGCTGGCCCGGGCGCAGCAGGAGGATGGATACCTGAATACGTTCTTTACGGTGGAGCAGCCGCAGAACCGCTTTCGGAATATCCGCGAATGCGACGAGCTGTATTGCTTTGGCCATCTGACCGAGGCGGCAGTGGCCTATTATGACGCGACGGGAAAACGGCGCTTGCTGGACGTGATGTGCCGGTATGCCGATCTGATCTGCCGGACATTCGGAGACGGGCCGGACCAGATTCGTGCATGCGACGGACATCCGGAGGCGGAGACAGCGCTGGTTCGCCTCTACGAGGCGACTGGCGAGCCGCGCTATCTGGAGCAGGCGGGCTTTCAGCTCAACACGCGCGGCAGCGAACCCTATTACTACGATATCGAGTGGGAGCGGCGCGGGAGAACGAGCTTTCACCCGCATCTTCAGGGGGAAAAGCCCAGCGATGACCGGGAATATGATCAGTCGGTATGCCCGGTCAGAGCGCTTGACCATCCCGTTGGCCATGCGGTGAAGATGGGCTATCTGCTCTCGGGCATGGCAGGCTACAGCCTCTATCATGAGGACCCCGAAATGTTTGATGCGTGCCGAAAAATTGTGGACCGCATTCTCAGCAGACAGATGTACATCACGGGCGCGGTGGGCGCCACCCGACATAAGGAGGCCTTTACCCGGGATTATCATCTGCCAAATGACACGGCATATGCCGAAACCTGCGCGTCCGTCGCGTTGATGACCGCCCTGAACTGGATGCTGCGCCATGAACCGAATGCCCGATATGCGGATGCCATGGAGCGCATCGCATACAACGCGCTGCCGGCGGGCATGGCGCTGGACGGCAAGAGCTTCTTTTATGTCAATCCGCTGGAGGTATATCCCGGGGATGTCCGGGCGGATCATGACTATGACAGCGTAAAAATGGTTCGTCAGAAGTGGTTTGCCTGCGCCTGCTGTCCGCCGAATCTGGTGCGTCAGTTTGCCGCTATGGGGCGATTCCTGTATATGATTCAGGGAAATGCCGTCTATGTCAATCTGTTTGCCCAGTCTGAAGCGGAGCTCTCTCTTGAGGATGGGCGGATGGTGCGCATCCGGCAGCAGACGGATTACCCGTGGGACGGACGCGTTTGCATCCGGATCAGCAACGGCAGGGGAACCCGGCTGTATGTGCGCAGGCCGCAGTGGTGCGCGTCGATCCGCTTTGAGCGCGGCGGCGCTGAAATTCATCCCGAGGACAGGAACGGCTATGCGGAACTTGAGATTGACGCTGACGACGCAACGGTCTCCATGGAGATGGACATGCGCCCCTATCTGGTCGAGGCCCATCCGAGAGTTCGGGCAGATGCCGGACGCACAGCGGTCATGAGGGGGCCTGTCGTGTACTGCGCAGAGGAATGTGACAACGGCCCGCTGCTGCACAACCTCCGGATTTCACAGGAGGAGGACATCCAGGTGCTCTCCGATCGCCTTTTCGGAGCGCCGATGCTGCGCGCAGCAGGCACCTGCGTCACCGAAGACGGCTGGGCAAATGCATTGTACCGACGGAGGACGGGCGGCGAACGCGCGAGAAGCATCGTGCTGATTCCTTACGCGTTCTGGGGAAATCGCGCGCAGTCCTGCGACGGCGAGGAAATGCGGATTTGGTTCTTAAAGTGATAAAGTCAATATCGGATACCTTTTGTATAACTATGTGGGTACAGAATTTGGTCAGAACGGTGTAAAATAAGGGAACGATATGTGAATAGTAGCTACATTCTCTGTCTCGGATCGAAAGAAAAGGGTCACTTCGCATGAAGAGAACCCGATCAACAGAAAAGGAGGAACGAGCATGAAACGTTATTTGGCTTTCCTTTTGGCTGTTTCTATGATGCTTGGTGTCTGCACGTTTGCTTCTGCGGAAGAAAAGGTCACATTGAGCGCACTGTTCTACACGAACTCTCTGACAAAAGATGTGAAAGAGCTGAAATTCATCAGCGATATGGCTGAAGCGGCCGGCGTCAATCTGGAGATTGAGCAGGTCACCAGCGGCTGGACTGAAATCAAGAGCACGCTGCTGGCCAGCGGCGATCTGCCGGATCTGATCATCGGCGGTACGGGCATTCTGACCAGCGATATCGCACAGTTCCAGTATCTTTTCCAGGACCTGAACGAGCTGATGGAATACGCCCCGAACGTCGCCAGGATGTTCGAGGAGCATCCTGAAACCAAGGCGCTCTCCACCTCCCGGGACGGCGGCGTGTATGGTCTTCCGAAGTATCAGCGCTACTGGCCCAAGAGCTATCTGCGCCAGATGATCAATGTGCAGTGGCTCGAGAATCTCGGGCTGGAAAAGCCCACCACGCTCGATGAGCTTTACAACGTGCTGCTCGCCTTCAAGGAGCAGGATGCCAATGGCAACGGTGATCCGAACGACGAAATCCCGCTGGAGTTTGCCGCGGGCATCGCCGCCAAGAATCTCGCGCAGCTGCCGTGGATCATGGCCATGACCAGCGGCTGGGGCATTCCGGTCACCTGCATCACGGATGAGGGCTGGTATCTGAAGGAAGGCATTGTGGGCAACGTGTACATGAGCGAGGCCTACAAGGAGCTGATGGTCTTCATTTCCAAGTGCTGGAGCGCCGGCCTGATCAACAGCGAGGTTTTCACGCAGGAATACGCCAGCTCCTCCGCGCTTTGCCGCACGGGCAACGTGGGCTTCACCTTCGGCTGGGACATCACCGACCGCATGGGCAACGACTGGGCTGTGCAGTATGAGACGATCTCGACGATTCTGCCGAGCGCCGAGTATGCGGACAAGGCGGTCTGGGAGTACAGCTATTACAACCTGAACTACGGATTCCCGCAGGTGACCATGAGCGCGGCGTGCAAGAACAAGGAAGCCGCGATGCGCTTTGTGGATCTGTTCTATGATCCGTACTATGCCATTCAGTGCCTGTTCGGCTCCTATGGCGAGTGCATCCAGCAGAATGAAGACGGCACGCTGACCGTTTTGCCGCCGGCTGATCCTACGCTGGATCCGGGAACCTGGAAGTGGACGAACGCGCTGGCGGACATCTCTCCGATGTATATTTCCGACGAGCTGCAGGTCACCCTGCCCTCGGATATGCAGCTGATCGACTCGCTGAGCGCTTGCTTTGAAGAGCAGATTGCCCGCGTCGGCAACGACGGCTGGCCGGGCGTGTTCCTGTCGTATGAGGATGAGGTCAATGCCGAACTCTCCTACTTCATGACCGATCTGAAGAATATCTGGGAGATTCAGTTCGCAGAGTGGACGACGAACGGCGGCGTGGCGGAAGGCTGGGACGCTTACATCAATTCTGCCAACAATGCCGGTTTTGAAGAGGCAAGGCAGATTGTTCAGACGGCTGTGGATGCCTATCTGGGGAAGTAATAGCCATGTGGGCTGAAAAACTGATCGATTAAGCAGTCAGAGAGAGCGGCTGGATGAATCTGTGT
Organism: Faecousia sp.; assembly: GCA_051867165.1. Taxonomy (GTDB): domain Bacteria; phylum Bacillota; class Clostridia; order Oscillospirales; family Oscillospiraceae; genus Faecousia. The sequence goes on along the minus strand of JBJDYI010000027.1, from coordinate 1,647 downwards.
ATCTCATCCAGCCGCTCTGCGTATCTACCGGAATCTGGAAAGAGGGTTGGCTATGCCGGTTATGAAGAGACTCAAGCGGAATATCGCAGAGCATTATCAGCTGTATCTGATGGTTCTGCCAGGATTCCTGATCATTCTGATCTTTAACTACATCCCGATGTATGGTATTCAGCTGGCATTCAGAAAATATGTGCCTCAGCTTGGCCTGACGGGCGGAGAATTTGTCGGACTGCAGTATTTCAAAAAGTTCTTCAACTCCTTTCAGTTCTGGTCCCTCATCAAGAATACGCTGACCATCAGCCTGTCCACGATCATCCTCAGCTTTCCTGTCCCCATTCTGCTGGCGATCATGTTCAGCAAGATCGCCAGCAATCGGGCGAAGAAGCTCATGCAGACGGTGGTCTATCTGCCGCATTTTATTTCCACGGTCGTCCTGGTCAGCATTCTGACGCTGATGCTCTCCTCGACGAACGGAGTGATTGGCAGAGCTGCGGCCAGCCTGGGCTATCATGTATGCTGTCAAAAGTGAATCGGATCGCTTGAACAAAAAGCAGAGGGCCTCATGGGAGTAATCCCGTGGGGCTTTTCTCATGCCCGGATGGAGGTGAACCGATGCCGAGAAAGCCAAAGCGCCCCTGCTCCTATCCCGGCTGTCCCAAGCTGACAGACAGCCGGTTTTGTGAGGAACACGCCAGGGTGGAAGCCCAGCGGTACGAAAAATACGACCGCGCTCCGGAAACCAAGCGCCGGTACGGTCGAGCCTGGAAACGCATCCGTGACAGCTATGCTGCCACCCATCCGCTGTGCGAACTGTGTCTGAAAGAAGGCCGCTATGTCAGGACGGAGGAAATTCACCACATCAAGCCGCTGTCGGAAGGCGGCACACACGCGCGGGAGAATCTGATCGCCCTCTGCAAGCCATGTCATGCCAGAATCCACGCGGAACGCGGTGACAGATGGCACAACCGGTGACCCCAGGGGCGGTCAAAATCTCTACGGCCTTCCTTCTGGGGAACGGGCGTGGGGTCTCGTGCGCGAAATCGCATAAGTTTTCAGGGGAATAGCCCCCTACAGGAAGGCAGGTGAAGGAAATGGGCCGGCGAGGACCCAAACCAGGCACCGGAGGCAGGCCGAAAAAGGCCATCGCGGACAGGATTGAGGACGGCAATCCAGGCAGACGACCGTTGACTGTTATCGACTTTGGTGACAGCGCGGCTGACCTTGAGGGTCAGGAGATGCCGAAGCCGTCCGAGTTCCTGTCCGCCCGGCAGAAAGACGGTTCGACCCTCTGTGCCGCAGAAATCTATGAAAATGTGTGGAAGTGGCTGGCGGAGCGTGGCTGTGCGGCGCTTGTTTCACCGCAGCTCATGAGGGGCTCATTTCCGGCAGCGAATTCCATGCCGTGCAACCGAAGCTGGCTGCACAATTCTCTCCGGTATGGGGCGGATTGTATCAAAATGATCGTTGACTTTTACGGCGGTAGGAGTGATATATGGTCGTGAAAGGAGGCGAAAGCCGTGGAAAAGAACAATCAGAATAAGGAAAAGGTTATCCGCCGGGTTACGTCCGCTCCGGCAGCCGCTCCCCGTAGAGAGCGCGTTGCAGCTTACTGCCGTGTATCCTCTGGAAAAGACGCTATGCTGCATT
>JBJDYI010000026.1:0-14298 GCA_051867165.1 Faecousia sp. | reverse complement strand
ATCATACACAATCCTCCGCTTGGTTCGACTGCTTAAACCATTATACATGATTTCAAACAGAAAATGTGAACGGTAAAGAAAATTGAGTCCATTCGTTTTTTCAGTCAATGCCAATGCCCGGCAGAAGCTGACCAGCCATAATGAGAACTTGAATGATGCTTAAACGCTCGCGCATGAGACGCTGCCGATCCTGGAAGGGACGCTCTGGCAGGGAAATGCACAGCTTCGCACACTGACCCGGTGCGTACACCATGCACAGGATTTGAAGATACCGAGCACCAGCAGGATGGATTGCCAAAGGGCGCCGCATTTTATTCCTTGGAGCAGGCTTTTATCGAAACAGGTGACGCTCTATAAAGCGGAGCGGCACATTCAGGACAAGCGCCCGAATAACACCGATCAGCAGCGACAAAAACAGGTTGAATAACCACTTTGTCGCCAGGGCGATGGCAGATATATAACGAACTGCCAAAAAAGATCAGGATACAGGATGCAACGATGCAATCCATTTGGATATTTGCCTTCGGTTGTTCTCGTTGTCCAGAAACATGGGGAATTTCCTTTTTATTTACATCAGGGGCGCAAACAGGCGAAGAATATCCTGGAACAGCTGAACGGCGATATTGGGATTGCAATCCTTTTCGGTAACAAGCTGGCAGACATTCAGGGTGTTCAGAAAATCCTCCTTGACTTCCATAACGGCGGTACTGCGGTACATCCATGTGCCGCATTCAAAATGGAGATACAGACTGCGGAAGTCCAGATTCGTTGTGCCTACGGTAGCAATGGTATTATCCGCCACAAAAGTTTTGGAATGGTTGAAGCCGCTGGTATATTCGTAGATTTTCACACCCGCTTTGGTTAACTCCCGGTAATAGGAGCGTGTGGTCATGTGAACAAGCCATTTGTCCCATTTGTGGGGTGTGATGATCCGCACATCCACACCACGCTTGGCAGCAAGCGTTAAAGCGGAAACCATGCTGTCATCCACAATCAGGTAGGGCGTATTGATATATACATAGTCCTGAGCCAGATTCAGAATTTGCAGATAAACATGCTCGCCCACATTTTCTGTATCCGTGGGACTGTCGGCGTAGGGCAGTACAAAACCATCGGATGCAACAGTACACTCGCTGTCCTTCCAGGGATAATAGGCAGAAAAATCCTCATCCGTCTTGGTGCAGGTTTGCCACATTTGCAGAAAGATCAGCGTGAAGCTCCATGCTGCCTTGCCCTCCACCATGACAGCAGAATCCTTCCAATGACCGTGCTTTACCTTGGCATTGATGTACTCGTCCGCCAGATTGATACCGCCGGTAAAGGCTACCTTGCCGTCGATGGAGATAATCTTTCGGTGATCCCGGTTGTTCTGCTTCACGGTCAGGAGGGGGCGGAAGGGATTAAAAACAACGCTCTCAATTCCATAGGAGCTGAGATGCTTCCGGAAATCCATCGGCAGTGTCAGAAAGCATCCCAGATCATCATAGATCAAACGGACTTTGACACCCTGTGCTGCTTTTTGTTTCAGAATGTCCTCAATTTGTCCCCACATAATGCCATTTTCGATAATAAAGAATTCCAGGAAAATGTATTTCTCAGCCTTTTCCAGCTCCGGCAGGAGGGCTTCCAGCATTTTCTCTCCCGGGGAGAAATATTTCGTTCTGGTATCAGAATAAACGGGAAAACCTGCGTAATCCTGCATATACCGAACCTGTGCAAAATCCTTACCCATCTGCTCCCGCGCCGCGTCATAGCTGTCACCAGGCAGGGCGAATAACGGAGCGGCTTTTTCCTCGGAGCACTTGATTGCCGATGCAAAATGCCGGGTGGAGCTCTGAAAATTGAACATCAGATACAGCAGGCCGCCAAACAGCGGGAAGACCAGAATGAGAACGACCCAAGCGGTTTTATACCCACCCTTGTCCTTCATCGAAACAACGTGAAGCACAGTCATGACGCTGATGACACGCAGAATGTGGTCCAATGCCGTTGACACCTGACTTCCTGATGCAATCAGATAGCCAAAACAAACAAACTGAAGCACAAGGAGCAGGATAATCAATACCCGTCGGCGGAACAGCGCCCGAAACCATTTTCGCTTCATCCGTTACTTCCTCCATTCGCCATTTTTTTCCTTGGGGAATTGATAGTAGATCAGAATCGATACAGCCGCAAACAACACTTTCAGTGCCACCGTAATCCAGAACATGGGTGATGTGGGATCTTCAATGCTGACGCCCAGCAGTGTCGCCAAAATCATTCCGGGAAGGAGACCAAGCGTGCTGGCGGCAAGATACTTCCAATAGGGTGCTCCTGTTGCGCCAAAATACATGGAAACAACATCGCAGGGCAGACAGCTGATAATGCGAAAAAGGAAGCACAGAAAAAAGGAATTCTCCTGCTGACGGTCCAGAATTGCACCGAATTTGGGATACTTCTGAATCATTTTGCCCACGGCCTCAATACCGGAAAAATGTCCAATCCAGTAAGGCACCGTCAACAGTACAAGAATACCCAGAAAATTGACCAGAAGTGCTGCACCCGTGGGGAACATCAGCCCCACTGCTATTTCCAAAACGATCATCGGAAATACAACAGATACGCTTTTGACCGCATAAAGAAGCAATATGACCCAGGCAGCGAGAAACGGATTTGCTGGTGTATAGCGCAATATCCAATCTGCTGAAATATTTGGATTTGCAATTAGGATGACTGCTGCCGACAAAATACACAGGAGCGGAATGACTTTTTTCAGAATATCTTGAACCCTCATGGTGTTTTGTTTCCCTTCTTTCTATGTAAACAAGAGACTGCTGTTTGACAGCCCCTTGAATGTGAAATCCATGCTGACGCGCCAATTTGTGCCGATGTTGCCAGCAAGTTTAGGTACTTTTTATCATGATACAGGAACTGTTATACGATATGAAAATACTGTGTGGGGTAATGCTGTTCTGATTATACAAGGATTTGCTGCGGAAAACAAGAAACGAATTGCACGCATCTGTGGGACAGTTGTATATTCCATGGATGCGCTGCTTTTTACATTTATGGAACAGCCGACCTCCGATGGAGTGCCATACATAAGAGAATCCTCAAATAATTTAGAGCTGGAGGTATTCTTATGACAAGCACGAGCTGTATTTCAGGCTGGGAAGAAAGCCGGGTGTATTCTACTGGGAGAATCTTTTGCCGGAGGGAAATGCGGCGCAAAGGCTGCTCTTACGACATACAATGGCATACTGGAACAAAGAAAGGAGTGCATTGTATGTTTCACACATCCGAGTATCCGGCTGAAAAAACCGTGCGTACCTTTGACATTGAAGCCATTTCACTTCCCATTGTGTACAACAAATACGGCGATCATGACCCCAATGGGCTTCTGTATGTGTTGGCCAAGGATTCCCAGCGGATTCAGACGAAGGCCCGGGAAAACTTCTGCCTTGATCCGCCGCAACCTTATGAGGAGGTGCGGCCGTTGGTGCTGCGGGCAAATGTCGGAGACGAAATTTGCATTAATTTTCGCAACAGGCTGAATCGCAGAGCCTCTATCCATGTTCAGGGACTTCGCTATAACGTCCTGTCCTCGGATGGGGCCAATGTGGGACTGAATCCCGATACCACCACAGCTGACTTCATCCAGTACACCTGGTATGCCGACCGGGAGGGCGTGTTCCTGTTCTCGGATCTGGCTGATCCCAGAAGCGGCGAGGATGGTACCAATGTTCATGGACTGTTTGGGGCCATTATCGTGGAGGCGGCGGAATCGGAATGGTTCGATCCTGTCACCGGGGAGCCGCTGGAAAGTGGATTGTTTGCGGATATCTACAATCCTGCCCGGCCTGCGTTCCGGGAATATGCAGTGTTTTTCCATGATGAGCTGGAGATTCTGAACGCTCAGGGCTTACAGCCAGTGGACCCCCATACAGGATTGCCCAATGGTACCACCGCCATCAGTTACCGTTCGGAACCCATGCGGAACCGTCTGCCGCTGGATCACCATGGGGATCCTGCTGATACCGACGAGGACATTTCCATGAGCTCCTGGGCCTATGGAGATCCGGCGCCTCCGATTTTGAAGGCTTATGTGGGAGACCCATCCAAGATTCGACTGATCCACGGCGGCGTGAAGGAGACCCATGTGTTCCATCTGCACAACCATCAGTGGCGCAAAGAGGTGGATGACTCCCGCTCTACCATCATTGACTCTGTGTCCATCAGTCCCCAGGAGTGTATGACGCTGGATATTTTGTACGGCGCTGGCAGCCTCAACGGCATGATCGGCGATGCTATTTTCCACTGTCACCTGTATCCCCATTTCCATGAGGGAATGTGGACGCTGTGGCGGGTGTTTGACCGGCTTCAGCGGGGCGGGGATACCTATCCCGACGGCACACCCATCGAACCGCTTCAGCCTCTGCGGGACCGTCCACTGCCCCCGGAAAAGGATGAATGGCATCCGGGGTATCCTAACTTTATCAATGGGATCTTTCCGCAGCAGCCCTCTCAGCCGCCACTGGGGATTCTGACGGCGGAAGAGGAGAACAAGATCGAGCCAACACCATTGGAAGAAGCGAACTTTGTTCCGGATTATGCGCCTGGCGCGCTGTATACTTCCACCTGTCCCTGCCATGCGGCTTGTGATGTGAAGGTATTTGAAATCGCAGCGGTACAGGCGAACATCGTCTACAACCGCTTTGGATGGCACGATCCCCAGGGACGGTTTTTCGTGCTGAAGGAGGAAATCGAGAAGTATGGCACCCTGGAGTGTTACCTTGCCAAAATCGAATGTGGGGAAATCTGCCCGGAGCCGCTGGTGATCCGGGCCAACGCGGGGGACTGCATTGAGGTGCGTTTTACCAATCTCCTGCCGGATTATATTGAGGAAAGTCCCTTCCAGATGCGTACCCTGACGGATATTGTGGGGTATCACATTCATCTGGTGAAATTTGACACCATCGTTTCCGACGGATCTGCCAACGGATGGAATAACATCGCGGGTGCCAGGCGGTATGAAACCCTCATCGAGCGGTTTTTTGCCAACGAGGAGCTGAACACCGTCTTTTTCCACGACCACCTGTTTGCCAATATGCACCAGCAGCATGGTATGTTCGCAGCACTGATTGTGGAGCCTGCCGGGGCGGAATTCCTGGATCCCCATACCTTCTGCCCAATCAGCCACGGCACCCAGGCGGTGATCCGCCGGAAGGACGGTACGGCATTCCGGGAGTTTGCCCTGTTCGTCCATGATTTTGCATTTCTGTTCGATAGGAAGGGACAGCCGCTGAATCCGCCGGAGCATCCCGGATCCGCCGATGATCCCGGCGTCATGGGGATCAACTACCGCTGTGAGCCCATGCGGGAGCGGCTGAAATGTAGGGAAGATCCCGCCCACATTTTCTCATCGCTGACCTACTGGGACCCTGCCACGCCGATTCTGGAGACCTACCCCGGTGATGAGTTGGTGATTCGATTGTTGGACGGGGCCCATGAGGAGCAGCACGCTTTCAACATTGTGGGTATGTCCTGGAAAAAGGAGATCACCAAGCCGGATGCGCCTTTGGTGGCAGCACAAGCCCTTGGCATATCGGAAGCCTTTAATTTACGCATTGACGAGCCCTATGCTGCGGGGGATTATCTGTATTACAGCGGCGGGGTGGACGATGTTTGGCTGGGGCTTTGGGGGATTATCCGGGCCTATGCCGAGCCCCGGGAATGTCTGATGCCTTTGTGTGGAAAACGGGAGAAAATGTGCAGCCTAACGCCGCCGCCCGGGGCCTGTATCCGTAAATTTGAGATTGCGGCCATCCAAAGGGATTTGGAATACAATCGCTATGGGGACCATGACCCGGATGGACTGCTGTTTGTTCCGCTGGAGGAAGTGGAGGACATCCGCTGCGGCAGGAAGCGGCCAATCCCACTGATTCTTCGGGCCAATGCCGGAGATTGGATTGAAGTGACACTTCACAACCTGTTCGAAAAACAGGTGCCCTATTTTGATTACCCCTCTGTGCCCCTGGATCTGTGCCACAGGCCATCCAACAGGGTATCGCTGAATCCCCAGTTCCTGCAATACGACCCGGTGAGGTCCTCCGGTTTGAATGTGGGTTACAACGATGTGGAGCAAACCGTGGCACCGGGGAAAAGCATCCGATATCTGTGGCATGCTGACAAAGAATATGGGACTTGTCTGCTCCGTTCCTTCGGTGATCTGCGAAACCACAAGTATCACGGCCTGTTCGGCACGATCATTATTGAGCCGCCCGGAGCGAAGTACTGCCGGACCTACCTCCAGACAGAACAGAATCATGAAGCCCAGTCCATCATTACGGCTCCGGGTGTGGCGACCTTTCGGGAGTTTGTGCTCTTTGCGCATAACGGAATTCGGATGCTGGATAGAGAAGGGAACCTGATCAAGACCACGGAAGCGGGAGAACCCCACGGGGCCCACGGAGAGGTGGACCATGAGGACACAGGGGAGAAGGGTTTTAATTACCGGGCGGAACGCTTTGAAAACCGTCTGAAGCGAATCCCGCTGGTACACAAGATCTTTGATTCCAAGGTTCACGGGGAGCCTGCCACCCCTGTGCTCAAGGCCTATACGAAGGAACGAGTCATCATCCGGTATCTGATGCCCGGCGATAAGCCGAGAAACATTGGGTTCCTGATCCATGGTCATGTCTGGCGGGAGCAGCCTGACAATCCGCTTTCCAACGTGGAGGCAGCGAAGGGGGCAATCAGCGTGGGCAATGTCTACAACCTGGAGCTGCTGGGAGGCGCTTCGGACTGTCCCGGGGATTACCTGTATCGCTCCGGCTCCCTGCGGTGGGATGTGGAGTCCGGTATGTGGGGCATCCTTCGGATCAAAGTGCGCACCGCCTTCTATACGCTGGCATCCCACTGCCGGAATGTTGGACAGTGGTGGGATAAGGTATGGAAAAAAGAGTAAGAAACCGGTGTCTGCCTGATAGAGTCAGATAAGGACTGCTAATATACTGACGGCCGGTATGGAGGATTGAATTCCATACCGGCCGTGTTTGTTTACAAAGGGAGAACGTGGCGGCGAAAAAGGAAAAAATGCCGCTATACTTAATACTTGTATTTCTTTTGCTTCAGAACGACGAACGCGGCACCCAGGATCACCGCCATCAGATCCGCAACCACAATGGACACCCAAACTCCGTCGATACCCCAGATCAGCGGCAGCAGCAGAACGGCTGCCACCTGAAACACCAGTGTTCTCAAAAAGGAAATGAGCGCCGACGTCAGACCATCGTTCAGGGCTGTAAAAAATCCCGAGAAAAAAATGGCAAATCCCATGATCAAAAAGGACAACGCGAAAATCCGAAAGCCGGAAACGGTCAGATTCATCAGATCGGGGTCATAGCCAACGAAAAACCTTGACAGCGGCACAGCCAAAAGCTGTGCTGCCGTGAGCATACAAACCCCGAAGATTCCGATCAGGGACAGGCTTTTGCGGAGCAGACTTTTCAGTTCCGGGTGGTTTTGGGCGCCATAGTGATAGCCAATCACCGGAGCCGTACCGATGGAATAGCCAATGAATGTCCCGGAAAAGACCATACTGACATACATCATGACACCATAGGCTGCAATACCGTTTTCCCCGGCGTACTTGATAAGCTGTAAATTGTACAGCATACCCACGACACTGGAGGAGATATTGCTCATAAATTCCGATGCGCCGTTGGTGCAGGCGCGGGCAATGGCTCTGCCTTCGTAACGGGTTTTGCCAAGCCTCAGAATACTGCTGTTCTTCCGGAAGAAGTAGAACAGCGGAACAACGCCGCCGACCACCTGACTCATCGCCGTGGCAGCGGCCGCGCCGATCAGTTTATACGCCTGCGGCAGCAGAGTCACCAGCACGGCGTCCAGCACCATATTGGTGACACCGGAGGAGATGGTGACCGCCAAACCAATCTGGGGTTTTTCTGCAGTGATGAAAAAACTCTGAAACAGCAGCTGAAGAATATAGAAGGGGGTGGCAATCAGAATAATGCGGGCGTAAATCACACAGTTTTCCAGCAGTTCTCCCTCTGCCCCCAGCATCCGGGCAATGGGGCGGATAACCAGAAAGCCCAGAATTGCGAAGATCACACCCAGAACGAAGGCCACATAGGTAAACAGGGAAAAATACCGGTTTGCCCGTTCCCGATCTCCTTCGCCCAACACCATGGCCACAATGGCGGTTCCGCCCGTGCCGAACATGAAGCCCACCGTTGCCACAATCATCAGAACCGGCATAATGAGATTGACTGCGGCAAAGGGTGTCTTTCCCGCATAATTGGATACGAAGAAACCGTCCACCACGCCGTATATGGAGGTGAAAATCATCATGGCAACAGACGGCAGGGTAAAGCGCAGGAGCCGTCCATAAGAAAAATGATCGGATAATTTGATTGTCATTTCGCTACCTCACTGCCCATGGCCTGCACCTGATCCCGGAAGGATTCCACGTATTTTTCAGTCAGGCTTAGATATTCTTCCACTTCCGCATCCGTCCAGTCTGCGAATGCCCGGCATTCCGCCTCGCTGATTTTTGCAGCCGTCTGTCCCAGATAAGACTTTCCCTTTTCGGTCAACATCACCTTTTTGCGCCTGCCCTTAAAACGGGAGAGGTACAGGATCTCTTCCTCCTCCAGCTTTCGGATGGCGGAATTCACCGTCTGCTTGCAGATGCCGGACTGACGGTAGATCGTGTGCAGCAGACAGCCATCTCCGTTATCGTAGATCGCATACAGAATCCGCATGGCGCTGTCTGAAAGTCCAATTTGCACAGATGCCTGGTGGTACAGTCCATCCAGTTCCGAGGTTAAATAGTTGAGCCTGTGTATCAGCTGAACAATTGATTTTTGCATGAGCCTTTCTCCATGAATACGAAATTATGCTGACATTATAGTACGGTTTCGTACTGATGTCAACAGGAAGGCGATGCCAGGTCCGGTGAAAGGCAAGGATGGGCCTGTGCGTCCATGAAAACGATAGGTCGAAAAATGTTTCCAATTGGCGTACAATGCTCCACGCCATACGGTCAAAGTGCACATGATTGAATCCGTAATTGCAAGAATACTGTTCAAATATACAAACTTCTCTCTTTTGATGCGATCGTGAAGGATTTGCCTTGCAAAATGAATTTTTGTAAGGTATAATACTGCGTATTCAAGGAATTTACTGGAGTAACGACCAATTTTAGTAAGTATCTTGAGCAGGGCAGTTGCCTGTTTTTCCGGCAATTGTCACATAATTTTCATTGGAGGTAATGAAATGAAAAAATTCGTAACCCTGCTGCTGGCTTTGGCTATGGTCCTGAGTCTGGCTGCATGCGGCGGAAACACCGCTCCTGCTGCCACTGAGGCTCCCACCACTGCCGCCGCAACCGACGCCCCTGCTGAAATGACTGAGGCTGAAAGAATCGCTGCCGAGGCCGAGATCCGTTATGCACTGGGCCTGCTGTTCGACCGCAACTACATTGTTGAGGCCATTGCACAGGGCGGCCAGGTTCCCGCTTCTTCCTTTGTTCCCATGGGTATGATGAACCCCGACGGCTCTGAGTTCTATCAGACTGCCGGTCACAGCGATGAGTACTATGGCTACTACAATGTTGCTCCCGAAGCTCTGGATGGCAACTACGCAGAAGCTTACGAAATCCTGTCCAAGTACTATGAAGTGGATGCCAACGGCATGTTCACCAACTTCCCCACTCTGACCTACCTGTACAATACTTCCGAAGGCCATAAGGCCATCGGCGAATATCTGCAGAGCGCACTGGCCAGCATCGGCATCAACATGCAGCTGGAAAACCAGGAATGGAACACCTTCCTGAACACCCGTAAGGCCGGTGACTTCTCCCTCGCCCGTAACGGCTGGGTTGCTGACTACACCGATCCCATCTGCTTCCTGGATATGTGGATCTCCACCTCCGGCAACAATGATATCCAGTTCGGTAAGGGCGCCCATGCTGATGTGGCTGTCTACAACCTGGATCTGACCGCTCAGGGCTATGACATTAAGGTTGAAAACGGCACCTGGGCTGAGACCTACGACGTTCTGATCTCCACCATCAAGTCCTGCACCGACAACGAAGTCCGCTATGAGCTGATGCACATTGCGGAAGACATGCTGATGGACACCGGCTGTGTCGTTCCCCTGTACTTCTACACCGACCTGTACATGATCGATGACTCTGTGGAAGGCTACTTCGGCAATCCTCTGGGTTACAAGTACTTCTCCAAGACCACTGTCAATGGATCCGGCGACTCCATTTCCGTCTGCCTGGCCTCCGAGCCCGACACTCTGGACCCCGCTCTGAACTCTGCTGTTGACGGCGCTACCATGTGTGCCAACCTGTTTGCAGGCCTGGCCAAGTGGGATCTGGACGAGTCCGGCAAGCTGGTCATCACTGCTGACTGCGCTGCTGAGCTGCCCGAAGGCGTTACCAATGAGGACGGCACTGTTACCTATACCTACACCCTGAAGGACGGCCTGAAGTGGTCCAACGGCGAAGCCCTGACCGCCAATGACTTTGCCTTCGCCTGGAAGCGCGCTGCCGCTTCTGCTACCGGTTCCGACTACGGCTACATGTTCGATGTTGTGAAGGGCTATCCCGACGATCTGGCTGTGGAAGTCATCGACGACAAGACCCTGACTGTCACCCTGAACAATGCAGTTGCTTACTGGAACGAACTGCTGGCATTCCCCACCTACTTCCCTGTCTACGAAGCTACCGTTGCCAACGAGAGCTGGGCAACCGATCCTTCTACCTACATCTCCAACGGCGCTTACAAGATGACTGCTTGGGAGCATGACGCTCTGATCACCCTGACCAAGAATGAGAACTATCATGGTGCTGATGATGTCACCATGAACGAAATCAAGGTCTATCTGTCCGACGACCAGAACAACATGCTGACCAACTTCAAGAACGGTTCCTGGCAGTTCATCGACGACGTTCCCACCAATGAGATTCCTGCTCTGAAGGAAGGCTATCCCGATGAGTTCGTCATCGCCGGCCAGATCGGCACATACTACGTCTGCTGGAACATCAACGAGCCCCTGCTGCCCTGATTTTCTGACAACGTAATCAAATGAAACGAGAACCCCGGCTTCTTCGGAAGCCGGGGTTTTGCTGCGTATCCGTATCATAATAACGGATGCAGGGGCGACCAATGGCTGCCCCTGCAATATAAAGTGAAACGGTGCCTTAAACGGAAATTAACAAGGGGTTGAACGCTGTTCCATCCAGAATTGGACGGCGTCCTCAAACCAACCCTCGCAGGGAAGTCCCCGGCCGATGCCCACGCCATGATCCACGCCGCTGTATTCCCGGCAGAGGCAGGGAACATGCTTTGCTTCCAGCGCGGCTTTCAGCATCCGGCTGTTGTCCGGGTCCACGGTGCTGTCACAGTCGCCCCACCAAAGGAAAGTGGGTGGATAGGCATCCGTGATCTGATGCTCAATGCTGGTCAGCCGGATGTATTCCGGGGCGGCATAGTGGCCGATGTGATAATCCCGGCTGCCGGGGTGGGTCTTTTCTCCCATGGTTACCACGGGGTACGACAGGATCAGGGCGCCGGGTTTGGGCAGACCGTATTTGGACCAGCCCATGGATTCCGTGCCGAAGCTGCCAGCCAGATGACCTCCTGCGGAGGAGCCCCAGAGGGAATAACCGTCCATATCCAGGTTCCATGCCTTGGCGTGGCTGTACACGTCACGGATCGCCTGGGCCAGATCATCCTGGGGCTGGGGAAAGAAGGCCTGGTTCCGGACCCGGTAATAGACCACAATGGCGTGGTAACCCATACGGTTCAGCTTTTTGGCATAGGGATGGCCTTCAATAAAGCTGCAGACCCGCCGGTATCCGCCGCCGGGGCAGATGATGGCCACCGGATGAGGCCTGCCGTCGCGCAGGAGATAAGGCCGTAACTGGTATTCGTTTTTCCGGTAGGTATCAAAAAATTCCCGGATTTTCATTGGAAAAGGTCGTTTCATAAGATCACATCCTTGCGGACAGTATAGCACAGGACAAGAAAATTTTCCACCCCGGGTGATTATTGCTGTTTTCCCTAATTTTTCCCCAAAAATACAAATGTCCGTGTATGAAATAAACAAAGAAAGAAAAATGTTGGATTTTTGCCAGAAAAGCTGTTGACAAGGAAACCTTTCGATGCTATACTTTGCCTATCAATAAAAGATTGGATCGATAGAGGCGCGGTTTGCAAGAGTACATCTGCCACACAGGAACGGTTCTTCCGACAGATGGAAAGGGTACGCCGCCGAAGTATCCGCTTCCGGACCGGGGGTGGTTGCTGGCTCGTCGGATAATATCCGCCGGACTGTCACAAAATTTTTGTGAAGCGCTATCAATGGCAATCCGGTGTTCCCCAGAAGAGGGGTTGTTCCGTATTTCCTTGGACCGCTTTGCAGGCGGTCCATTTTTTTGCTATGCAAAAGCATAGCAAAAAATCAAGATGCGCCATTTTCTCGCCCCTTTAGGGCAACCGAAAATGATGCGCAAAAACTTCATGCGCATGGGCTATTGCCTATGATCGTGGTGCGCAATACTGCGCATAAAGTTTTATTCCCACCGGAGGACATTCCGGAATTTTGAAAAAGAGGTAAGTATTATGAAGAAGTATCTGTCCCTGATTCTGGCCCTGACCATGGCCCTGATGATGACTGCCTGCGGCGGCGGAGCCCAGGCGCCCGGCGCGGCTGATAACGCAGCTGCCGGTATCCCCCCTGTGGAAGATCTGACCGGCGTGGACACCAGCAGCATCATTGGTCTGGAAGACGGTGTCCTCACCGTTGGTATGGAATGTGCCTATGCGCCTTATAACTGGACCCAGATGACCGATGCCAACGGTGCGGTGGCCATCTCCAACGTGCCCGGCGCTTATGCCAACGGCTATGATGTGATGATCGCCAAGCGGATTTGCCAGGCTTACGGCTGGGAGCTGGAGATCGTTTCCAGTGCCTGGGATTCCCTGACACCCGCCGTCCAGTCCAAGACCATGGATGCCAACATTGCCGGACAGTCCATGACCGCTGACCGGATGGCAGAAGTGGAAATGGCCGGTCCTTACTACTACGCCACCATCGTCTGTGTCACCACCAAGGACAGCCCCTACGCTTCCGCCAAGTCTATTGCTGATCTCGCCGGCGGCAAGTGCACCGCTCAGTCCGGCACCATCTGGTATGATTCCTGCCTGCCCCAGATTGCCGATGTCAAGCTGGATGCACCCGCCGACACCGCACCCGCCATGCTGATGGCTCTGCAGACCGGCACCGTTGACTTTATCTGCACGGATATGCCCACTGCCATGGGCGCCGCGGCCAAGGATGAAAATCTGGTGATCCTGAACTTCTCCGGCACCGATGGAGACTTCCAGTTTGCTTCCGAGACCGAGCGGGCCGAGAACGTGAACATCGGCATCTCCGTGCTGAAGGGCAACACCGAACTGAAGGATGCCATGGACAAGGTCCTGTCCGCCCTGACTGTGGATGACTTCAATGCTCTGATGGATCAGGCCATTGCCATCCAGCCTGAAATTTAATCAAGTTGATGTACTGCGTATCCTCCGGCTTTTTCGGCCGGAGGATGCCTGTATGTTTAATACTGATTCTAAAAAACTTTCATTTGGATGAATTGAAGTTTTTGATATGAGAATCATAGAAACAGCAACACCGGCAAGCGGTGCCGTTCTCGATAATCATTCAATATTTTCATCGGGAAATCGTATTAGAGAGGAGTTCTTCTGTGGAACAATTGATCAAGCTTATTGACGACGTGGGCAAGCTCTGGTCCAATTACTGGCCCGCTTACCTGAACGGCGCGAAAAATACCCTGATTCTGGCCCTGGTGGCCACCGTCCTTGGCTGCCTCATTGGTCTGATCTGTGGTATTCTGAACACCATTCCATACAGCAAGCATGATCCCGTTTGGAAAAAGGGTCTGCTGAAGCTGATCCGGGCCTTGGTGCGGGTGTATGTGGAAGTGTTCCGCGGAACGCCCATGGTGCTGCAGGCGGTGTTCATTTTCTATGGCCTGCCCTATTTTACCAACAATACCATGCGCTTTGACAGTGTCTGGGCGGCGGCCATTCTGATCGTCTCCATCAACACCGGCGCTTATATGGCCGAATCGGTCCGCGGCGGTATCATTTCCATCGATCCCGGCCAAACGGAGGGCGCCAAGGCCATCGGCATGACCCACTTCCAGACCATGGTGAATGTGATCCTGCCCCAGGCCCTGCGGAACATCATGCCTCAGATTGGCAACAACTT
>JBJDYI010000025.1:0-3880 GCA_051867165.1 Faecousia sp. | reverse complement strand
CCCTCTATGAAAAGAAGCTCTGCACCTATCCCCGTACCGACAGCCGGTATCTGACCGACGATATGGAGGCCAGCGTACCGGCTCTTGTCGCTGCCGCCGCTGCCGTCTGTTCTGCTGACGCGCCTGAGACAGTCCGGGCCAAGCAGGTGTGCAGCAGCAAGAAAGTCAGCGACCACCACGCCATTGTTCCCACCGTCAGCGCCGGGAAAGCGGACATTTCCGCCCTGCCCCTTGGTGAACGGGAGATTTTGAAGCTGGCGGCGCGTGGTGTGCTGCGGGCCGTCAGCGATGTTCACCGCTGCGCCGAAACAGTCATCACCCTGGAATGTGCCGGTCACAGCTTCACCGCCAAGGGCAAAACCGTCCTGGCTCCCGGCTGGAAGGTCTATGAGCAGGAGCAGCCCGAAAAAGCCTCCACCCTCCCGGAAGTGACGGAGGGTCAGACGCTGGCGGTGTCTGCCGTATCGGTCAAGGCCGGAAAAACCAGCCCACCCAAGCACTTTACGGAAGATACGCTTCTGTCCGCCATGGAGAGCGCCGGTGCAAAGGATATGCCCGAAGATGCGGAGCGCAAGGGCATCGGCACCCCGGCCACCCGCGCCGGTATCATCGAAAAGCTGGTGTCCTCCGGCTTTGTGGAGCGCAGGAAGTCCAAGAAGATCGCAAGCCTGCTGCCCACCGCCACCGGCACGGCGCTCATCACCGTCCTGCCGGAGCAACTGCAATCCCCCCAGCTCACCGCCGAATGGGAACACCGTCTGAAAGAAATTGAGCGCGGAGAGCTGGCCCCGGAGGACTTCATGGAGGGCATTACCTCCATGCTGGGTGAGCTGATCCAGACCTACCGGC
Organism: Faecousia sp.; assembly: GCA_051867165.1. Classification (GTDB taxonomy): domain Bacteria; phylum Bacillota; class Clostridia; order Oscillospirales; family Oscillospiraceae; genus Faecousia. The sequence continues at coordinate 3,031 of JBJDYI010000025.1, read as the reverse complement.
CCATCTCCGGCGCGGAGGTGCTGTTCCCGTCTGATCGGGAGGCCATCGGCAAATGCCCTCGCTGCGGTCAAAATGTGACGGAGGGCAAAAAGGGCTTCTTCTGCGAAAACCGTTCCTGCACCTTTGCCCTCTGGAAGAACAGCAAATTCTTTTCTGCAAAGAAAAAGGCCCTGACAAAATCTCTGGCTGCCGAGCTGCTGAAAGCTGGCCGTGCGCCGCTGAAAGGCTGCTGGTCTGAAAAGGCCGCCAAGACCTACGACGCTACGGTCCTGTTGGTGGACGATGGGCAGCAAACATCCTATCAACTTGACTTTGGAAAGGAGAAAGCACGATGAAATGGGTATCTTTCAGCGTCGGCGCTGCTGTGGGCAGCGTTCTCGGCGCAGGCACAATGTACCTGCTTTCAGGCCGCAGACGGAAAAAGGCGTTTCGATGAGCCTGACAAAATATGAGATGGAGACGATCCTGCTTTACAACGAGGCGGAACAGACCGCCAGCGTATATACGCACGACCCCAAGCTGATTGCCAAGCTGAAACGCCTGTCTGAGAAGTACCCGGATTTGGTCTATCCAGAGAAGCCGGAAAGCGGCGGCGCTGTCAGCTACATTGTTCCCAAGCGCTGTGTCAGCGTCCGGGAGCCGTACAGTGAAGCACGGCGCAAAGCAGACAGTGAACGCGCCAAAAAAGCGGGAATTGCACCTCCCGGCAGGAGCGTATCTCCCCAAAATAAATGAGCGGAACGCTCCTGCATGGGTTTTTCCAACCTGTGCAGGAGCGTTCTTTTTTTATGACCATAAGACCAGGAAAGGAGATCATTATGGCTGAGAAACAGTCCGGCAAAGACCGAATCAAAGAAATAACCGCAGGGATTGAGCAGGGCATCAAGGAACTGTTTGAGAGCGACAGATACCGGCAGTATCTTACGACCATGAGCCGCTTTCACCACTATTCCCTGAACAATGTCATGCTCATTCATATGCAGCGCCCCAACGCCACGCTGGTAGCCGGTTTTAACAAATGGCGCGATCAGTTTGGCAGGCACGTCAAGAAGGGCGAGAAAGGTATCAAGATCATTGCGCCCGCACCCTACAAAAAGAAAATCGAGGAAATGAAGCTCGACCCCGACACCAAAGCGCCGGTGCTGGACAGAGACGGCAACGCCGTCATGGAGGAGAAAGAAGTCAAAATCCCGGTGTTTAAGGTGGTGTCCGTATTCGATGTTTCACAGACGGAGGGAAAGCCTCTGCCCCAGCTTGCCTCCGACCTGTCTGGAAATGTAAAGCAGTATGAGGTGTTCATGGAGGCCCTGCGCCGGGCCTCTCCGGTCCCCATGGAGATGCAGACAATGGCCGCCGACATGGACGGCTATTTTGACCCGGAAAACCAGCGCATCGCCATCCGCACGGGTATGAGCGAGGTACAGACGGTTTCCGCAGCCATCCATGAGATTGCCCACTCCAAGCTCCACAACTACGAAAAAATGCAGCAGGAGGCGGCAAAGGGCGACGAAACCAAAGAACTGGTAAAGCCCAAAGACCGGAATACCGAGGAAGTGGAAGCCGAAAGCGTCTCCTATGCCGTCTGCCAGTATTACGGCATCCAGACCGGAGAGAACAGCTTCGGCTATATCGCCACATGGTCGCAGGGCAAGGAACTGAAGGAGCTGCGGGCCAGTCTGGAAACCATCAACAAGACCGCTTCTGCGCTGATCACCGACATTGACCGGCACTTCGCGGAGATCTGCAAGGAGCGCGGCATCAGCCGTGAGGATTTGGCGGCTACTTCCGAGCAGCCGGGTGCAGAAGCGCCGAAGGTGGAAGAAGCCCTGTATCTCCTGGACAATTCCCAATACCTCCATATCCAGCTCAGTTCAGCCGGTACATGGGACTGCACGTTCTATGACCGCGATACCCACAAGCAGCAGGACGGCGGCTTCCTGGACGAGCCGGAACTGACCATTGAGGAGGCGCGGGATGTCATTCTCACAGAATTGGGATTTGACCTGGAACGTGTGGAAACCATCCCGCAGGATTCACTTGCGGATATGCTGGAAACCTTGCAGACAGCGCAGTTGGAGCCGCCCTTGGGCGGCGGGGACATTGTGGACGCTGCGGTCACGCCCTATGCCCCAAACGACAGTTTCCCGGAAATCCCTGAACAGATGTTGGACACATATCCCATGCCGGATGAGACACTGAAAATGGCCGATCTGGAAGCCTGCGGCTATCTGGACGGCGATATGCTCCCCATTTCCAGAGAGCAGGCCCAAGCGTATTTGGATAACGGTTTCAGTGTCTATTCCATTTTCGACGGCGGCGGAGCCAGTATGTGTTTTGACCAGGAGGACATTGACGCCGCGCCTGCGGAGCTGCCCTTTGCTATCTCCCGTGAAGAATGGGAGGAAAGCTCTGCGTTCCACGACAAAATCCTGGAGCGGCAGCAGCATCAGGAGGAACGGGAAGCCGCTTTCCTGGCCCACGAAGGAGACTGCTTTGCCATCTATCAGGTAAGCCGCGATGACCCGAACAATGTGCGCTTTATGAATATGGACTGGATGCAGTCCCACGGCTTGGCCATTGAACGCGGCAACTACGACCTGATCTACACCGCGCCGCTGGGCGGCTCCGGCAGCACAATGGAGCAGTTGGAAAAGCTGTATGAGCAGTTCAATCTGCAAAAACCGGCGGATTTCCATAGCCCATCCATGAGCGTCAGCGACATCGTTGCCATTAAACAGGGCGGTAAGGTATCCTATCATTACTGCGACAGCGTTGGTTTTCAGGAGCTTCCCGGCTTTCTGCCCCAGGACAATCCGCTGAAGAACGCAGAAATGTCTATGGAAGATGACTATGGCATGATCGACGGCATCATCAACAACGGCCCCAAGCAGCCTACCGTGGCCGAGCTGGAGCAGCAAGCCCGTTCCGGGCAGCCCATTTCTCTGATGGATTTGGCCGATGCTGTCCACCGGGAGGAACGGGAAAAGAAAAAATCCGTGGTGGAGCAGCTTCACAGCCAGCCGAAGCAGCA
>JBJDYI010000024.1:0-3891 GCA_051867165.1 Faecousia sp. | reverse complement strand
CCTGCACCATTGGTTCCGTAGTGCTTCGCAAGAAAAGCGGCATTTTCCTCCGGCGTATGGTCTTTCATAAAGTAAGCGCAGATAATCAGACGGCTGTTTTTGTCGTTTGCACCGATACAAAGCGCTTCGTCAATGACCTGCTGGGGAAGCTGGGAGTTCGGCATAAAAGAAAGCTGTCCGCTTTCTTCCCGTGCCGAGGCATTGAAGTCCGCGAAATCAAACAGAGAAAGCTGCTGGCTGTCGTAGTTCTTCGGCGGCGTGATTTTGGTGTTGATGAAGTATTCCTTTTTGTCAATGAGCTGGGCCGTCCATCCGGCAACAACACCCCACGAAAAAACGGACTCGCTGGTACGGGAAAGGTATGCGCCCTCCCACATCAGAAGTCCGTCCGCCTGGGGCTTATAGCCCACACGCACTCCATCCACCAGAATTTCCGTGTATCTGTCCTGGTAGGCCGATTTCAGATACTCGGCCCGGTCAGCTTCCTCCGGGTGAATGGAGAAATACAGTTCAATCTGCTGTTTCTTGTATTTGAGGTCATCGTCCTTGTTGGAGATGATGGCCATAATCAGCTTGTCATCCAAAAAGGCGGGCAGCTCTGCGCTGTCCGCCTCCGGTTCCTGTTCTGTTAGTTGTAAATCAGCTCGTTCAGGACTGTCTCCTCCGCTGAGTGCCGGATGTTGTTCATCAGCCCCGTCCACTTCATCGGGTCGCTGGCTTTCAATTCCTCCGTCACGCCCTCGGCTTTCGCCATCTGGCTGGTCAGCAGTTCCATCCGGGAGAGGGCCGCCTGCTCGATCTCCATCAGGTGCTGGTTCAGCCTGCCCGATGTCAGCAGGTTCGTGAAGGTCACTCTGCGGTGCTGTTTCAGGTATGTCCTCCGCAGCAATGCGTATTTCCCAAGGTGCATTTCCGGCTCCTGGGGCGGAAGCAGATTCGGCAGCCGGTAGCCGCCCTGCATCGTATATGTCAGTTCGCTCATAGGTTTCGCTCCTTTCAGGCGTTGTCGTTTTCTTCTCAGCTTCAGGATACTGGATTGTCGATTGTTCTGCAAATGTGCGAGTTTCTTTTTCAGCCTGTCTTTGCAGTGTAAGCGCCGTGCGGGAAACGGCAGAAAGGCACATCTGCCCAATATCCCCGGTGGCTGTGCCGAGGGCATTTAGGGTTTCCGGGGTGCTGAAATCCACAACATCCCGGAAATCATCGTCGGTAAAATACCCTGCGGGGTCAATCCCACAGCGGGCCAGCAGCATATAGCCAATGCTGTTTTCCAGCGTCCTGCGGTATTCTACCTCAATGTTCAGGTCGTCCAGTTCCTCCAAAAAGCTGTTTTCCTTGTAGTATTTCAGCTCCGTGAGGTAGTCGGGCATATTGTCCTCAACAGCGTTTTTTGCCGCAGACAACAGCGCCGCCGCAAGGTCGGTCTTATCTTCCAGCTCTCCGAAGCTGTTTTCCAGAGCCTCAATAACGGCAGGCTCATATTCCGGGCGCATTGTCCAGATCGGCACTGGCCGTGCGAACCGGCTTTCGTGGGTATCAGAAATGTCAAAGTAGTATTTGAGCCGGGAGCGTCCGACAGCATCTCCGTCAAAGACGGCAATGCCGGTTGCCCCACGATTGACCCAACGCCCGAAACGCTTATTCCAGCCGTTTTTACCCTCAATCGGCAGGACGGCGGTAGCGTCCGGGCGCTGAGCATATAAAAGCACCTGCTCATCAAAGGGCAGGCGGAAGTTGTGGCAGGCCGTGGTCAGAAAGCTCTGCCAAGTCTGGGGAGCTGCCAGATCCGCGACTGTTTTGCGGTACAGCTCCGTAATGATTTCGTATCTTCTCGCCATCCGATACACCTCCTGTCATGGCAAGATTGTGTTTTAGCGGCGGCTCATCGGATGCCGCCTTTTTGCAGTCTGCTGTGGTAATTGCCCGCAATCATATCCGCATCGGTTGCGGCAAATAAAAGCTGCCAGATCATTTCCACGGCTTCGTCCTCGTACATAAAAATATCTACATACTGCCGGCCATCCAGGTCGGTGCAAAGCCGGGAGAACCGCATCCGCTTATCCATCAGGTCGTGGGCGTCATTGGCAAGGCCGGGAACTTCCCGTTCCTCTGCATGGCTCGCCAGAATGGTCATAAGCAGATCAAAATTATCGGGGTTCAGCTTCATGTGAACCGGAGGTAACTGTGCCATAGTATCCTACCTTTCTGCGGCTTGTTCCTGCCGCTGGCGGGGAATGGAAAACCCGTAGACTTTGGCAATGTCATCACCAAGCCTGCGGGTAATCCTCGTAATGTCAGCGCGGGTCGCCGTTCCAAAATACAGTTTTTCTTTCAAATTATCTATCTGAGACTGCCGCACACCGGGCTTGTAGGTGCGGTAGAGATAATGGTTTGTGCCGTCATGGTGGATCGCGTCACAGCGCAGGTCGCCCAGGCGGTCAACATACCATGTGGCATAATCGGTGTCAGAGTACAGGCAATCGCTGATTTTTCCGCTTGCGATTTCCTTATATCCCATTCGCCGCCCATGCCACAGGCCCAGGTCGCCAATGACCAAAATGGGGGCCGAAAGCTGCACATTCAGGTTCATGCGCTCATCGTCCAGATAATCACCGTTGATTTCATACATCAGGGCAATCCGTTCCTGCTCGGACAAATCCGGGTAATCCGCTTCCAGATCGTCTTTCCAGTCATCGTAATCCAGATCATAATTGCTCCAGATGATGTGTTTTTCCTCTGGCTTCATCGCGCGTCACCCCGGTCTTTGTGTTTCGGGCGGATAGGCTGGCCGTTTTCATCGTAATTCTTCGGGTCAGCGGCGGGAACTGCCCAGCCGAACATAGAACCGGCAGACATGGCCTGTTCCTGCGCTTTGCTGACGCCGAGCTTGGCGTTATATTCATCTGCCAGCGCCCGGTTTTCCGCCTTGCCGCCCATATCAATATCCGTCCTGTAATACCCGGATTCACCTTTCTTGATGATGATAAGCTCTCCCGTATCGGGGAGGACGCTGTAACACTGCTCCGGCAGGGAGGAACGCAGCGGAATGACCGTACTGCCGTTTTGCTCCATCATCTCGGCAAACTGGCAGATGTGAAGCAGGCTGTTCCAGCCACTTCCGATCTCCACATGATAATCGTCAATATACCGGCAGGTACGGTCAGCCTTTTCACCGTCCGCATAGGTGATTCGGATTTTATCGCCGTCCGGGATACGGAACAGTTCCTTATAGTTTGGATTGATAAAGCGAATGCCCTTTTGGGCTTGCTCCAGATGATGATCCAGCCATTTTCCCTCAAAACACCAACAATAGAAATTGTAATCTCCCTTTACCGGAATACACCGTAAGAGATACGCAAAGTTGCTTGTATCAATGCGAAAACCGTATTCGGTGGTGTAGTTGCCTTCCATAATACTGTCTGGAAAGCTGCGTCCATATTTCTGCATTTCACTCCGTCCTGCAAGCAGGCCGCCATACTGTTCATCAAAGCGAAGGGCGTTGATAACCTCATCAAATTCTGCCTTAAATTCATCGGTTTTACGGCTCTCCACCTCATCAAACCATGTGGTATAAAAGCCGGTGCCGGTGCTGTCAAAATCACCGCGCAGATAACCGATCATGCCGGTCTGCATCTTGATTTGCTGACTTTGCGCGTAAGCGTATTTCTGTTCTTCGGCTCGTAATGGCCGTATTGTCATATCCATCAGCGTTCATGCTCCTTTCCGTTTTTCTGTTTTTCAGCCTGCTGGAGTACCAAAAGATAATGCTGCACCCATTTGGGCTGATTTTCCGGCTCCAATACGCCGAGTATATCCCTGCGCTCAAAGCGGCTCTGCCGTCCAGTATAAATCTCTGTGCAAAAGACCGCCGATCCACGGCTGTGGGGATAG
>JBJDYI010000023.1:0-57781 GCA_051867165.1 Faecousia sp. | reverse complement strand
TGCAGCAGCTGGACATGGAATCCAACGGCAAGTCCGTCAACCGCTTCGGTGAACCCGTGAATTATGCCACCGGCCCCATCATCTACGGCGAGCCCGGCACCAACGGTCAGCACTCCTTCTATCAGCTGCTGCACCAGGGCACCGACACTGTTCCTTTGCAGTTCGTGGGCTTCAAGAACAGCCAGATGGGTGTTGATGTGGTCATTCAGGGCAGCACCAGCCAGCAGAAGCTGAATGCCAATGTGGCTGCTCAGATCGTGGCCTTTGCCTGCGGCAAGGACGATGCCGACAACAACAAGAAGTTCCGGGGCGGCCGTCCCTCCAGCATTATCATCGGCGAGAAGCTGACCCCCGCGGCCCTGGGCGCACTGCTTGCCCACTTTGAGAACAAGGTTATGTTCCAGGGCTTTGCCTGGAATCTGAACTCCTTCGACCAAGAAGGCGTGCAGCTGGGCAAGGTTTTGGCCAAGAAGGTTCTGGCCCACGACACCGACGGTGCTCTGAAGGTTTACAGCGACCTGCTGAACATCTAACGATTACATGAAAAAAGCACGCAGTGAGAAATCACTGCGTGCTTTTTTGAATGAATTTTTTACCGTCATCATCGATTCTTTAATTCAGGCTGATGGCCCAGATGTTGCGGATCTGGCCTTCCAGCTGCTCATAACTCCAGAGCTTTTGGGATCGCTCCACACTGTTGGGGTCATTCACCCGGAAGAACCCGTTTTCCAAACCTGTCAGCACAATGTAATGGCCGGTGGTGGTGAAGTCCCCTTCGCCCAGGGCCAGGATCACCGGATTGCCCGCTTCCAGGGCATCGGTTATTTTCTTCCGCACCAACGGCAGCTCGGTGGCCTTCAGGCCCAGGCGGGTGCTGCCTTCGCTGATGAGCGTCCAGGAGGAACCGTAACCCGCAGCATAGAAGCCGGCATCCTCCGCAAATGCTGCCACATCCGCAGGATTCATATTTTTGGAGCCCGTCAGATAGTAGCCGGCCATGGCCAGACAAGTGGGGCCGCAGCCTGTAATCGCCAGGAAATCGCTGCCGTATTTTTCATAGCCCCACATGGGGTCCCATTGCAAAAACAGAGGAACCTCCTGCCGGTCAAAGCCGCTCAGATCGATCTGCCCTTTTTGCCGGGCAGGGTAGTTCAGCACAAACGCTTCCGTCTCCGGATTTCGCTCCAGCAATTCTATGAGGCTTCGGGGGTACTGGGCAAAATGGTAGCCATACTGTTCAGCATGGTTTTTCACCTTGATTTCCGTTTCTGTCCGCTCTGTCCAGTAAAATGTCAGATCCGTCCAGGCATACCAGGCAGGTTTGGCGCCCAGGGCCATAATTAACAGCACCAGCGCCAGGGTCAGCCCCAGCCAGAATTTTTTATGTTCCTTAAAATCAGTCATCTTCATGGTGGTATCCTTCTTTCTCTTTTCTGATTATATCACAACCGGGCTTAGGAAGTCTTTGAAAAATGATTAAGATTTTCTTATTTTCCCCGGTTTTCCGGCAGGAGCTGCAGCACGGTCACCGCAAGCAAAGGTGACAGGATCATACCGGCGAAACCCCAGAGCTTATAGCCGGCGTACAGGGCAAACAGGGTTACCAGTGGATCCAGCCCCAATTGCCGGCCCACCAGTTTTGGCTCCAGCGCAGACCGGGTCACCGAAATCACCACATAAATCCCCACCAGGCCAATGGCCCGGGCTCTGTCTCCCTGAAGATAGCACACCAGCCCCCAGGGCAGCAGTACCGTTCCTGTCCCCAGTATGGGGAACGCGTCCACCAGGCAAATCCCCAGGGCCCAGAGAAGGCCATAGGGAATACGAAGCAGCAGAAGTCCTATCGTCAGGATCAGCAAGGTCACCCCAGTCAGACGCAGCTGGGCAGCCAGCCATTTCCCCAGCGCTTCCCGGATCTGCCGCAGGGTTCGCAGCAGGGGGCGGAGTTTTTCCCTGGGAAAATGGAGCGAAATCCAGTTCCGGATCCGGGGCAGTTTGGCCGAAATCATAAAAGCAGAGATCACTGCCGTTCCCAGGCTCAGGGCGCTGTCCGGCACATGGCTTAAAATGGCGCCTGCCAGGCCCAGCAGGTAAGAAAATACCTTGTCCAGAAGGGCAGTCCCTCCGGAAAAAAAGACGGAAATATTCTGCTGAAGCAGTGGGCGGATGCTTGGGGGGGTTCTGTCCGCCAGATCTGTCAACCAGGTCTGAAGCAGCGTGATTCCGGACCGGGCCATCTCTGACAGATCCGGCAAAATACCTGCCAGGGTTCCCAGTTCCCGCACCAGAAAAGCCAGCAGCAGCAAAATCAAGATGGCCAGCCCCATAAACGCCGCGGTCACACCGACTCCGGCCGCGAGCCCCCGGGGCAGATGCAGTCTGCCATGGAGAAGGCGAACCACCGGCTCCGCCATCAGCGCCAATCCTGTGCCCAGCAGGAAGGGAAAACACAGCGGCAGCAAGAATTTCCCCGCTGCCCAAAGGAAAAAACAGGCAAAAAGGACTGATAATACGTTTCTTATTCCGGACCGCAGAGAGAATTCCTCCTTTCTTTTACACACTGTCCATAATTAAGGGTTGCAATTTGAAAATTTTCTGGTACAATACATACTTGAAATACAAATGTTGCTCTGACATGCACAAAACAGAAGGAGGCCATCCATGTCCACCAAACCAAAGTATTACATTGTAGAAGCATCGGCCTTGCCTGAGGTTTTCCTGAAGGTCGCAGAGGCCAAGCGTCTGCTGTCCACCGGAGAAGCCACCACCGTCAATGAGGCAACCCGCATGACTGATATCAGCCGAAGCGCTTTCTACAAGTACCGTGACTCCGTTCTGCCCTTCCAGAACATGATGACCGGCCGCATTATCACCTACCAGATCCTGCTCCACGATGAGCCCGGTCTGCTTTCTTCCATTCTGGGTTTGTTTGCCGCCGCCAAGGCCAACATCATGACCATCAATTCCATTGTTCCCACCAACGGTACTGCTGTTGTTACCATTTCCGCCGAAACCATGGATTTGACGATTCCCCTGGAAGAACTGCTCCATTCCATCGAGCAGACCCGGGGTGTGGTCAAGGCCGAAGTCCTGGCCGGTTAAGATTACTCCCTTGCTGCCGCCCATTTGGGCGGCAGCTTTTATATTTTGTGTCATCAATTTCAATCTGCCGTTTGCATTGGCATCCTGCACCTGCAAATTTTTGACAATGGGGTAAGCAGTCAATTGCCGGATTTCGTTCGGCACCGTTCTCTCCTTCCTGACATAGATTGTAATACGCATCTTTGATTAAAAGTACACTTTTAATCAAAGAGACATCGCCTTGCGGCGCTGTCGCATTTGTGATTGATAAGGAAAGAAATCACAAATGCTTGTCTCATATGAACTTCTTGCCCTTCGGGCCATTAAAACGTCTTTGTGACATTTTAATGGAAGTTCAGTATAAAGTGAAAGGAAGGGATCGTGATGCTGATTGTTCAGAAATACGGAGGAACTTCCCTGGCAGATGCGGGGAAGCTGCAAATCGCGGCCCGGCGGGCCGTGGATCTTGCCCGGCAGGGCCACCAGATCCTGATGGTGGTTTCCGCCCAAGGACATACCACCGACGCTCTGGTACAGCAGGCCCGCTCCATCAATCGCCGGGGATCCACCCGGGAAATGGATGCCCTGCTGGCAACGGGAGAGCAGGTCTCCGCTGCGCTCATGGCCATGGCCATCGGCGCGCTGGGCCATCCCGCCGTGAGTCTGACCGGGTGGCAGGCGGGTATCAACAGTGATGGAACCCACGGAAACGCCAGAATCCAAACCATCCAATGCCAGCGGATCCGGCAAGAGCTGGACCAGGGAAAGATTGTGGTGGTAACCGGCTTTCAGGGCCTGGACCCGGCGGGAGATATCACCACATTGGGGCGGGGCGGATCCGACACCACCGCCGTCGCATTGGCCGCGTTTTTAGGCGCGGAAAAATGCCAGATTTTTACCGATGTGGACGGCGTCTACAACCGGGACCCCCGGATCTACCCGGATGCCATCCGGTTTGGACGGATCGGCTATGACGATATGCTGACCCTCATCGAAAACGGGGCCCAGGTCCTCCATGACCGCAGCGTGGAATTTGCCAGAAAATATGGAATATCAGTGGAAGTCCTCTCTGCCTTCACCGGCGACCCCGGCACCATTGTGGGGGAGTTGGAATCATTGTAGACAATCGGCGGTGCAATTATTCCGGGATCGGGATCGCTGTGAGCATAAAAGCGTGCCGCCGGATCACCGGCGGCACAGCAGGGAAGAGAATTTGTTTTTATTCCCCCAGGGCCAGAAATTCCGCCGGATCCATGGGGTTGTCCTGACAGGTAACACTGAAGTGGACATGACTGCCCAGGGTGGTTTCCACCAGGGCGGTATGGCCCACATAGCCGATGACCTCACCGGCTTCCACAGTATCCCCGGCCTTCACCGCCAGATCCCCGGTCAGGCTGGCGTATTTGGTGGTGTATCCCCCATCATGACGGATCACCACGGTGTGACCCATGGCGTCATCCTCATAGGTGGTGTACACCGTCCCGTCTGCGGCGGCACAAACCGGGCTGCCCTCTTCCGCCGCCAGATCCACACCATTGTGGACCCGCCAGTCCCGGGTGGTGTCATTATAGCTCAGGGTCTCCATGGAATAGCCATAGATTTCCTGGCCGGCCACGGGAGACTGAGTCTTCAGCTTCCGCTGCACCGGAGGACTGGTCGCCGCCTCTGTGGCGGCAGATCTGATGGTTTCCTGAGAGGGTTGGGTGGCCAGAACCGGCAGATCCGGTTCCGCTTCCATGGTGCCCACGGGAATAACCTGGGTCTCCTGCAGCAGAACCTCTTCTTCCTCTGCTGAATTCTGATGGTATACATAGCTTGTGATTCCAATGACCGCGGCGCAAAGAATCAGGGCGATGTAGTAGCCCTTTCCGCCAAATCCACGGCCTGTGTGTTTGTTTTCGCTCATGAAAAGCACCTCCGAAGCTGATTATCCCCCGGTTTTTTCCGGATTAAACGAAATCCGGAAATTTTGTTTTTCCCTGGAAAACAAATATTTTGCCGAATAGATTGACATTGCAAAATTTTACGATATAGTAATATTTGTCGAAATAAGACACATTTTATAAAAAAGAAACGGGGGAGGATAATGTCCAAGGAACTCATCAGACTCCAGAACCTTGTCATGGAGTTCGACGGGGAGCGTATTCTCGACGACATCAATCTTTATTTCAACGATCACGAATTCCTCACACTGCTAGGCCCTTCCGGCTGCGGCAAGTCCACCATGCTTCGGATCATCGGCGGCTTTCTCACGCCGACTTCCGGCGAGGTGCTCTTTGACGGAAAAATCATCAATGATGTTCCGCCATACCAGCGACAGGTTAATACCGTGTTCCAGCGGTACGCCCTGTTCCCGCATCTGGATGTGTACGACAACATTGCGTTCGGCCTGAAGGTGGCAAAGCTGCCCAAGGATGAAATCGACCGTCGGGTCCACGAAATGCTGGAAATCGTTAGCCTGAAGGGCTATGAAAACCGGCACATCGAAAACCTGTCCGGCGGTCAGCAGCAGCGTGTTGCCATCGCCCGCGCCCTGGTAAACCAGCCCAAAATTCTGCTGCTGGACGAGCCTCTGGCCGCCCTGGACCTGCGGCTGCGCAAGGATATGCAGAACGAACTGAAACGCATCCAGCAGGCCACCGGCATTACCTTCATCTACGTCACCCACGATCAGGAGGAAGCTCTTTCCATGTCCGACACCGTGGTTGTCATGGACAAGGGCCGGATCCAGCAGATCGGCAGACCTGAGGATATCTATAATGAGCCGAAAAATGCCTTCGTGGCAGACTTCATCGGCGAATCCAACATTCTTGACGGTGTCATGCTGGCGGACTACAAGGTTCGCTTCTTCGGCCGCACCTTCGTCTGCGTGGACAAGGGCTTCCAGCCCAATGAGCCCGTGGACGTGGTCATCCGTCCCGAGGACATCGACATCGTGCCGCCCAGTGAAGGCCATCTGGTGGGTAACGTTACCTCTGTAACCTTCAAGGGATTGAACTACGACATCATCGTGGACTTCCGGGGCTTCAAATGGCTGATTCAGACCACGGATTTCCATGGCGTGGACTCCGTCATCGGTATCAGACTGAATCCCGAGGATATCCACATCATGCACAAGAGCGAGTACTCCGGACTCTTTGGCGATTACAGCTCCTACTCTGCCGAGTATGATGAGCTGACGGAGGATGCCGAAGATGAAGAAGAATAATGCCATTTTTCTCAGCACCCCCTACATTGTGTGGATGCTGGCCTTTACCCTGATTCCCCTGGGCGTGGTGGCTTACTATGCCCTGACGGACCCTGCCACCGGCGCCTTCTCCCTGGGAAATCTGAAGGATTTGAACCAATACTGGGGCGTCCTGTGGGAATCCATTCTGTATTCCCTGATCTCCGCATTTATCTGCCTGCTGCTGGGATATCCTGTCGCCTACTATATTGCACAGCAGGGACCCATTACCCAGAAAGTTCTTTACATGCTGGTGATGCTGCCCATGTGCATGAGCTTCCTGCTGCGGACGCTGGCCTGGGTTGGCCTTCTGCAGGACACCGGCCTTATCAACCGGTGCCTGGCAGCCATCGGCATTGGCCCGCTCAAGCTGATCCGAACCCCCGCGGCTGTGGTGCTGGGCATGGTGTACAACTACCTGCCCTATATGATTCTGCCTCTGTATTCCACCATCGTCAAGATCAGCCCCCGGCTCATTGAAGCCGCCGAGGACCTGGGCTGCAACAGCGTGCAGGTGTTCTCCAAAGTGATCCTGCCCCTGAGTGTGCCCGGCATCCTGTCCGGTATCACCATGGTCTTTGTTCCCGCCGTGTCCACCTTCTACATTTCCCAGAAGCTGGGCGGCACCGACACCGTGCTCATCGGTGACGTCATTGAGCGCCAGTTCAAGCAGGGCAACAACCCCAACCTGGGTGCCGCCCTCAGCCTGGTGCTGATGATTCTGGTGTTTGTCTGCACCGGCATCATGAACCGGTTCGGCGCTGACGAGGAAGGCGGTGTCATCGCATGAAAAAGACAAACCGCGCCATCACCATTTTGATGTTCATCTTTCTGTATATCCCCATGGCGGTGCTGATTGTGGCATCCTTCAATACCGGTAAGGACATTACCCACTTTCAAGGCTTCACCCTGAACCGTTATGTGGAGCTGTTCCAGGATGAACATCTGCTGAACCTGCTGCGCAACTCTCTGGTGGTATCCCTGCTATCCACGGCCATTGCCACCACCTTTGGCACCGTTGCTGCTATGGGCATCCACAACCTGAAACCCAAAATGCGCAGCGTGGTCATGAGCCTGACCAACATTCCCATGACCAATCCGGATATCGTCACCGGTGTCAGCCTGTCTCTTCTGTTCGTTTTTGTGGGCAGCAAGCTGCTGGGCCAGCGGGATGCGCTGACCTTCTGGACGCTGCTCATTGCCCACATCACCTTCTCCTTGCCCTATGTCATTCTGAACGTGATGCCGAAGCTGCAGCAGATGGACAGCTCCCTGACCAATGCGGCCATGGACCTGGGTTGTACTCCTATCCAGGCCTTTTTTAAGGTAACCATTCATGAAATCATGCCCGGCATCGTCACCGGCGCCATCATGGCCTTCACCATGAGCCTGGATGATTTCGTCATCAGCTATTTTGTGTCCGGCCTGGACTTTGTGACGCTTCCCGTGGAAATCTATTCTTACACTAAGAAGCCCATTCAGCCCAAGATTTACGCCATGTTCACCCTGCTTTTCGGCCTGATCTTCGTCCTGATGCTGACCATGAACCTGCTTCAGATCCGCGCCGACCGGAAAAAGACCATGCGCCGAGCCAAGGAAGAGTCCCGGACCGTGCAGACCTTCCGCCGGATCGCCGTCGGTGCGCTGGCTGCCTGCCTGGTGCTGGTCAGTGGCTACCTGATCTTCTTTGCCACCCCCCAGGAACAAATCACCCTGAATGTGTATAACTGGGGCCAGTATATCGCCGATGGCAGCGATGACTCCATGGAGATCATCAAGGAGTTTGAGGCACGGTATCCCAATATCAAGGTCAACTACTCCACCTATGACTCCAACGAGATCATGTATTCCAAGCTCAGCAACGGCGGCATTACCGTGGATGTCATCATTCCTTCCGACTATATGATCGCCCGGATGATCAGCGAGGATATGCTGCTTCCCCTGGACTTTGACAACATTCCCAACTACCAGTATATTGACGAAATCTTCCGCAACACCGCCTACGACCCGGAAAATAAGTATTCCATCCCCTATACCTGGGGCACCGTGGGCCTGCTGTACAACACCAAGTATGTGGACGAAGCTGACATGACCGGCTGGGAAGTGCTGTGGAATGAGAAGTATGCCGGTAAGATCCTGATGTTCGGCAACTCCCGGGATGCCTTCGGCATTGCCCAGTATCTGCTGGGTTATGATGTGAACACCATCGATCATGAGGAATTGCGGATCTGCGCTGACAAGCTGAAGGAGCAAAAGCCTGTTTTGCAGCAGTATGTCATGGACGAAATTTTCGCCACTATGCAGAATGAGGAAGCCTGGATCGCGCCCTATTATGCCGGCGACTGCCTGACCATGATGGGAGAAAACGAAAATCTGGCCTTCTATCTGCCGGAAAACCAGGGCTTCAACCTGTTTATTGATGCCATGTGCATCCCTTCCTGCGCCAAGGAAAAGGAAGCCGCGGAGCTGTTCATCAATTTCCTGTGCGACCCGGAGATCGCCGGCGCCAACATGGACTGGATCTGCTACTCCACGCCCCTGAGCGCCGCCAAGGAATACATGGATCCGGACACGGTCTGTGATCCTGTGTCCTATCCTTCCGATGAGGTGCTGGCACACGGTTCCAGCTTTGCTTACCTGCCGGAGGAGATTTCCCGGTATATGGAGAGCCTGTTCATGGAAGTCCGTAACGGATAATTGCCCAATGGAGGACAAATGCAGTGCATTTGTCCTCCATTTTTGTTTTTCGGGAAAATGTGATGAAGCGGATTGCAGCAGGCTTATGGGGATGCTATAATTGATAAAAGAAACCAAAAATGAAAAGAGGGACATATTATGTGGTTTATCTTAGCGCTGTTATCGGCTGTTTTCGCCGCCCTGACATCCATTCTTGCCAAAGTTGGCATTGACGGGGTCAACTCCAATCTGGCCACGGCCATCCGTACCCTGGTGGTGCTGGCAATGGCCTGGGGTATGGTGTTTCTCACCAATGCCCAGGGGGGTATTGCCGATATTTCCAGAAAAAGCTGGGTGTTTCTGATTCTTTCGGGTCTGGCAACAGGCGCCTCCTGGCTGTGCTACTACCGGGCGCTCCAATTGGGAGATGCCAGTAAAGTGGTGCCCATCGACAAGCTCAGTGTGGTCATCACCCTGGTGCTGGCCTTTGTGTTCCTGCATGAGAAGTTCACCTGGAAGTCCGGCGTCGGCGCTGCGCTGATTACCATTGGCACCTTGATGATGGTCCTGTAATCGGGAAGGAAGAAACCCGCTGTATCACATTTTACGCAGTTCTGCCGGGATGCGCTGCCGGGTTATTCCACAATGGGGCAAATAGGCTCTCTACGATGCGTAGGTTGCCTGTGTCCCGGATTTGCTCTATACTGGCCGTAAGAAAGGGGTGTTTTTATGAACAACTATATCACAGGTTCCACCATTAAAATCTTACGGGAAAAGAAGCATTTCACCCAGGCGAAGCTGGCAGAGCTGCTGGGTGTCAGCGATAAGGCTATCTCCAAATGGGAGACCGGAAAGGGACTGCCGGACATCACACTGATCGAACCGCTGGCGAAGGCTCTGGGCGTCTCGGTCATTGAACTGATGGCCGGGCAGCAGACCGAGAACCGGAACATCGCCTGCAATCTGCTGCGGTCGAAATTCTATGTCTGCCCCATTTGCGGCAACATCCTTCATGCCAGCGGCAATGCGGTGGTCAGCTGCTGCGGCGTGACATTGCCTCCACTGGAAGCCGAGGCGTGGGACGAAAACCATGAGGTCACCATGGTGCCCGTGGAGGGGGAGGTATTTGTCACCGTCAACCATGAGATGACCAAGAGCCATTTTATTTCCTTCATGGCCTATGTGACCACGGACCGGGTGCAGATGATCAAGCTCTATCCCGAAGGCGATGCCCAGGCCCGGCTGACACGCTGCGGCACAGGATGGCTGTACCTCTATTGCAATAAACATGGTTTGATGCGCTGCCGCATCTGAGGCAAATAAACAGCGAGCTGCCCGCAGGACTGATCCCGCGGGCAGCTTTGTCATATCAGAAGATTTCAGAAATAATTTTAACGCACGTCTCGATGCCCAGCTCACCACTGTCCAGACACAGATTGTAGTTCTGCGCCCGTCCCCACTTCATATCGGTATAGAAACGATGGTAGGCTGCGCGACATTTATCCTTGTTTTTCAGCCGCTGCTCGGGAGATTCTTCCCGTTCGCCGTATTCCCTGACGATGCGTTCCGCACGATGCTCCATACTGGCATGGATAAAAACGGTAAGGCAATCAGCCCTGTCTTTCAGAATATAATCGGCACAGCGGCCAACAATGACACAGGGGCCTTTTTCAGCCAACTCTACGATGATGTTATACTGAATCGTCCAGAGCTTGTCTTGGTTTGTAGGGCCAAAGGCCCGGGTATTGAAGGCAGAAGCGAGGAAACCGCCGTGGGCGTATTCTCCTTCTTCCTCCACATAGTCGGCGGTGAAGCCGCTTTCCTCTGCGATTTTCTGGATCAGCGCAGCGTCGTAGCAAGGGATCCCCAGCTTTTCAGCAACCGTTCTGCCGATGGTGCGCCCGCCGCTGCCAAATTCACGGCTGATTGTAATGACTCTGTTTTTCATGAGATGCTTCCTCCTTTGCCGCTCAGCTCTTGATAGGTTCTACGAATCAGGTACAAGGCGATGACGAAAGTTAATATATCGGACATTGGCATGGAGTACAGGACACCGTCCAGGCCAAAGAAGATGGGCAGCAACAGAGCAAAGCCCACGCCGAACACCACCTCACGGAGCATGGACAACGCCGTAGACGCGGCAGCCTTGCCCATGGCCTGAAGGAAGATGAAGCAAGCCTTGTTGATACAGGCAAGAATCATCATGCACAGGTAAATCCGGAACGCACGAAGGGCAAACTCGGTATAGTAGATGCTTTCATTTGCCGCACCGAAAATATTGATCAGCTGTCCTGGGAAAACCTCAACGATGATCAGTGCTACTGCACCAACAGAGCCTTCTGCGATCAGCAGCCTGGTGAACAGCTCCTTTACCCGATGATTCAGTCCGGCACCCATATTGAAACCAACGATGGGGATACAGCCTGCGGCCATACCGACCACAATGGAAATCACGATCTGGAAGAATTTCATCACAATGCCCACGACGGCCATGGGAATTTGAGCAAATTGCGCCTGCCCAAAAATAACATCCATGGCACCGTATTTGCGGATCATATTGTTGACAGCAGCCATTGCAGCCACCAGAGAAATCTGGGACAGAAAGCTGCACATACCCAGCACAAGAGTCCTGCCGGCGATTTTGTGGCTCATACGGTAATCGCCGTGACCGGGCTTGATATGACGCATATTCAACAAGTACCACAACGCCAGTACAGCGGTTACAAATTGACCGGTAACAGTTGCGACAGCCGCGCCCATCATACCCCACTGAAAGACAAAAATGAAAATCGGGTCAAGCACAATGTTGATGACGGCACCGGCAAGGGTGGAAATCATCGCGAACTTCGGATTTCCGTCGGCACGAATAATGGGATTCATCGCCTGTCCGAACATATAGAACGGGATGCCCAGAGAGATGTAGAAGAGATATTTTTTAGAATGAAGGAAGGTTTCTTCATTGACCGTACCGCCAAACATGGCAATGATCTGGTCGCCAAAGAGCAAATAGATGGCAGTTAAAATCAGAGATGCCCCAATGGTCATCACCACAGAGCTGCCGACGCTCTCTTTTGCACATTCGGCCTCATTTCTGCCCAGGCTGATACTGACAAAGGCGCAGCAACCGTCGCCGATCATGACAGCGATGGCCAAAGCAATGACAGTCAGCGGAAATACAACCGTGTTGGCTGCATTGCCGTAGGAGCCAAGGTAGGCCGCATTGGCAATGAAGATCTGGTCAACGATGTTGTAAAGTGCCGCAACGAGAAGAGAGATGATGCAGGGAATGGCGTATTTCTGCATCAGCCTGCCGACCTTCTCGGTGGAAAGGAAATTCGGATTTTCTTTGTTCATGTGTTGTTTTACCTCCTGAAAATGAGCAAAAAAATAATGCGTAAGTCCATGACTGGACTTACGCATTTCTGCTACTCGTTGGAAAGAATTATAGCACTTTCCGGCAGGAAAATCAAATGGAAAAAAGAAAAAATTTGCACGAAATTAAAAGCAAAAAATGATTTGATTTTCGTGTCAATCATTTGCCACGGGAGTGCTTTCAGCAGGAGTTGCGGATAGAGTAGATACCGCATTGGTATCCGTATACCATTTCCTTGAACAGCGCTCGTGGGTCAGCGAACGACATAGAATTACTGTTTTACGAATACCCGCCTAAACAGGCGGCCTTTCTATCAGGTTGGAAATCGCCTTGGGAAGTCTCTTTTGATACACATTTCTGATCAAAATGGCTCAGAGAACAGCATGGAACAGTTCGATGGAATATCCATGTTCGCAGCCGGCATGGCAGGCTTCCTGCTGCCTGACCAGATGGCTGTTTGGATTGTAGTAAGGGTAAAGCCAGGCATGGTCGCTGCCTTTGATGGACAGGTCGGCCCGGATGGCGCTGGCGTAGAGACTGCGCCCGGTAAAGGGAATACCGATTTTGGCCGGAGGTACCAGAAACAGGGCATGGAACCGCACCTCGGCGGCAAAGGCGTGAAAGGATGTGTTGCCGGTGTGGGTGGCCAGAATGGCCAGCTTTTCAAAGCGGGACAGGTGACGGATAAACAACTGCCGGTGGTCACAGACGGTATAGCCGGCAGACAGGTTGTTTTCCTCCAGAAACCGGGGGATTCTGCCCTGCTTTTCAAGGATTGTCTCATAGTATTTCGGAACCGGAAGGATTCCATCCTTTGCAAAGGAGGCAATGCATCGCACATACAGCTCCGCGATCAGATAAGGACCTTCCGCTTCCGGCCGGACAAAGTAGGCTTTCAGAGCGGGATCATGGGTCTGACCAGGTTTGGCAACCACCCGGTTGATCTCCGCAGACAGTGCCTGCCGGTTGGCAGGGGAGGGGTCTTCCAGGCAATGCAGCAGCGCCGCTGTCCGGAATGAAAGAAAGGAGACGGTGACACCCGGCGTGTCGCCATCTGCGTACAGGCCCAATTCCAGATCATATTCTTGCTCTCGTAATTTAAACAGGCTGTATACATGGCCGGATTCGGCGGGAACCGCATAGAGGTACCAGTCATCGAAAAAATAGCGACATTCCAGGGGCTGTGCCTGTTCGCCGGGAAGGGTATCGATGCCCCTGCCGCAGAGAATTTCGGCCAGAGAAACCAGGACAGCCTGGAAACCGTCGGCAGTGGAGAGAATCCGGTCTTTGGTCACAATGTCCCGGGCCACCAGGTCCCGAAAAAAGGATGGCATCATACCCGAACCTTAAAGCAGGCCTTTTCCACCAGGGTGCTTTCTCCATCCAGAACCTTCACCATGTGGATGTCCTCGGGGTAGACGATGAGGATATCCTGGGTGGTCATGGGGAACCAGCTCTGGACAGCACCTTCAAACCCCACAAAATCTTCTTCCGGCTTCCGGACTGTTTCTGTCAGCATGGACACATTGCTCACGCCGATTTTCTCAAAGCCGGACAGCAGCACATGGATGTCCGCGTACCGGATGTGGCCTTCCCAGATGGCCTGGTCCTGGGGCATGGTCTGATAATCAAAACGGTTGACAAATACATTGTCACCGTCAATTTCGTTACGCCCCTTCCGGAGCTGGCTCAAATCTGCGGTCTGCAGATACCGGATGGCGGTATCCAGGGCAGGGCTCTGGCCCAAATAGCGGTGCAGCATTTCGCGTTTTGCGTAAATCATAAGAATTTTCCTTTCTGTTTGACAGGCTGAAAAGATATTTGGGTTTATGATATCACGGGGCTGCATGGATTGCAAGAGAGAGGCAAGGGGAGTGGATTTGGCAAATTGTACAAGAATTCATGAAAATTTTTTTCATAGACGACGTGGATTGTTTGTTGACATCTAGGAAGGGCTTGTGTAAAATGTACATGAAAGGTGAAAATTGTCCTTCTAAATCGTGTAAATGACGATTTGGTGATGAAAATTATCTCCATACCGTATTCTTCGGCAGAATTTGCCGTTGAAGATATTTCAAGAATCTAGAGGAGGAACACAAATGAAGAAGCTGATTGCTCTGCTGCTGGTTCTGGCTATGGCATTTGGTCTGGTCGCCTGCGGCGGCTCCGGAGCGCCTGCTGCTACCGGAGCACCCAAGGCTGACGCACCTGCTGCAGATGCCCCTGCTGCCAACAATGGTGTTGGCGGCACCGCTTATCCCAACCCCCTGCAGGACGTCCGTGTCCGTCAGGCTCTGTGGTATGCCATTGACATGGATGCCATCGTGGAAGGCCTGTGGAACAACACCGTCGTGGCTGCCAAGAAGTCCCTGGTTCCCGAAGGCGCCCGCCAGGCTGACGGCCTGACCGAGTACAGCTACAACCCCGACCTGGCCAAGCAGCTGCTGGCTGAGGCCGGCTGGGATGGCTCCTACACCATTGAGGCAGTCTACTACACCGCCAATCTGCTGGACACCATTACTGCCATTCAGGGCTACTGGGCAGAAGTGGGCGTCAAGATGGAGTTCCAGCTGCTGACCGACAACCTGACCGCCCTGCTGTGGACTCCCTCTGCCGACGGCAAGACCTCTGCTGTTGACTGGGATATCGCCTTCGCCGGCACCAACGCTCTGACCCTGGGCGAGTTCTACAACCGCCATCACTCCACCGCCGCCAACAACTCCACAGTTCTGTGGGACGACCAGCTGGACGCTCTGATCGAGACTGCAAAGGTTGCCGTTACCACCGAGGATCAGAAGGCCGCCTACGATGCCATCCAGATCTACGAGAATGAGAACGTGGAAGTCATCCCCCTGTTCTACATCCCCTCCTGGGTCGTCAACTCCAAGCATCTTGACATGAATGGCAACGCTGCCGGTAACGACCAGTTCTGCTACAACAAGAACATTCTGGACTGGACCATCGACCGCGCTGACAAGACCATGTACACCAACACCGGCGCCATCAACGCTCTGGAGCACACCGCTACCAATCCCGGTCTGTTCTGGCATCAGGAAATCGTCTTTGACCGCCTGCTGAATGCAGACGAGAGCCTGACTCCCACCGACGGCCTGCTGGCCGAGAGCTTCGAGGTCTCCGAGGATGGCAAGACCATCACCTTCACCATCCGCGAGGGCGTGAAGTGGCACGATGGCACCGACTTCACCGCTGAGGATGTGAAGTGGACCTTCGAGTACTATCCCACTGTCCCCGGTGCCAACACCGTTCTGACCGACGTTATCAACGACGCCAAGTCCATTACCGTCGATGGCAACACCGTTGTCTTCGAGTTCAACAATCCTCAGCCCAATGCGCTGACCGTGTTCTCTCAGTGGGCTGTCCTGCCCAAGCACTGCCTGGAGAACGTGGCTCCCGAGAACTTCGCTGCTGACACCTTCTGGCAGAAGCCCATTGGCACCGGCCCCTTCAAGGTCGATACCGTCAAGCTGGGCGAGTACACCATTCTGACCAGAAATGAGGATTACTTCCTCTCCGGCACCGGCAACATCGAGAAGATCTACATGTATCCCTCCTCCGATGCCGGTGACGAGAACCTGATTACCAACGCAATGGCTGATAAGATCGACTACGCCTTCTGCAAGGATTCTTCCCAGGTTCAGCAGATCATGGAGATGGACGGCTACACGGTCAGCACTGTCAATGTTACCTTCCCCCGCTACATCTTCCTGAACATGTTCGAAAGAACCAAGTAATTTCCTGCAACCATCAAGGGGCTGGCGTAAGCTGGCCCCTGTATGCTATCAGGCGGTTTACAGACTGACTGGTGGCATCCATCGGATAAAGAAAGGGGTATCCCATGGTAAACTTTACGCTTCGAAAACTGTTGGGTATGATCCCGATGCTGCTGATCATCACATTCCTGATCTATGCTGGCATCGAGATGATGCCTGGTGATGTCATTGACTTCCTGATCCCCATGGATCAGCTGGCAGAGATGTCAGCAGAGGAAATCGCTGCTTTCAAGGCAGCCAAGGGTCTGGACGGCCCTATGATCGTTCGTTATCTGAGCTGGCTGAAGGGTGTCTGCTGCGGTGACCTGGGTTACTCGCTGCAAAACAACATGCCCGTGGCAGAACTGATGATGCAGAAGCTGCCTGCCACCGTGGAGCTTTCTCTGGCTGCTCTGATTATCTCCACGTTCCTGGGTATTCTCCTGGGCGTGATTTCTGCCCTGCAGAAGGGTAAGATTGCCGATAACGTGCTGACCGTGGCCGGTATGATCGGTGTTGCCATCCCTCAGTTCCTGTTCGGTATTTTCTGCATCATTCTGTTCTGTCTGAACCTGAATTGGTTCCCTGTTGGCCAGAGAGGTGACGGCAGTCTCCTCAGTGAGCTGCACCACCTGTTCCTTCCTGCCTTCGTTCTGGGTATTTCCCAGACCGCCGGCGTTATGCGTTATTCCCGGTCCAGTATGCTGGACTCCATGAATTGCGACTATGTCAAGACTGCCCGTTCCAAGGGCCTGGCTGAGTGGAAGGTCAATATGTTCCACGGCTTCCGCGTGGCCTGTACCCCCGTTATGGTCCTGATCGGCTTCCGTCTGCCTACCCTGATCAGCGGCGCCATTGTCATTGAGAATATTTTCCAGTGGCCCGGCGTTGGCAGATGGTTTACCGATGCCATTAAGACCCAGAATACACCCATCATTATGTCCGTTGGTTTGTTTATGGTGCTTATGGTGCTGCTGTCCTCCCTGCTGGTGGATATTTTAACGGCAGTGCTCGATCCGAGGGTGAAACTGTCATGAGTAATAAAATAAAGAAAACAGCGCTGGATCGGAAGTTGGATAAGATCCGTGCGGCTGAAGAAAGCGGTAAGCTGGGTACTAAGCTCACAAACCGTACCCTGCGCAAACTGACCTCCAACAAGCTGGCTGTGTTCGGCGTAATTTTGTTCGCCGTCATCTGTCTTTTGTGCTTCGGTGCGCCTCTGTTCACCAAGTTTTCTCCCACCGCCTTTGATCTGCGTGCCAAAATCTCTCCTCCCTCTGTCGAGCACATCATGGGTACCGACCAGATGGGCCGTGATATCTGGGCCCGGATGCTCTATGGCGGCCGGATCTCCATTATCGTGGGTCTGGGCTCCGCCCTGGGTGCGGCACTCATCGGTGTGTTCCTGGGCATGTATGTGGGCTACAAGGGCGGCTGGATGGACAACCTGCTCATTAAGATTTCCGATATTTTCCAGTCGGTGCCTCAGATGGTGCTGATTATCATCATCGTGGCGCTGGTTGGTCAGAGTATGGAAAATCTGATCTACATCTTTATCCTCACCGGCTGGCCCAGTATGTACCGTATGGCCCGTTCCAAGGTGCTGAGCCTGAAGGAGCAGGAATTTGTTCAGGCGCTCCGGGCGTTCGGCATTTCCGATGTGAAGATCGCCTTCAAGCACCTGCTGCCCAACGCCCTGGGCCCTGTGGTGGTTAACATTACCCTGTCCACCGCCATGTTCATTCTGCAGGAAGCATCCCTGTCCGTGCTGGGTTACGGCGTTCCTCAGGAAATTGCCACCTGGGGCAACATCATCAACGTCATCACCAACGGCGGTACCATTCGCTTTGACTGGCTGCAGTATTGGTGGATGTGGCTGCCCTGCTCCATCATGCTGATCCTGTTCGTGCTGTCCATCAACTTCATCGGTGACGGCCTCCGGGATGCATCCGACCCCACCCAGATCGGTTAAGAGGTGAGAGTTATGAGTGAAAAGAAAAATGATGTGGTTCTCAGCGTCAAGGACCTGCATGTCTATTTTTATACCAACCAGAGATGCAACAAGGTCATCCGGGGTGTCAGCTTTGACATCAAGCGCGGCAGAACCCTGTGCGTGGTCGGTGAATCCGGCTGCGGCAAATCCGTTACCGCCAACTCCATTCTTCGGCTGCTGCCCGAATTGAGCCGCATCGAGGAAGGCTCCATTACATACTACAAGGAAGATGGCTCCGAAATCCGCCTGGATCAGCTGCCCAAGAACGGCAAGCAGATGCGAAAGCTCCGGGGTGAGGACATCGCCATCATCTTCCAGGACCCCATGACGGCGCTGAACCCGGTTTACACCGTGGGCAAGCAGATCGAAGAGATGCTGCGCGAGCACAAGAAGAATATGTCCAAAGCCCAGTACAAGGAAGCTGCCATCGAGGACCTGGCCGATATGGGTATTCCTGCCCCTGATATTCGCTACGGCGAATATCCCCACCAGTTCTCCGGCGGTATGCGCCAGCGCTCCATGATCGCCATGGGTATGTCCTGTGAGCCCAAGATTCTGTTGGCAGACGAACCCACCACAGCTCTGGACGTGACCATCTCCGCTCAGATCTTTGATCTGATGAACAACCTGAAGAAGGAGCACAACACCGCCATCATGATGATCACCCACAACATGGGCGTCGTGGCGGAAATGGCCGACGAAGTTGCCGTGATGTACATGGGCAACATCGTGGAATACGGCCCTGTGGAGCAGATCTTCACCAATCCTTCCCATCCCTATACCAAGGCGCTGCTCCGGTCCATTCCCGTGTTGGGCAAGGGCAAGAATCAGCAGCTGGAGCCCATCCGCGGTTCCACCCCCGACCCCTTTAACCGTCCCAAGGGCTGCCAGTTCTGCCCCCGCTGTGACTTTGCCTGCGAGCGCTGCCAGAACGAAATGCCTCCTGAAGAGTGGGTCACGGAAGGTCATTATACTCGCTGCTTCAACTATAAGGAGGTAATGGCAAGTGGAAAATAAGGAAAAAGAAGTACTGCTGAAAGTACGAAACGCCAAAACCTATTTCCCCATCAAGAAGGGCATCATGAAGCGCACCGTGGGCTATGTCAAGGCTGTGGATGACATCAGCCTGGATGTCTACAAGGGCGAAACCCTAGGCCTGGTTGGCGAGTCCGGCTGCGGCAAGACCACCCTGGGCAAGTCCATTTTGCAGCTGGTGCCCGTCACCGACGGCAGCATGGAATATAAGTTTGAGGATGGCTTCAAGAACCTACGTGAGCTTTCCCGGAAGGAGCTGGACAATGCCCGTCAGAAGATTCAGATCGTGTTCCAGGACCCCTATTCTTCCCTGAATCCTGCTTTCACCATCTTCGGCTCCCTGGAAGATCCTCTGATCAAGTTCGGCATGAAAAAGAAGGACGACCGGATTAAGAAAATCGGTGATCTGCTGGAATCCGTCAACCTGCCCCGGGACTATATGACCCGTTATCCCAACGAGTTCTCCGGCGGCCAGCGCCAGCGCATCGGCATTGCCCGCGCCCTGTCCGTCAATCCCGAGCTGATCATCTGTGACGAAGCGGTTTCCGCCCTGGACGTTTCCATTCAGGCCCAGGTGCTGAAGCTTCTGAACCAGCTGAAGGAAGAATACAAGCTGACCTATATTTTCATTACCCATGACCTGTCCGTGGTGGAATATCTGGCCGACCGGATCGCCGTCATGTACCTGGGCCGTGTGGTGGAGCTGACCACTTCCGAAGAGCTGTTTGCCAACACCCTGCATCCTTATACCAAGGCACTGCTGTCCGCCATTCCCGTGGCCGACGTGGGTCAGAAGAAGAAGCGGATCCCCCTCCAGGGCGATGTGCCTTCTCCTGCAAATCCGCCTTCCGGCTGCACCTTCCACCCCCGCTGCCCCGATTGCTGCGAGAAGTGCAAGACGGAACGGCCTATGCTGGAAGAGTATATCATCAATGGTGTCAGCCACTTCGTGTCCTGCCATAAGGTAAAGGAAGAGCTGGAAGCAAAGGGCATCCAAAAGGTAGTCAAGGAATGAGCAAAACGATTTTGGATTTCAAAGGTGTGATCCCGGCGGTTCTGTCAGTGTTCGACAAGGACGAAAACTTCGACGAGCAGGGCACCCGGGACCTGATCCGGCACCTGCTGTCTTATGACATCGGCGGCCTGTATGTCACCGGCTCCACCGGCGAAACCTTCCTGATGACCTCTGAAGAGCGGATGCGTCAGGTAGAGATTGTCATGGAAGAGGTGGGAGACAAGGTCCCGGTGGTGGTCCATGTGGGAGCTATGTCCACCCGGGCCTCCATCGAACTGGCAAAGCACGCCGAGCAGATGGGTGCCGCCGGTGTGTCCAGCGTACCTCCCTTCTACTTCAAGTACAACCCGGATCAGATTTTTAATTACTATAAGGATGTGGCGGAAGCCACCTCCCTTCCCATGATCGTTTACAACATCCCCCTGGCCGGCATGATGACGGTGGATCAGATCATCCGCCTGTCTGAAATCGAAAATGTCAAGGGCGTGAAGTATACGGGTACGGCCCTGTTTGAAGTTCAGCAGATCAGGGAAGGCTGCAAACCCGGCTTCCTGGTTTACGGCGGCTGTGATGAATTGGGCAGCTCCAATATTTCTTTGGGAGTTGACGGCATCATCGGTTCGTTTTATAATGTAATTCCGGACCTGTACAACAGAATCTGGACTGCTGTGAAGGTATCCGATCTACCTGCCGCGGTGGCGCTTCAGGCTAAGGCTGTTCATGTGATCTTCGCGGGTATCCGCAGCGGCAGCATGATGGCCTGCATGAAGGTCTGGCTCCGCGCTGCCGGTGTCAATGCCGGATGGTCCCGCCGTCCCTTCTCCAACTTTACTGAGGAAGAAGAGAAACAATTGGTGGCCCAGCTGGTGGCGATTGACGAAGCCGATCAGGCAGATTTGGATCTTGTCCGGAGGATAAAAACCCGTTAACAAAACGCCGGGAGAGGGGCAAATCCTTTCCCGGCGTCAAGTCCGTATTTTTTATGGAGGTAACTATTTATGGATCGTAAAAAGTTTTGGGCGGAGCGCCAATGGATTCGCAACCAGCTGGCCGGTGTGGCTGATTTCTGGCTGACCAACGGCATGGACCATGAGCATGGCGGCGTTTACACCTGCCTGGATCGTTCCGGCAAGCTGTATTCCACCGACAAGAGCGTGTGGATGCAGGGCCGCTGCGGCTGGACCTTTGCCTACCTGTGCAACATCTATGGTGTCCGCAAGGAGTGGCTGGAGGCCTCCAAGAGCTGCATCGATTTCCTGGAAAACCACTGCATCAACCATGAGGCAGGCGGCCGTCTGTACTTCACTGTCACCGGCGACGGCAAGCCCCTGCGTCAGCGCCGCTACTGCTATTCCGAAGCCTTCTACTGCATCGCCAACGCAGAATATTATGGTGTCACCGGCGAACGGGAGCACCTGGAGCGGGCCCGCCGCGCCTATGATATGTACTGGAACCTGAATCATGGCATGCCTGATCCCACCGGAATGGGCCCCAAGACCATTGCGGAAACCCGTACTGGCCGGGGCTTGGGTATCCCCATGATCATCCTGAACGTCACCGGCGTCATGAAGCGTGTGGACCCCGAAATGGCTGCTGTTTATGACCAGCGGGCCAATGAATGTGTGGCTGACATTTTCAACTACCATGTAAAGCCCGAACTGGGTGTCACCCTGGAGTCTGTCGGCCCCAACGGTGAAGCACGTCTGGATGTCACCGAAGGCCGTATGGTGAACCCCGGCCACGATATTGAGTGCTCCTGGTTCCTGATGGACCGTGCCAATGAGATCGGTGATGCCGAGCTCCATGCCAAGGCCATCAATGTGTTCGATATGGCATTCTCCAAGGGCTGGGACCAGGAATACGGCGGAATTCTGTACTTCATGGACTGCCTGGGCAATCCTCCCGAAGCCTACGAGCACGACATGAAGCTGTGGTGGCCCCACAATGAGGCCCTGATTGCTTCCATGATGATCTACCGTGATACCAAGGATGAGAAGTATCTGGATATTTTCTATCAGATTCTGGATTACTGCAAGGCCCATTTTGCCGACGAGTACGGCGAGTGGTACGGCTATCTGCGCCGGGATGGCAAGCCCACCCAGCCTGCCTGCAAGGGCAGTACCTTCAAGGGCCCCTTCCATGTGCCCCGCTGCCTGATTCTGGTGGATCAGATGATGACCCAGATCCTGGGCGAATAAACAACACAAAATGTCCCGGCCACCGGCCGGGACATTTTATATTGCCAATGCCAGCATTAATCTGCGGTAATCCAATTCTTCACACAATGCAAGATATCGTTCCAGGATGTCCTGTTCCTGACAGGATAAGGAAGCGCGGATGCGGAGGAATTCCGGTTCCAGAGTCAGACAGGCGTGAAGCAACTCCTGATAAACGTCATCGGCTGATACCATGGATTCGAGGATAGTTTCTGATTCGCAGTTCATATTGTCACCCCTTCCGGATATATTATAGACGTTTACTGTCTAAAAGTAAAGAGAAAGTTTGCGCCTATGATAAATTATGATCGGTGATAATAATGAAAATGACGCTGGGGGAGAAGATCAGGCTGCTCCGGGAAGAAAAGGAAATGAACCAGACCGAACTGGGCAATGAACTGAATATGACCCAGCGAAAAATTTCCTATCTGGAATTGGATCGATATGAACCCAGTGTGGAGGACCTAAAGGCGATTTGCGCCTATTTTCATGTTTCCGCAGATTACCTGTTGGGCTTGCCCAAGAATCTGTTCTACCCCCAAAGATGAGACGAATACTGGTATTCAATGAGAATATTTCAAATGGCAGAGTTCAGGCCCCCAAATCGGGGGCCTTTTGTTATATGTTCAGCAGCCCTTGGGCATTTCGGAACAAAATCTTTTCCCTGTCTTCCTCAGAAATATCCAGAGCGTTTATCAGCCGAAGCTCCCATTCCGGCCGGTGCCAGGGCATATCGGAGCCAAACAGCAGCTTGTCGGGCCCGTGCCTGTCAATGATGGCCTGGGCCAGCGGCGTGGGGATCAGGCCATAGCCCATGGACAGATCGAACCAGAGATTTTCTCCGCAGAGTTTCTGGACGACCTCCAAAGCACAGCCGAATCCGCCCCAATGGGCAGCCACCACGGGGGTATCCAGCCATTTCAGCGCGCCCAGAAGATGATCCGGCAGGCAATGGTAGGGAGGCGCGAAGCCGATGTCCTGCCCGGCGTGGTACAAGGTAATGAGTCCCAACTCCGATATCTTCCGGTAAATGGGTTTCATCCGTTCCTCATCGGCATAAAACTGCTGGTACTCCGGATGAAATTTCACACCCTTCAAGCCAGCTGCCGCAATCCGCTCCAATTCTTCCAGTGCATCCGGGGCATCGGGATGGATGGACCCGAAGGCAACGATTCTGGGGTTCTTATTGATTTCGATGGCGAAGTTATTCACATTTGTCTGCTGCCTGGGATTGGTGGCAATGGACTGAACCACGGAAATGTCCACACCGTCCCGGTCCATCTCCGCCAGCAGAGAAGCGACAGTGCCATCGGTCTGAGGCATCAGGCCACCGGCACCGTGAGACAGCCCTTCCACAGCCCGGACGGCAATCTTTTCCGGGAATGCATGGGTATGAAAATCAATCAGCATAATATCCATCTCCTTTGTATTTTCGTATTATAGCACACAGTCGAAAAACTGCAAGATTCCTGAAAAATTTTTCTGGCAGGGACAGCTGTTTCTTTGCTGCTGACAAAATGGGGTTCTCCCTTGGGGAAGCTGCCAAAAAAATGTATATTTTTTCATGGATTCATATTGACTTAAAAAGATGAAAGTGCTAAACTAGGCAATACATACCGAGAACGCAATGATGAAAACCAGTACACACCCATAGATCCTGCCAGAGAGCTGCCGGACGGTGCAAGGCAGTGAGGACCAGGATGTGGAATACCTTTCGGAGCGGCTTTGCTGAAACGGAGTAGGCAAAGACGGGTAGGGCCCGATACAGCCTGCGGACCTGTCAGGGTCCCATGAGGCCCCCATTGGGGGCGAACTGAGGTGGTACCACGGAATTTCTGTCCTCTGCTGTAATCAGCAGAGGACTTTTTGTTTTCCCAGAATACATCAAAGGAGAGAAATATGATTATTACGGACTTTTTGGAGCGTAACGCCCGGCTCTACGGCCAGGAGACAGCCCTGGTGGAGATCAACCCTTCCGAGGAGCGGGACAGGGCCGTTACCTGGTGGGACTTCAATCTGATTGAAAGCGCCAGCCAGGATGCGCCCTACCGCCGGGAACTGAGCTGGAAGGATTTTGACCGCCGGGCCAATCGGTTTGCCAACCTGCTTCTCAGCCGCGGCCTGAAAAAAGGGACCAAGGTGGCCATCCTCCTGATGAACTGCCTGGAATGGCTGCCCATCTATTTTGGAGTTCTGAAGGCTGGCTGCCTGGCAGTGCCCATGAATTTCCGTTATTCCAGCGATGAAATTAAGTATTGCCTGGAACTGGCAGATGTGGAAGTGCTGGTGTTCGGTCCTGAATTTATCAGCCGGATGGATGCCATTGAAAAGGAGATCCCCGGTGTGAAAACCCTGTTCTTCGTGGGCAAAAATGGTCCTGCCTATACCGAGGACTGCCTGCGGCTCACCGGCTTCTGCTCCTCCAGCGCGCCCCCCATTGCCCTGGAAGAAACTGACGACGCAGCCATCTATTTCTCCTCCGGTACCACGGGTTTCCCCAAGGCCATTCTCCACAACCACCGGGCCTTGGTCCACGCCTGCCTGACAGAGCAGAATCACCATTCTCAGTCCCGAAAGGATGTGTTCCTCTGCATCCCGCCGCTGTACCACACCGGCGCGAAAATGCACTGGTTCGGCTCACTGCTTTCCGGTTCCAAGGCGGTGCTGCTGCGTGGCGTAAAGCCGGAATGGATTCTCCGGGCAGTCACGGAAGAACAGTGTACCATTGTCTGGCTGCTGGTGCCCTGGGCCCAGGATCTGCTGGATGCCATTGAGGATGGCCGGGTGGATTTGAGCAAATTCCGTCTGGACCAGTGGCGGCTGATGCACATTGGTGCCCAGCCGGTGCCCCCCAGTCTGATTCACCGCTGGATGAAGATCTTCCCCCATCATCAGTACGATACCAACTACGGCCTGTCCGAATCCATCGGCCCCGGCTGTGTCCACCTGGGTGTGGAAAATGTCCACAAAGTTGGCGCCATTGGTAAGCCCGGTTATGGCTGGCAGGCCCGGATCGTGGACGATCAGGGCCAGGATGTTACCCAGGGCGATGTAGGCGAGCTGATTGTCAAGGGCGATGGCGTTATGCAGTGCTACTATAAAAATCCGGAAGCATCTGCTGAAGTGTTGAAAGACGGCTGGCTCTTCACCGGAGATATGGCCCGGGAGGATGAAGACGGGTTCATCTACCTGGTGGACCGGAAGAAGGACGTGGTCATCTCCGGCGGCGAAAACCTGTATCCCGTTCAGATTGAAGATTTCCTTCGTGCTTACCATAAGATCAAGGATGTGGCCGTGATTGGCTTGCCGGATACCCGCCTTGGTGAAATTGCCGTGGCCATCATCGAGATCAAGGAAGGGGAAGTCTGCACCGAAGAGGAGATCAACGAATTCTGCAAGAGCATGCCCCGTTATAAGCGGCCCCGGAAGATCTTCTTTGAGAAGGTTCCCCGGAACGCCACCGGCAAGATCGAAAAACCGGCCCTGCGGCAGAAGTACTGCGGCGGCCGTCTGGTGGAAGCCCAGATTACCGGTTAACCTATTTAAGCTTTAGAGAGAAAAGAGGAACCCTGTATGGATATGGCAATTAAAGTTGGAATGTTATGCTTGTTTTTCGGAATCATGGTTGGCATAGGCTTTTACTGTCGGAAGCACTCGACTGACGTGGACGGCTTTGTGCTGGGCGGACGCAGTGTCGGTCCCTGGCTGACCGCCTTTGCCTATGGTACCTCCTACTTCTCCGCGGTGGTGTTCGTGGGCTATGCGGGCCAGTTCGGCTGGAAGTACGGCATCGCCGCCACCTGGGCCGGCATCGGCAACGCTCTTATTGGCTCGCTGATGGCCTGGGCCGTGCTGGGACGCCGGACCCGTGTCATGACCCAGCACTTAAACAGCGCCACCATGCCCCAGTTTTTTGAAACCCGGTTCCAGAGCAAGCCTTTGAAGCTGGCTTCTTCAGTCATCATTTTCATTTTCCTGATTCCCTATACAGCTTCTCTTTACAATGGTCTCAGCCGTCTGTTCGGGATGGCCTTTGAAATTGACTATGCGGTCTGTGTCATTGTCATGAGCATCCTCACCGGCGTTTACGTCATCGCCGGCGGCTATATGGCCACCGCCATCAATGACTTTATCCAGGGCATGATCATGCTGGTGGGCATTACGGCAGTCATCGGTGCGGTGCTGAAGGGACAGGGCGGCCTGATGGAAGCTATGAAGGGCCTGGCGGAGATTTCAGACCCTGCGGTTTCCGATACCCCCGGTGTGTTCAATTCCTTCTTGGGCCCGGACCCCATCAATCTGCTGGGTGTGGTGCTGCTGACCAGCCTTGGCACCTGGGGTCTGCCCCAGATGGTTCAGAAATTCTATGCCATCAAGAACGAGAAGGCCATCAACAAGGGCATGATCATTTCCACCGTCTTTGCCATGATGGTGGCAGGCGGCTGCTACTTCCTGGGTGGCTTTGGCCGACTGTTCTCCGACCGGGTGGACATCGCTGCCAATGGCTATGATTCCATCATCCCCACCATGCTGTCGGACCTGTCTCCCTTCCTCATTGCCGTTGTGGTGGTGCTGGTGCTGTCCGCTTCCATGTCCACCCTGTCCTCCCTGGTGCTGGCTTCCAGCTCTACCCTGACCCTGGACTTCATCAAGGGCACCATTGTCAAGGACCTGGAAGAAAAGAAGCAGCTGCTCATTATGCGGATTCTGATTGCGGTGTTCATTGCAGTTTCCGCCGGCATTGCCATTGTGCAGTATAATTCCAATGTGACGTTTATTGCCCAGCTGATGGGCGTCAGCTGGGGCGCTCTGGCCGGCGCGTTCCTGGCCCCCTTCCTGTATGGCCTGTACTGGAAGAAAGCTACCCCCGCTTCGGTGTGGGTTTGCTTCCTGTTTTCTACCGTGGTGATGCTGGCCAATATCGTGGCAAGACAGGTATTTCCCACCCTGCTCCAGTCTCCCATTAACGCCGGTGTTTTCTGTATGCTGGCAGGATTGGTGATTGTGCCCATTGTCAGCCTTGTTACCAAGCCCCCGAAACAGGAGTACATCGAAAATGTGTTCTCCTGCTATGATAAAAAAGTGGTGGTATCGGTTACCGATGCCATTGGCGAACCCATCCAGAAGGAGGAAAACTGATGAAACAACTGATGCTGGGCAACGAAGCCGTTGCCCGAGGATTGTACGAAGCCGGATGCAAATTCGTGTCCAGCTACCCCGGTACCCCCAGTACCGAAATTACCGAAGCCATTGCCAAGTACCCCGAAGTCTACGCTGAGTGGGCGCCCAATGAAAAGGTGGCCATGGAATCCGCCTTTGGCGCTTCTCTGGCAGGCCGCCGCTCTTTCTGCGGCATGAAGCATGTGGGATTGAATGTGGCTGCTGACCCGCTGTTCACCATTTCTTATACCGGTGTCAACGCCGGTATGGTCATCGGCGTGGCAGATGACGCCGGTATGCATTCGTCCCAGAATGAGCAGGACTCCCGGCATTACGCCCTCAGCGCCAAGATCCCCATGCTGGAGCCTGCGGATTCTGCCGAGGCCCTTCACTTTGCCAAGGTGGCCTACGAG
The DNA here is from genome assembly GCA_051867165.1 of Faecousia sp. Taxonomy (GTDB): domain Bacteria; phylum Bacillota; class Clostridia; order Oscillospirales; family Oscillospiraceae; genus Faecousia. The sequence continues at coordinate 29,823 of JBJDYI010000023.1, read as the reverse complement.
CTTTCCGAGAAATTTGACACCCCGGTGCTGCTGAAAATGTGTACCCGCGTTTCCCACTCCCAGAGCGTGGTGGAGACCGGCGATCGGGTGGAGAAAATCGGGGAATATAAGAAGGACATTCCCAAGTATGTCATGATGCCCGGCAACGCCAAGCGCCGCCATCCCGTTGTGGAGGCCCGGACAGCCGCCCTGGTGGAATTTGCGGAAACCACGCAGCTGAATGTGGTGGAACCCGGCCGGGAAAACACCCTGGGCATCATCACCAGCTCCACTTCCTATCAGTATGTGAAGGAAGTGCTGGGGGATCAGTACCCTGTGATGAAGCTGGGTATGATCTGGCCCATGCCAGTTGAAAAGATCAAGACCTTTGCCGCCTCCGTGGAGACGCTGGTGGTCGTGGAGGAGCTGGACGGCTTCATCGAATCTCACTGCAAAAATATTGGCGTGGATTGTATTGGCAAGGAAAAGTTCTCCTGCATTGATGAACTGAGTCCCAACAAGGTGGCAGCTGCCCTGGAAGTGGGCTATGAAAACGGCACCAAGCTGGAAGAAGCCATCCCGCCCCGGCCTCCCGTCATGTGTGCCGGCTGCCCCCACCGCGGTCTGTTCTATACTTTAAAAAAGAACAATCTGACGGTTCTGGGCGACATTGGCTGCTATACGCTTGGCGCAGTGGCACCTCTCGCCACGGTGGACAGTGTCATCTGCATGGGCGCTTCCGTTTCCGGCATCCATGGATTCTCCAAGAGTCAGAATGGCGCTGCCGACGGGAAAACTGTGGCAGTCATCGGTGACTCCACCTTTATGCACTCCGGCATTACCGGCCTTGTGAACATGGCCTATAACGAGTCCAACGCCACCGTGATTATCGTGGATAATTCCATCACCGGCATGACCGGCCACCAGCAGAACCCCACCACCGGCTTTAATCTGAAAGGCGATCCCTGCGCCAAGATCGATCTGGAAACCCTGTGCCGGGCTGTCGGCATCAAGCGCGTTCGTGTTGTGGATCCCTACAACCTGAAGCAGTGCGACGAAGCCATCAAGGAAGAACTGGCAGCTCAGGAGCCCTCTGTTATCATCTCCCGCCGTCCCTGTGCACTGCTGAAATACGTCAAGCACAAGGCACCTCTGACTGTGGACCAGAATCAGTGTGTGGGCTGCAAGGCCTGCATGAAGATTGGCTGTCCCGCCGTCAGCATTGTGGGCGGCAAGGCCAAGGTGGACAGCACCCAGTGCGTGGGCTGTGGTGTCTGCGAGCAGCTGTGCAAGTTCGGCGCCCTGAAGGAGGTTTAACCATGGAAACAAAGAGCATTATGATCGTTGGTGTGGGCGGACAGGGCAGCCTGTTGGCCTCCAAGCTATTGGGACGGCTTCTGCTGACCCGGGGCTATGACATCAAGGTGTCCGAAGTCCACGGCATGAGCCAGCGGGGCGGCAGTGTGGTGACCTATGTCCGTTACGGAGATAAGGTCTATTCTCCTGTGATTGACAAGGGTCAGGCCGATTGCATTGTATCCTTTGAGCTGCTGGAAGCAGCCCGGTGGACAGAGTACTTAAAGCCCGGCGGAAAAATCATTGTCAACACCCAGAAAATCAATCCCATGCCCGTGATTATCGGCGCGGCATCTTATCCTGAAAACCTGGTGGACAAAATGAAGGCCGCCGGCCTTCAGGTGGATGCGTTGGACGCCCTGACCCTGGCGGAACAGGCAGGCTCCTCCAAGGCGGTGAACATTGTTCTGATGGGTCATCTGTCCCGGAACTTTGATTTTACCATTGAGGAGTGGATGACGGCCCTGGAGCAGAGCGTCGCTCCCAAATTCCTGGAAATGAATAAGACCGCATTTATGCTGGGCCGCAACGCCTGACATTAAATAGAGAAGGAGAGAATAAACGATGGCAAACTACTACCAGCCCGAGATTGAAACCATGCCCTATGAGGACCTTCGGAAGCTGCAGAATGAACGACTGCTGAAGCAGGTCCGTCATGTGTGGGACAATGTGCCCTACTACCGTCATAAGATGGAAGAAAAGGGAGTCACCCCGGACGATATCCAGAGCATTGACGATCTGCACAAGCTGCCCTTCCTGAAAAAGGACGACCTGCGGGATGCCTACCCTTATGGCCTGATGGGCAAGCCTCTTTCTGAATGTGTCCGCATCCAGTCCACTTCCGGCACCACCGGCAAGCGTGTGGTGGCATTCTACACCCAGCACGACATCGACCTGTGGGAGGATTGCTGCGCTCGTGCCATCGTGGCTGCCGGCGGCACCAAAGAGGATGTGTGCCATGTGAGCTACGGCTACGGCCTGTTCACCGGCGGTCCCGGCCTCAATGGCGGCTCTCATCGGGTTGGCTGCCTGACGTTGCCCATGTCCTCCGGCAACACTGACCGGCAGATCCAGTTTATGACGGACCTGGGTTCCACCATTCTGTGCTGCACGCCTTCTTATGCCGCTTATCTGGCCGAATCCATCCATGAAAGGGGTCTCCGGGATCAGATTAAGCTGAAGGCTGGTATCTTCGGCGCCGAAGCCTGGAGCGAGGATATGCGCCATGACATTGAAAACAAGCTGGGCATCAAGGCTTACGATATTTACGGCCTGACGGAGACCTCCGGTCCGGGTGTGGCCTTTGAGTGCGAAGCCCAGACCGGTATGCATATCAACGAGGATCACTTCATTGCGGAGATCATCGACCCCGATACCGGGGAAGTCCTGCCGGAAGGCAGCAAGGGTGAATTGGTGTTCACTGCCATCACCAAGGAAGCATTCCCCCTGCTCCGCTACCGCACCCGGGATATCTGCGTGCTGACCCGGGAGAAGTGCCCCTGTGGCCGTACCCATGTGAAGATGTCCAAGCCCATGGGCCGCAGCGATGACATGCTGATCATCCGCGGCGTTAATGTGTTCCCGTCCCAGATCGAGACCGTGCTGATGCAGCAGGGTTACTCCGCCAACTACCAGATCATCGTGGACCGTGTCAACAACACCGATACCTTCGAGATCATGGTGGAAATGAACCCCGAGATGTTCTCCGACTCTCTGGCCAAGATCACCAGTGCCGAAAAGAAACTGGTGGAGGCTCTGAAGTCCATGCTGGGCATTTCTGCCAAGGTCAAACTGGTAGCCCCCAAGTCCATCACCCGCAGCGAAGGCAAGGCTGTCCGTGTCATCGACAAGCGTAAGATCTAAGGAGGTACTACTTATGCATATTCATCAGATTTCTGTGTTTCTGGAAAACCGCACCGGCCAGCTGTCTGAGATCACCGATCTGCTGGCAAAGGCCAATATTGACATCCGTGCCATTTCCATTGCCGAGACTGCCGATTATGGTCTGGCCCGCATGATTGTGGACGATTCCCAAAAGGCAAGCGCCATCCTGCTGCAGCATGGTGACATCCTGTCTATGACGCCGGTATGGGCGGTGGAAGTACCTGACCGTCCCGGCGGACTGCATGAAGTGCTGGAAGGCCTGGCGGAGGCCAATGTGGATGTGGAGTATATGTACTCTCTGTTTACCCATCAGGATGGCAAGGCCTACATGGTGATGCGCATCACGGACGAGCCGAAATTCCTCAGCACCCTGGGCACTCTGAAGATCAAAATCATGACCAAAGAAGAACTTGGCCTGAAATAAAACTGTAAGCACCCGCCGGAAAACGAATTTCGGCGGGTGTTTTTTCGGGAATTTGTTGACATATGCAAGAAAAATGGTAAAGTATAATGAGAAAGCAAACACATGCACAAAGAAGATGATCATCCCGGTTTCGGAGGGAGAAAAAGATGAAAAAGAGATTGGCCATACTGTTGAGCCTTGCAGTCCTTGTTGGTATCTTCGCCAGTTGTGGAGAAACATCGGAATCCTTGGACAGCGGCAGTAAAATTGCGCTGATTGCTCTGGACCCGGCCCTGCCCCAGTGGACAGACCTGTCAGCGGGCGCCGGGGATGCCGCATCGGAAGCAGAACTGCAGCTGATCACCATGACATCCCAGCCAGGGGCGGAACAGATTCACCGGGCCGTTTCAGACGGATGCCAGGGTATGATTCTGGTGGGCAATGGCGATGACGCGGTGTCCGAAGCGTTGCAGGAGGCCCTGGACGCCGGGGTAAAACTGATTTATGTGGATCATACGGATACCGTAGAAGCCGCTGACCGATTTGTCACCGACCATCAGGCAGCCGGAAAAGCTGCCGGCGATGCCATGCGGAAGGCCCTGGAGGCCAAGCGAATCGACGAGGGTATGATCGGCATCATTGGCACGGATCCTGCAGACGATGCATCCCTCCAGCGGGAGGCAGGATTCCGGGAGGCCTTTTCCGGAACGCCCTATAAGCTGCTGGAAACCCGGTACAGCAGAAGAAATTCCGCCATGGCCCGGAGCATTGCCTGGGATCAGATTCGCGGGGGCGCTGTGGGCATTTTTGGCTGCGGCGAGGATGCGGTGACGGGAGCCGGGGAAGCAGCCAAGGTGGCAGCGTCTAACACAGTGATCGTGGGGGATGGCCAGTCTGAGCAGATTGACGCATTGTTGGAAGAAGGCTTCATCCGGGCCACGGTGACCGTAAATCACCGGGAGATAGGCTATGAAAGTGTGAAAACCATGGCATCGCTCCTGGCAGGACAGGAACAAAAGCCGGTGCCCTCTCTCGGTGTAACGGTTCTGGAGTCGGAGACACCGGTGGTCGGGAATCGGGATTATCGGATCGCTCTGATCTCCGGAAACAGCCTGGACGATAACTGGGAGCGTCTGGCGGAGGGCGCCATGGACGCAGCGAAGGAACTGGGCTGCTTTGTGGCAGATTTGTCTGTGGACTTTGGAGGTGAAACCCAACAGGCCGAACGGATCCGGCAGGCCATTGACGAAGACTATCATGCCATCGTGGTATCGGCAGGCGAGGGGGAAGCGGTGACGGCTTCTCTGCAGAAAGCCATGGATGCCGGGATCCGGGTGATTTGTGTGGAGACCCCGGCTTCTGTGGAAGCGGATGCCTTCCTGCTGACTGACAACAAAGCAGCCGGCAGAGTTGCCGCTGAAACCATGATTGCCGCGCTGGAGGACCAGGGAATCCAGGCGGGGACCATTGGAATTGTCAGCAACACAGAAGAGGATGAGTGGACGAAGCAGCGGGAAACCGGTTTCCGGGAGGCGTTTGAGGACAGCCCATATACGTTGCTGGAGACCCAATATTGCGAAGGAGACGCCGCCAAAGCCCATCTGATCACGGAACAGTATCTGTGGAAGAATGTTGCGGGAATTTTCTGCTGCAGCGAAGGAGCCACCACCGGCGCCGGCAATGCGGTGCGGGTCCGAAAGTCTCATACGATGGTGATTGGATTTGATGTATCAGAGGCAATTTGGGAGATGATTCAGGATGGATCCCTGTGTGCAACCATGATGCAGAACCAGTATGAGATGGGATATGAGGGCATTGAGACAGCCTGCGCACTGCTGCGTGGGGAAGAAAGAAATGACCGATTCACGGACACCGGTGTTTCGGTGCTGACCGCAGAGGTGGAGTGACCGGATTGGAAAACAACGGGATCCGCCCTGCCGCCTGCTGTGCAGCGAATATCCTGCCGCCAAATAACGAAAACAGCTCCAAAGCTCATGAATGATGGGATTCGCAGGCTTTTTCCTGCCTGATCTACATTCAATATATAAAAAAGTCCTGACAGCGTAGCTGTCAGGACTTTTTGGCTATGTTGCCTGTTTTCGGGCTTTCTTAACGCGCCAGTAGGCAGTCAGGATGATCTGTCTGGTTTTTATGGCCTGATGACGGGTGGCAAGTGCCACGCCTTCCGGCGGAGCGGACATATACAGCCTTTGCAGGCGTGATTACAGAAGAAAGGCAGACAGAAAATTGAAGCAATAACCCACAAGGATGATGCCGGCGGTGCAGATGGCGGCAAAAAGGGCCAGCAGCTTTGGACGGATGGCCTTGCCCAGCATCACCATGGAGGGCAGGGAAAGGGTGGTCACCGCCATCATAAAGCTCAGGACCACGCCCAATTGGGCGCCTTTGGCCAGCAAAGCCTCTGCAATGGGGATGGTGCCGAAAATGTCGGCATACATGGGCACGCCGGCGATGGTAGCGATGACTACCCCGAGGGGGTTGCCGCTGCCCAGAAGGGCCACCACAAATTCCTCCGGAATCCAGTTGTGGATCAGGGCGCCGATGCCGACACCCAGCAGAATATAGGGAAATACTTTGCGAAAAGTGCGGGTGACCTGATCCTTGGCGTACACCAGCCGGTCCGCTTGGGACAGGGAAGGGGATTCGAGATCGATGGCCCCGGCCTGAAGGATGAAGGGTTCCACATAGGCTTCCATCTTCATCTTCTGGATCAGGGTTCCGCCGGCCACAGCGATGACCAGTCCCAGAATCACATAGAGGACGGCGATTTTCAGACCAAAGATGCTGGCCAGCAGCACCAGGCTGCCCAGATCCACCATGGGAGAGGAAATCAGGAAGGAGAACGTGACACCCAGGGGCAGTCCGGCGCCTGTAAAGCCCATGAAAAGGGGAATGGAGGAGCAGGAACAGAAGGGGGTGACGGTGCCCAGCAGGGCGGCCACGGTGTTGGCCCCCAGACCATGAAAGCGGCCCAGAATTTTTTTGCTTCGCTCCGGTGGGAAATAGCTCTGAATGTAGGAAATGAGAAAAATCAGGGCACAGAGAAGAATGGTGATTTTAATCACATCGTAAAAGAAAAAGTGGAGGCTGCCCCCAACCCGGGTGGAAATATCCAGCCCAAGATTGGAGAGCAGACAGCCGACCAGATCATGCAGCCATTTCATGCCGAGAATCTGGGTTTGCAGAAAGTTCCAGATGGTCATAGGCAGTTCCTCAGATGTGCTTTTTCAGAATTTTGACGATTTCCTTCTGGCTGGCCACTTTTCCGGACACCACCAGCTTACCGTTCACCATCAGACTGGGAGCGGACAGAACGCCCAGCTTTACAATTTCCATCAGATCCCCCACTTTGGCAACGTCAGCCTGAATTCCCAGTTCTGCCAGAGCGGCCAGGGTATTGTCATACAGCCGGCCGCAGTCCTCGCAGCCGGAACCGATTACTTTGATATCCATATCATGCTCCTTAATTCTTCAGCTTCATGGGCAGCTTCACATGTTCATCCCAGGCTGTCATGATCTCTTTGATGACAGCAGGGCCGATTTTGGAGATAAACACCAGCTGGGAAATGTCACCCGGATCGCAGGGCTTGAAGTCAATTTTGCTGCCCACCACATCCACCTGCATCCAGCCCTCTCCGGCGATACGGAAGAAGCCCTTGGAGCGGTAGATGCTGGGGATGATGGTCTGGAAGAAGGCAATCAGCGCCTCTTTGCTGACCTCTCCCTCGAAATTCAGGAACAGGGTTTTGGGCTTGTTTTCCTTCAGATTGATGGATTCCTCGCCCTCTGCCCATTGATACAGCAGCAGATCGTCGGCGAGAAAATCCAGCGGAAGCTGACCCATCCGGCTCTCTTCCAGACGGCAGATGGGATTAATGGTGCGGATTTTTTCCGTGATGGCTTCCAGGGTGGCAGGATCCACCAGATCACTTTTGGTGATGGCGGCCAGGTGGCAGTGCTTGAGCTGCCGGTTCACGGTTTCCTCATCCTCCACCTGCTGGAGGAAGTTGTAGGCATCCACCATGCACAGCACACCGCGGAAATCAAATTTTTTGCCGGCGGCCACTTCGGCGGCAGCCAGAATTTCCTCCACGTTGGAGGGATCACCCAGGCCGGAGCTTTCCACAAACAGGTATTCAAAATCCTGCTGGGCCATTTCGCTGAGGGCAGCCACGAAGCTCAGCTTCAGACAGCTGCAGAAAATAGAGCCCCGTGTGATTTCGATCATCTGGATATCATCAGAGCGCAGAATATCGCCGTCAATGCTTAGTTTGCCGAATTCGTTTTGAATGATACCCACCTTGTGGCCCTTCAGATTGTTCAGAATGTTCAAAAGCAGGGTGGTTTTACCGGAGCCTAAAAAGCCGGTGATCACATATAGCTTGGTGTTCATGGGTGAATTCTCCTTTTTGATCGTTGTGTCGGAACAGGTGCAGGCCGGTTCCGTGGATGTGACGGTTGTAATTTGGCGCAGCAGCTCCATGGCGGCAGCGCTGCCTGCCGGATCGATGTGGTAATGGGTCCATTTGCCCACTTCCCGGCCTTTGACGATCCCGGATTCGCATAATATTTTCATGTGGTAGGACAGGGTGGACTGGGGCATCCCGGTGCCCTCAATCAGTTTGCAGGCGCATTGCTCGCCCTGCTGCAGCAGTTCCAGAATCCGCTGCCGCCGCTCATCGCAGAAGGCCTTGAATATCTTTGCCCGCTGTTCGTAGATGGTTTCCATGGCATCACCTCAGATTTAATTTTCTTGATTTGATACTATCACTCAAATCGAAAAAAGTCAATATGAAAAAATAATAAAAAAGCAGATGCCCTAGGGCATCTGCTTGCAATTCTCAAAAAGGGTGTCCGCACGAACCACCCGGTAGGCAGGATGGTAGGCCCGGCGATAGGCTTCGCTGTGGGACACCATGGGAAATCCGGCTTGCCGGTAGTCTGCCAGGTAAGCGGCCAGCATTTCCCGGGAAAAGGGCATGGACCCGGCTTCGGTCAGCTCCGTCAGCACTGCCAGTTTTTCCTGAAAGGAATCCAGGGAACCGGTCCGAATGGCCGCAGAGCGGAGAAAAGCGCTGCCCAGCGCTGCAAGGGACAGTCCATGACGGTCCAGCGCTGCCAGATGGATCCGGATCATTCCGTTGCCGATGTCCTCATACAGAGAAGATTGGGAATCCTGGGGTACAGAAGCATATTCCTGCCGAAGAAAGTCCAGACAGGCTTTCTCATCCCGGATCAGATGACCGCCGCCGAATTCATTCTGGTAGAGCAGCTTGACCGCATCCGTGGGCTCCATCCGGGGGTACTTTTTCGCGTGGGCCAGAAGAATGGTATGTAGATCCATCGTTGCACTCCTTCCAATCTTGTGCTATGATTCTATCAGGAATTTGTCCGGAAGGAAAGAGGCTGTCATGGAAAAAATCGTCGAAGAAATCAGAAATAAGGTGGAGGCCATGCCCCAAGAGATGATCATTTTGGCCATTGACGGCAGCTGTACCGCGGGAAAGAGCACGTTGGCGAGCCGTCTGGCGGCGGAAATCGACTGCAATCTGTTTCATCTGGACGATTTTTTTCTCCGGCCTGAACAGCGGACACCGGCGCGGCTGGCCCAGCCAGGGGGGAATGTGGACTATGAACGGTTCCGGGAGGAAGTGCTCCTGCCTCTGAAAACCGGAGCAGCGTTTTCCTACCGTCCCTATGATTGTGGCAGCGGCAGTTTGAAAGAGGCGGTGTGGGTGGAGCCGAAACGGATCAATGTGGTGGAAGGTTCTTACAGCCACCATCCTTATTTCGGGGATCCCTATGACCTGAAGATCTTCCTGGATGTTTCTCCTGAGGTCCGGACACAGCGGATTTTGCAGCGTCCCACTTTTTTGCACAAACGCTTTTTTGAAGTATGGATTCCCATGGAGCAGCGGTATTTTGAAGCGTATTCCATCCGGGAGCGGTCCGACCTGCGGTGTATCCCCAAAGACAATCAATAAGAACAGCCCGGAAATTCATTTCCGGGCTGCTTTTCAATTCTGCTTGTTTAAATGGTAGACTGGCAGGGAAGAGCCTCATGGCGCTTATGACAGTCACGATGCTGCCGCAATCGACAGGCTGCAGCCAATGGAAATGAAGTACGCATACTGCTTAAATTTGCATCAATTGACCAAAAGACTGAGGGCAATAAGAGACCGAGATAATTTCGGGTCATAATGTTTCCTTCATTCAGGAAATGTTGATTTCTATTATGGTGCGTCCCGGAGATTTCATCAACAAATACAGATCATTTATAAGATATAATAATATATCATAGACAGAATATTAACAAAACAAATAAATAAGTAGGAATTTCGGGGGTAAATCGTTGAATCACACAAAAAATGGAATGAAATTTGTGGGTGTTTTCTGTTGATTGAGGCTGTACAATCATGCTATAATACGGTCACAGCAGAGTTTCTGCTGTGCAAAAGGGGTTCCTTTTTGTGCCCTGCAGCTATGACCGGGAAACCGGATTTAGCATATATACCTAATCATTAGGAGGAAAACAAATGAAAAAGCTGATTGCTCTGCTGCTGGCTTTGGTTATGACCATGGGTCTGGTTGCCTGCGGCACTTCCGAGCCTGCCGCCACCGAAGCTCCCGCAGCACCCGCTGCCACCGAGGCTCCCGCAGCACCCGCTGCACCCGCTGAGAAGGCACCTGAGGATTACACTGGTAATCTGGTCGTCTATTCTCCCCACGACCCCAGCCCCCTGGAAGCCGGCGTTGCCATGTTCCGGGAAGCTTACCCCAATATCAATGTGGAGACCATTTGCACCCCCACCGGTGAGCTGATTCAGCGTATCATTGCTGAAAGCGGCAACCCTCAGGGCGACGTCCTGTGGGGCGGCGGCGCTGACACCCTGGCCGGCTATCCCGAAATCTTTGCTCCCTATGAATGCGCCAATGATGATGTCATTGCAGATGCCTACAAGGATGCAGACGACATGTGGATCGGCGAATCCCCCCTGCCCATGGTTTTCATCTACAACAAAACTCTGATCGACGAAGCTGACGTTCCCACCACCTGGGAAGGCCTGACCAACGAGGCTCTGAAGGGTAAGATCGCTTACGCCAACCCCGCCAAGTCCGGCTCTGCTTACACCCAGCTGTGCACCATGCTGTTCAGCCAGCCCACCATCGACGAAGGCTGGGCAATGGTTGAGAAGTTTATCGCCAACCTGGACGGCAAGCTGCAGGACAGCTCCTCCGGCTGCCACAAGCTGGTTGCTTCCGGTGAGTACGTTCTGGGTGTCACCCTGGAGAAGTCTGCTGTTCTGTACGCAGATAACCCCGACATCGGCTTTGTCTACCCCGAGCAGAACTCCGCCGTTCCCGATGGTGTTGCACTGATCAAGGGCTGTCCCAACGAAGAGAACGCCAAGCTGTTCATTGACTTCGTCACCGGTCTGGAATGCCAGAAGGATCAGAATGTCAACTGGAAGCGTCGTCCTGTCCGCTCCGACCTGGCTCCCGAGGGTCTGTGCGATCTGAGCGACCTGGATCTGTGCGACTACGACTTTGCCTACGCTGCCACAGAGAAGCCCAACATTGTTGAAAAGTGGAACGACCTGACCGTCGGCTAATGTAAACTTCCTAAGAAGGGAGTCCCTTCGGGGACTCCCTTTTCCGGATGTTCGGAATAATTGACAGTTGACAGGCGGCAATGCTGTTTACCGCCTGTCCAGTGCCAATTCTAAAACCAGGATTGAATCCTGACCGGATAGGAAAGAGAGGACGATGAACAAATGAGCAATGAAGTTATTATCAAAGATGCGGTGAAACGCTACGGCGATTTTACAGCCCTGAACGGCGTTTCCCTGAATATCAAGGAGGGAGAGTTCTTTACCCTGCTGGGTCCTTCCGGCTGTGGCAAAACCACCCTGCTGCGGATGATCGCCGGTTTTAACTCCATCGAGGGCGGCGATTTCTACTTTGGCGACAAGCGGATCAACGATGTGCCGGCCCACAAGCGGGACATCGGCATGGTGTTCCAGAACTACGCCATCTTCCCCCACCTGACGGTGAAGGAAAACGTGGCATACGGCCTGAAGGCCCGGAAGGTTGCCAAACAGGAAATGGAAAAACGGGTGGCAGAAGCGCTGGAACTGGTGCAGATTGCCCACCTGGCAGACCGGAAACCCAATGAACTGTCCGGCGGTCAGCAGCAGCGCGTTGCCCTGGCCCGTGCTTTCGTCATTGAGCCCAGTGTTCTGCTGATGGACGAGCCTCTGTCCAACCTGGATGCCAAGCTCCGTGTGCAGATGCGTACCGTGATCAAAAAGCTCCAGCGCCGTCTCGGCATCACCACCATCTATGTGACCCATGATCAGGAAGAGGCACTGGCCATCTCCGACCGGATTGCCGTCATGAAGGATGGCAATATCATGCAGATTGGCACCCCCAGCGAAATCTACGCCAAGCCCCAGAATCCCTTTGTGGCGGGGTTCATCGGGGTATCCAACTTCATGGACTGCGATGTGCAGGGGGAAAATGTGACCATCCAGGGCGAAATGACCCTGCAAATTCCCGTGAAGAAGGAATATTCCGGCAAGGGAAAGCTCTCTGCCCGTCCTGAGCAGCTGTTCTTCAGTGAAACCGGCATGCCCGGCAAGGTGCTGTTCTCCACCTTCCTGGGGGACTTTGTGGAATATGAAGTGGAACTGAATAATGGTCAGTGCGTGGTTGTCAATGAATACACCAAAGATAGTACCCTGGTCCATGCGGACGGTGACGAAGTCTATCTGAACTTTGACCCCAACCGGGTCAGCCTCTATGTGGCACAAACCGGGGAGGTGCTTTCCAAGTGAAGCAGAGACTCGGTCAGAAGTGGCGGCCGGACTTCTGGTTCTTTGTGAAGTTCCTGGTCATCACCGCTATGTGCCTGTTCATTGTCTATCCCTTTTACAACATCATCACAAAATCGGTGTTTTCCGATAAGGAAGAGGGACTGACACTCTATAATTTCATTCGTTTCTTTACCAAACCCTATTATTATCAGCCGCTGATCCGGTCCATTGTGGTCTGCACCGCCACGGTGCTGACGACGACGCTTATCGGTGTGCCCATTGCCTATGTAATGACCCGGTATAATGTGCCCGGCAAAACCCTGGTGCATATCCTCATCATCATGAGCCTCATGAGCCCGCCCTTCATCGGCGCCTATTCCTGGATCATCTTGGCTGGCCGGAATGGCATCGTGACCAAGCTGATTACCTCCCTGGGCCTGGAGGCTCCCACCATTTACGGCCGGGGCGGCATCATCTTCGTCTTTACATTGCACCTGTTCCCGTACATTTATCTGTATACCTCCGGTGCCATGAACTCCATTGACGCTTCTCTGGAAGAGGCGGCGGAAAACCTGGGCATGAGCAAGCTGAAGCGGATCTGGACCATAACCCTGCCGGTGATCCTGCCCTCCATTCTGGCAGGCTGCGTCATGGTGTTTATGACCTGTCTGGCAGACTTTGGCACCCCCATGCTGATGGGCGAAGGCTATGTGGTGCTGCCGGTGCTGGTGTACAACGAATATATGTCCGAAAGTGCCGTGAATCCCTATATGGCATCGACATTGTCCGTGATCATCGTGTCCTGCTCGCTGATGGTGCTGATGTTCCAGAAACTGGTCATCGATAAGCGAAACTATATGATGAGCTCTCTGCGCCCGCCCCAGGAGATCAAACTGAAGGGAATCAAGCGGCTGCTGGTGTCCCTGCCCATCTACCTTGTGGTTTTCCTGGCCTTTCTGCCCCAGATCGTGGTGATTTGCCAGTCCTTTGTCGAGCGCAGCTTCTCCGGCGTGGTGAAGGGCATTAATCTCAATAACTATCGGACGATCAGTGCCCGTCTGGCCAGCAACATCAGAAACACCTATGTGTTCTCTCTGGTGGCCATTGTCTTTATCATCATTGTGGGCATCCTGGTGTCCTACATTCTGGTGCGGAAGAAGGGCAAGGTGGCCAGCCTGATCGATACCCTGATCATGTTCCCCTATGTTATTCCGGGCTCTGTTCTGGGTATTGGCCTGATCATCGCCTTTAACCGCAAGCCCATCGTTCTGGTGGGTACCTCCGCCATCATGATCATCTCCTATGTGGTTCGAAAACTGCCTTATACCGTCCGGTCCGGAACAGCCTTCCTGTATCAGATGGACCCCTATGTGGAGGAGGCGTCCATCAACCTGGGCGTATCCCCGCTGAGGACCTTCTTCACGGTGACGGCGCGAATGATGCTGCCCGGCATTATGTCCGGCGCTGTTCTCAGCTGGATCACCTGTATCAACGAGCTCAGCAGCTCCATTATGCTGTATTCCGGCAAGACTTCCACCATTGCCATTGCCATTTATCAGGAAGTCACCCACATGAACGACGGCCCTGCCAGCGCCCTGGCCACCATCCTGACAGTGACCACCATTTTGTCTCTGCTGGTGGTATTCCGGGCCACCAAGGGGAAGGTGAAGATTGTTTAATTTTCCTGATCCATAAAAACGCGATGTGATAATCAAGAAGAGAGAAGGTGGGATGTGCCATGATCCGCAATATTGTGTTTGATATGGGCAATGTGCTGCTGTACTTCGACCGGGACTATTTCATCTCCCGGTTGGGTATTGAGGGTGAGGACAAAGAACTGCTGAAGCGGGAAGTGTTTCTCTCCCTGGAATGGGCCCGGATGGACCGGGGGTCCATGACGGATGCGGAAGCGGCGGAAAGCGTCTGCCGACGGCTGCCGGAGCATCTGCATGAGGCTGCCCGGAAGCTGGTGCAGATGTGGGACCGTCCCATTCTGCCTATTGATGGCATGTATGAACTGATCGAAGAACTGAAAGCCAAAGGCTACGGCATCTATCTGCTGTCCAACGCCAGCTTCCGGCAGCACGATTACTGGCCCCGGATCCCGGCCAGCCGGTTTTTTGACGGTACCATGATCTCTGCCGATGAAAAAGTGGTGAAGCCTCAGCCGGAAATTTACCGGCTGCTGCTGGAACGCTTCCATCTTCAGGCGGAAGAGTGCTTCTTCATTGATGACGTGCCCGCCAATATCGAAGGTGCCTTCTATTGTGGTATCCCTGGCGCCGTGTTCCATGGGGATGCCGGCCTTCTGCGCCGTGATCTCCGGGCGGCCGGCGTAGAGGTGGCGGAGACAACAATCTAACATACCCGTGTTCGCCAAAGCACCTCTGACAACTGAATCAGAGGTGCTTTTTTAAAAAGAGAAGAGAGAGGGGAAAAACGTGATTCGATTCGGAACCGGTGGCTGGCGGGCCGTCATTGCGGATGAGTTTACCAAGGAGAATATCCGGAAGGTGGCGGCAGGACTCTGCCGTCTGATGGAGTTGGAGGGATACAGCGGCAGGGAGATTGTCATCGGCTATGACCGCCGCTTTTTGTCCAAGGAATCGGCCCACTGGGCCGCGGAGGTGCTGGCCGGGTTCGGGTTCCGGGTGTTTATGGTGGGAAGATCATCACCCACACCCCTGATCATGTATACGGTGAAACGCCGGGGGGCCCCCTATGGCATGGCCATCACCGCCAGCCACAATCCGGCCATTTATAACGGCATCAAGATCTTTACGGAAGGGGGCCGGGATGCGGAGCAGGCGGTGACAAGGAAGATCGAAGAGCAGATCCGGCTGCTGAAGCCGGAGCAGATGCGTTCCATGGACTATGACCAGGCGATAGCCCTGGGGATCATCCGGGAGAGTTACCCCTTCAATGACTATGTGGACAGCATCCTGCAAATGGTGGATGTGGAGACAATCAAAAAGAACTCCCTCCGGGTGGCCATCGATCCCATGTATGGCGTCAGCCAGAGCAGCCTCAGAACCATTTTGCTGACCTGCCGCTGCGATGTGGACGTCATCAATGAGCAGCATGATACCCTCTTTGGAGGACGGATGCCGGCACCCAGTGCCCAGGCGCTGCGGATGCTTTCTCATTATGTGGTGGAAAACCGGTGCGATCTGGGCATTGCCACCGACGGCGACGCGGACCGGCTGGGTGTGATCGATGAATTCGGAAACTATCTGCACGCCAATACCATTCTGGTGCTGCTGTATTATTATTTCCTGCAATATCGGGGCTGGATGGGTCCCTGCGTTCGGAATAACTCCACCACCCATTTGCTGGATCGGGTGGCCATGGACTTTGACCAGGAGTGCTATGAAGTCCCGGTGGGATTTAAGTATATTTCCGCAAAAATGGCGGAAACCGGCGCCATCATCGGCGGAGAATCCTCGGGTGGTCTGGCGGTTCAGGGCCATATCCAGGGCAAAGACGGCATCTATGCGGCCGCGCTGCTGGTGGAGATGCGGGCGGTAACGGGAAAGACCATTTCCCAACTCTACCGTGAGATCACCGAACGGTACGGCACGCTGTACTATGTTGAGGTGGCCGTTTCCATGACGGACAGCAAAAAGGCAGCCTTGCAGGAGCAAATCTTTACGAAAAAACGGCTGCCGGATTTCCGGGAGCCCATGGAAAAAGTCGACCGGAGGGACGGCTGCAAGGTCTATTTTGCCGACGGCAGCTGGGTGATCTGCCGTTTTTCCGGCACGGAGCCGGTGCTGCGCATTGCCGCCGAAGGCAATACCCAGGCCCAGGCCAACCGGTATATCCAGCTCTGGCAGGATGATCTGGGCCTGTGAGGGAAGGGTGGCTTCTTTCACGGAAGTGCCGGTGGAGCGATCAGGGAAACCAACCGTTCCCTCTACCTTTTCGTACGGAACAATGCACAAGACAAATTGAAATTGCCCAGGCAACAAAAACGATCCCATGTTAGGCATGGGATCGTTTTTTTTATAGAAATTCGGAATAAATGGTGAAGAAATGGGGGGCGACCGCCTTGACAGATGGGAAGGGCTGTGTTATTTTGTCAGGAAATGAGACAATTTTCGCAGATCTGACGAATGGCGTCCAAGGCACCATCCACATCTTCCTCGGTGGAGGCGAAACCCAGGGAGAACCGGACGGTTCCCCGGGGGAACGTATCCAGGGTTTTGTGGGCGCTGGGGGCGCAGTGAAGGCCGCAGCGGGTCAGGATGCCAAACTCGGTTTCCAGCTGATAGGCCACTTCCGCGTTGTCCTGATTCGGAAAGTCCAGAGAGATGACACCAACTCGGTTTTCAAGTCCCTGGGGACCGCAGACCACGGCACCGGGGATATTTTTCAGGCCCTCCAGGAACCGCTGGCACAGGGCCATTTCGTGGGCGTGGAGCTTTTCGAGGCCCTGCTCCTGCAAAAATTTCAGGGAAGCTGCCAGACCGTAAATGCCCGGCAGGTTGGGGGTTCCGGATTCAAACCGGTCGGGGAGATACTCCGGCAGATACTCGGAGTCCGATGCGCTTCCGGTGCCGCCGGCGATCAGCGGATCCAGCAGCTTGCTGAAGCTGTCTTTCAGCAGCAGCACGCCAATGCCGGAGGGTCCCAGCAGTCCTTTGTGACCGGGGGCCACCAGGGCGGACAATCCCCATTTTTCAAAATCGATGTCAATATGACCGGCAGTCTGGGCCGCATCCAGCACAAAGGGGATATTGTGGGCGGCACAGATTTTGCCCACCGCTTCCGCATCCTGCACCGCACCGCAGACATTGCTGCCGTGGGCCATGATGCACAGCTTGGTGTTGGGCCGGATCAGCGCTTCCACCGCCCCGGGATCCAGCAGGCCTTCCCGGCTGCAGGGAATCCGGTCGAAGCTGACACCGGGCAGCTGTAGCAGGGGCCGCATGACGGCGTTATGCTCCATTGAACTGACGATGCAATGGTCGCCTGGTTTCAGCAGTCCCTTGATCACCATGTTCAGTCCGGCGGTGGCACCGGGGGTGAGAATCACATGGGTGGGTGCTTCCGGGAAATGAAAAAACCGGGCCAGAGATTCCCGCAGCAGCAGGGTTGTGAGGCCCGCGTCCTGGGCAGCGCCGTACACACTGCGGTTGATGGTGGCACCCACGGTATCCATATAGTCTTTCATTCGGCTGCTGACACCTTCCGGTTTTGGGAAGGAAGTGGCAGCGTTATCCAGATAAATCGTTTTCACGACAATCCCTCCTTTCATTGGAGTATAGCATAATGATGTCGTTTTGTCACGGAAAAAGGAGTAATAAATACCATGTTGGAGATTAATTTAAAGCAGCTGGAGGCCTTTGTGACCACCACGGAATATTCCAGCTTTACCAAAGCGGCAGAAGCCCTGTATCTGACCCAATCCACGGTCAGTGCCCATATTAATGCGTTGGAACAGGTGCTTGGTGTTCGCCTGATCCAGCGTGGCTCCCGCCGCCGGGTGCAGCTGACCAAAGAGGGAAAACAGGCCTACGAGATGGCCAAGGACATCCTGAACCGCTGCCAGAGCCTGCAAAACTTAAGCAATGCCATTGAGCAGTGTCAACTGGTGGTGGGAGCATCCTCGGTGCCCTCTCAGTATCTGGTGCCGGAACTGCTGTCCGGCTTCCTGAGCGAAAATCCAGACAGCCGCTATGTGCTGCAGCGGGGAGATTCCGACCGGATTCACAAACTGCTGAAACAGGGAGATGTGCGCATTGGTTTTGTTGGCGCGGCGCAGGACAGGGAAAGCTTCCATTATCATGTGGTCACCGGCGACCGTCTGGTGCTGATCACCGCCAACAATGAGCACTACCGGAAGCTGAAAGCCGCTGGTACCACGGGCCGGCAGCTGCTGCGGGAACCCATCATTCTCCGGGAAGTCAGTTCTGGTACCCGGAAGGCCATAGAGGCCTATTTAAACCGTCTGGGGATTCCGGTCCAGTCTCTGGATCTGGTTGCCCAGATTGACAACACTGAAGCCATCAAATCCACGGTCAGCCGGGGCGTCGGCGTGTCCGTGGTTTCGGAGCTGACGGTACGGGAGGAACTGGAATCCGGAAAGCTGTTGTCTTTTGATCTGGACTCCGGGGGACTGTTCCGGAACATTTATCTGACTTGGCGCAAGGACATTGTTCTGACCAGCGCGGAAAAGAAATTTGTGGATTATGTGGTGGCCCAAAGCGACAAAATGTGATCGTTTTCATCGATGAAAACACTTCTTGCCATAGGAAAGAAGAATTGGTGTTTTTTGTCAAAAACCTCTATAATAAAGTGAGCTTCCATTGGAGGCAATAACCATAGAAAAGAGGATTATCTATGAAAAAGATCAATTGGCCGATCGTTTTGGCCGGCGGTCTGGTCGGCCTGGCTGCTGTCGTTCTGACGCTGCTGGGCAACCCCGCAAACATGGGTTTCTGTATTGCCTGCTTCCTGCGTGACATCGCTGGTGCCACCGGTATGCACAGTGCAGCTGTGGTTCAGTACTTCCGTCCTGAAATTGTTGGCCTGGTGCTGGGCGCATTTATCATGGCCGTTGCATCCAAGGAATACCGTGCCAAGGCCGGTTCCTCTCCCGCTACCCGCTTCGTTCTGGGTGCTTTCGTGATGATCGGCGCTCTGGCATTCCTGGGCTGCCCCCTGCGCATGATGCTGCGTCTGGCCGGCGGTGACCTGAATGCACTGATTGCACTGTTCGGCTTCGTTGCCGGTATCGGCATCGGCGTTGTCTGGCTGAACAAGGGCTTCTCCCTGAAGCGTGCTTACGATGTGGGCAAGGCAGAAGGCAGCATGCTGCTGGTTGTCCTGGTCGGTCTGTTCATCCTGTCCCTGGCTGTTCCTTCCCTGTTTAAGTTCAGTGAAAAAGGCCCCGGCTCCATGGCCGCTCCCGCTCTGGTGTCTCTGATCATTGCTGTCGTGGTTGGCGCCGCTGCTTACAAGACCCGTCTGTGCATGGCCGGCGGCATTCGCGACAGCATCATGTTCAAGGACTTCCGTCTGCTCTATGGCTTTGTTGCTGTGTTTGTTGTTGCTCTGGTTGGCAACCTGATCACTGGCTCCTTTAAGCTGGGCTTTGCCGGTCAGCCTATTGCCCACTCCGACCATGTCTGGAGCTTCCTGGGCATGGCTCTGGTTGGCTGGGGCTCCGTGCTGCTGGGTGGCTGCCCCCTGCGTCAGCTGATCCTGGCCGGTTCCGGCAACGGCGACTCCGCTGTTACGGTTCTGGGTATGATCGTGGGCGCTGCTTTCTCCCACAACTTCGGCTTGGCTGGTGCTGCTGCCAGCGCTGATTCCGCCGGCGGTGTTGGCATCAAGGGCCGCATTGCCATCATCATTGGCTTCGTGGTGTTCGCTGCCATCAGCGCGCTGAACCTGCCCAAGAAGGAGGACTAATCCATGGTTGATGTAAGAGGTCTGCTTTGCCCCATGCCTCTGGTCATGGTTCGCAAGGAAATCGAGAAGAAGAATCCCCAGACGCTGGAAGTTCTCTTTGATGACAAGGGCGCGCTGGACAATGTGACCCGGTTCGTCACTGGCCTGGGCTATCAGACCACCGTGACGGAAGAAGGCCCCGACTATAAGCTGGTGCTGACCAAATGAAAGAATACATCGCTACATTCCATACCCATCTTGCAGCGCTGATGACCTGCCGGAATTTGAACGGCAGGGGGGCAAAGGCTGGCATGATGCCCGTTCCCAGGAAGCTCAGCGCTTCCTGCGGCACCTGCGTTCGCTACCAGGCAGAGCAAGCTCTGCTGGACGCGATGGATCAGGATGTAGAGGGTGTCTATGAAGTCATCGGCAGGGATGAATATGTTCTGCTGATGGACAATCAATAAAAAATGACTGGCCGGAAGTACACACTTCCGGCCAGTTTTTTTCAGAAACCGGTGGACAAGTCGAAAAAAATAGATTATGATACACGAGTAATACTGCGATTCCGGAAAAAGGAAAATTCAATGAATTTATTCCCGTTACCAGAAGAACAATTGAGTGAGAAGCAGGATCAGAAAATACAACAACAAACAGGAGGACTTTGGAACCATGAATCAGAAGCTTTTGCGTCAGATCCCCAAAGTTGATGAATTGATGAAACAGCCGGAGCTGCAGCAGCTTGCCGCGGAGGTTCCGGCTCAGAAGGTCACCGAGGCGGTGCGTCAGATCCTGGAGGATCTGCGCAGCGGCATCTTAAACGGCAGCATTGAGCAGTTGCCCGGCGTGGATGCTCTTTGTGCCCAGGTGGTTGCGTCTGCCAATCAGAAGGCAGCGTATTCTCTGAAAAAAGTGATCAATGCCACCGGCATTATTCTTCATACCAATTTGGGCAGAGCCTGCATTTCCGAACGGGCTGCTGCCGCTGCCAGTGAGGTGGCCAAGTCTTATTCTACCCTGGAATACAATCTCCAGGCTGGCCGCCGGGGCACCCGTTACAGCCATGTGGAGCAGCTTCTGTGCCGGCTCACCGGCGCAGAAAGCGCCCTGGTGGTGAACAACAATGCGGCGGCCGTGCTGCTGATCCTGTCTGACATGGCTCAGGGCGGCCAGGTCATCACCTCCCGGGGCGAACTGGTGGAAATCGGCGGTTCCTTCCGGGTACCGGACATCATGGAGGCCTGTGGCGCCGAACTGAAGGAAGTAGGCACCACCAACAAGACCCACCTGTGGGACTATGACCGGGCCATCACCGAAAAGACCCGTGCTCTGATGAAGGTCCACACCAGCAACTACCGCATCGTGGGCTTCAGCGAAACCCCTACCTTGCCGGAACTGGTGGAACTGGGACACAGCCGTGGCCTGCCGGTGATTGAGGATCTGGGCAGCGGCTGTCTGGTGGATTTGCAGCAGTTTGGCATTTATGGAGAACCCACCGTTCAGGATTCCGTCCGGGCCGGTGTGGATGTGGTGAGCTTTTCCGGCGACAAGCTGCTGGGCGGCCCCCAGGCCGGTATCATCGTGGGAAAGAAGGCCATCGTGGATAAGCTGAAGAAGCATCCTTTGACCCGTGCCATGCGCGTGGACAAGATGACCCTGGCTGCCCTGGAAGCCACCCTGCGCAGCTACGATGCTGGTCTTACGGAGGAAATTCCCACCCTGGCCATGCTGGCTGCTACCCCTGCATGCCTGCGGGAGAAGGCTGACCGGCTGTGCCGGATGATGATGGCTGCGGGCCTTGCCGCGGAAGTGGTCCCCACCGAAGGTCAGGTGGGCGGCGGCAGCGTGCCTACTCAGATGCTGCCCTCTTTCGCCGTGGCGGTTCAGCCTGCGGCTGTGAGCCTGGACCAGCTGGAAGTCAATCTGCGGCTGGGCAGCCCTGCCATTGTGGGCCGCATCAACCGGGACCGGTTCCTGCTGGATGTGCGCACTCTGCGGGAAGATGACTACGAGGCCATTGTAAAGGCTGTTGTGGAGGCTGTGAAATGAATCATGTGATCATCGGTACAGCGGGACATGTGGACCACGGTAAGACCCTGCTGATCAAAGCGCTGACAGGCATCGACACCGACCGCCTTCAGGAAGAAAAGAAACGTGGCATCACCATTGAATTGGGTTTTGCGCATCTGGACTGGCCTGACGGCACCCAGGCCGGTATCGTTGACGTGCCCGGCCACGAAAAATTTATTAAGAATATGCTGGCAGGCGCCGGCGGCATCGACCTGGCCATGCTGATTGTGGCGGCCGACGATGGTTTTATGCCCCAGACCCTGGAGCATCTGGACATCCTGACCCTGCTTGGCATCAAGGACGGCTGCGTGGTTATCACCAAGAGCGACGTGGTGGATCCAGAGTGGCTGGAAATGATGCGCGAAGAGATTGTGGGCAGGGTAGAGGGAACCTTTCTGGAGGGCAAGCCCATCCATTGCGTTTCGGCCTATACCGGTCAGGGCATTCCGGAATTGCGGCAGGAGCTCCACGATATGGTGCAGCGGGCAAGCATCAAGAATATGCGGGTGCCTTTCCGCCTTCCCGTGGACCGAGTGTTCTCCGTGGACGGCTTTGGTACCGTTGTGACCGGTACCCTCATTGAGGGCAGCATGCACGAAGGAGACCTGGCGGAGCTGGTACCCGGCGGCGCGTCCACCCGAATCCGGAATCTGCAGGTCCATGGCAAGGACGTGGACACGGCTTACGCCGGTCAGCGTGTGGCCGTGAACCTGGCAGCTTTGAAAAAAACCGACATCAAGCGGGGCGATGCCGTGGTAAAGCCCGGCTCCGTCCGGACTTCCCGGATGCTGGATGTGCGGCTGCAGAATCTGCGGGGATCCAACCGGATCATTCAGAACGACAGTCAGGTGCACCTGTATCACACTTCCCAGGTGCAGCTGGCCAAGGTGGTGTTGCTGGACCGGGATTCCCTGCGGCCCGGGGAAAGCTGCTATGCCCAGCTCCGCCTGGCGGACCCGATTTCCACCAAATCCGGTGACCGGTTTGTCATCCGGTTCTATTCTCCTTTGGAGACCATTGGCGGCGGTGTCATCCTGGATGATTCTCCTGCCCGCCACAAGCGGTTCCAGGAAAATGTGCTGGAAGCACTGAAAATCAAGGAAAGCGGTTCCGGCGGCGACCGGGTGATCCAGGCGCTGACAGAATTCGGCACGGAACTGCCGGATGCGGCCAAGCTGGCCTCCAAGCTGCGGATCGAGGAAGAGGACGCCGCCAATGCTGTCCGGGAATTGTGCGCCCGGGGACGTGCTGTGGAGCCCCTGCCCGGTCGCTATGTCTCTGCTGCGGTCATGGACAGAACCTGGGACAACTGCCGGGAGATACTGGCCGGCTATCACAAGCTCAATCCGCTCCATGCCGGCATGAAGGAAGCGGAGGTTCGTCAGAAGTGCTTTAAAGCCCTGGATCAGACCGCGGCCGATGCGCTGCTGGGCGCCCTGCGGCAGGAAGGCAAGCTGCGCCGGGTTTCCGACCGATATGCCCTCAGTGATTTTGAGATCAAATTCACCAAACGGCAGAACAACATCAAGCAGAAGCTGCTGCAGACTTACCGCGCCGCGGATCTGGAAAGCCCTGCCACCGATGATGTATTGGCAGCCTTTCCCCAGAACGAAAAGGTGGATGCCAAGCAGGTGCTGGAAAGCCTGGTTACCGGCGGGGAACTGGTGATGCTGACCCCCCAGATTTGCTGGTACAAGGACGTTTATGCCCGGGTCTGCGACGTGGTGAAGGCGCACTTTGCCGAGCATGAGACCCTGACCCTGGGCGAGCTGCGGGATTTGATCAATTCTTCCCGCAAATATACCCTGGCGGTTTTGGAATATTATGACAAAAACCGCATCACCAAAAAGGACGGCGATCTGCGGCGTCTGGTGGGCTTTCGGGAATGATCGATTTTTTCGATAAATTTTAAAATAAGGCTTGCTTTTTCCGAAAGATCATGTTACAATGATTGCCCATGGGAGTAGCTGGGTGCTGGTGTGCCCCCCGGTCTTCAAAACCGGTGAGGGGGGCTAGGAACCTCCCGGGTGGGTTCGATTCCCACATATTCCCGCCAAATACGCCCCGAAAAGTTGTTTTCGGGGCGTATTTTTGGGTTGTGTACCATTTCTGGCAGTGGTGGTATCGAAACAACTTTGGTTAAAATGTAGAAATTTACTTATAGATATTTCCCATAAATCTGGAATGAACTGATTAAAAATATATAAAAAGTGCATAGAATTATGGATTAAGGTTTAAAATAGTTAAAAAGTCCTTGAAAAAGTTCCAAAAAATCGCCGAAAAAAACAGATATTTACAATCGACGAAAACGATTGAAAAATGTTTGCTCTTGATTTTTGGAAGCAAATGGAGTTTAATAATGACACAGGGTTTGAAGAGCCCTGCCCTATAACTGCATATAATGTGGATGACGGACACAGGAGATCTGCAAAAGCAGAGCCGAAGGAATAAGCAGCGCAGCTTGCCGCCGCGATGCGAAGATTTCAGGCAAAAGGACTGTGACCTGACACAACTCTGGAAAGCGAAGAGCACCGAAGGAGCAACCCGGGACACCGGGGAATCTCTCAGGTTATGATAACAGGGCGAGGCAATATGAAAAAACCGTTCATACTGCTGTGCTCTGTTTTTATTTCGCTCCGGACTCAGGAGGCCCAAAAATGAAATCACCCCATAGAATCCGGATCATCACCAACAACCCCCTGGTTAAAACCATTTTGAGCGACTACTACAAAGTAGAGTTCTATGAGAACCTTACCTATCGGGAGATTTTGGTGAAGGTCAGAGATCTGGTTTACAGTGGCTATGAACTGCTCACCCATCCCATGGCAGGCAGCGTCAAGCCCAACGAAACCATGTACAAATCCATTGTGGTGGGCACCGATCTGAAAGGTACCAATGTGGAACACTGCAACCTGATGATGAACGCGCTGATTACCTGCGATAAGTTCAAACCCACCGGTGTTGTTTATTCCGATTATCACCGCAAGGATTTCCAACTGATTGACTATACCCTGCTTTGCGGCGCGCTGGACTTCGACGCAATTGCGGGTCTTAGTAAAGCAAATATCTAAAACACCCAAAAACAAGTAAAGTAAAAGGAGGAGGAGTTCGCTTTGAAATTAGAACTTGGTTTCATTAAGATCAACGATGTTCAGTTTTCAAACGAATGTGCCGTTAAAGACGGCATTCTGTACGTCAATCCCGAAGATGTAAAGGCTTTCGTCTACGACAATGACGATGTCAAGCAGTTTGTCAAGTCCATCAACTTCGACATTGCTAAGCCTGGTGAAAGTGTCCGTATCACCCCTGTTAAGGACGTTATCGAGCCCCGTGTTAAGGTTGAGGGCCCCGGCGGTATTTTCCCCGGCGTCGTCGCTAAGGTCGACACCGTTGGCTCCGGCCGTACCCATGTTCTGAAGGGTGCAGCTGTTGTCACTGCTGGTAAGATCGTCGGTTTCCAGGAAGGTATCATTGATATGTCCGGCCCCGGCGCTCAGTACACCCCCTTCTCTAAGACCCTGAACATTGTCATGGTCTGCGAGCCTGTTGAGGGCACCAAGCAGCACGACTACGAGCGCGCTGTCCGTTTCGCTGGCCTGCGTGCCGCTACCTTCATCGGCCAGGCTGGTAAGGACGTTACTCCCGACGAAGTCAAGACCTACGAGACCTACGGCATCAAGGAAGGCATCGAGAAGTTCCCCAACCTGCCCCGTGTTGGCTATGTCCACATGCTGCAGACCCAGGGCCTGCTGCACGACACCTATGTTTACGGCGTCGACGCAAAGCGGATCGTTGCTACCCTGCTGAACCCCACCGAGACCATGGACGGCGCTATCCTGTCCGGTAACTGTGTCTCTGCTTGCGACAAGAACACCACTTACCATCACCTGAACAACCCTGTCGTTGCAGAGCTGTTCGAGGAGCATGGCAAGACTCTGAACTATGTCTGCAACATCATCACCAACGAGAACGTCTACCTGGCTGACAAGCAGCGTGGCTCCGACTGGGCTGCCAAGCTGGCTAAGCTGCTGGATCTGGATGCAGTCATCGTTTCCGAGGAAGGCTTCGGCAACCCCGATGCTGACCTGATCATGAACTGCACCAAGCAGGAGAAGCAGGGCATCAAGACTGTTCTGGTCACCGACGAGTACGCCGGCCAGGACGGCAAGTCCCAGGGTCTGGCTGACTCCGATCCTCTGGCTGACGCTGTTGTTTCCGGCGGTAACGCTAACATGCCCATCGTCCTGCCTCCCATGGATAAGGTCATTGGCATGCTGGACTACGTTGATTTCTGCTCCGGCGGTCACGCTGGCTCCCTGCGTCCCGATGGCTCCATCGAGGCTGAGCTGCAGATCATCACTGGCGCTACCAACGAAATGGGCTTCAACTGCATGAGCGCCCGCTAATTTCGTGAAAGGAGAAGATTGACAAAATGGCTTTTCGTGTAGTACACTATATTAACCAGTTCTTCGCCAACGTCGGCGGCGAAGAGATGGCTCACATTGCCCCCGAACTGCGGGAAGGCAAGATCGGCCCCGGTATGGCTTTCGAGACCCAGTGGAAGGGTGAGGCTGTTATCGTGAACACCATCGTTTGCGGTGACTCTTACTTTGCTGAGCATGAGAAGGAAGCCAAGGCACAGGTCGTTGCTTGGGTCAAGGAGATCAACCCCGACATGTTCATCGCTGGCCCTGCCTTCAACGCTGGTCGTTATGGCTACGCTTGCGCTAACATTGCTCTGGAAGTTAAGAACCAGGTCGGCATCCCTGTCCTGACCGGTATGTACGAGGAGAACCCCGGTGCTGACCTGAAGGACAAGATCCTGATCGTTCCCACCGCTAACTCCGCTGCTGGCATGCGTAAGGCTGCTCCCGCTATGGCTGCCCTGGCTATGAAGCTGATGAAGGGCGAGAAGCTGGGCGCTTCCTGCGAGGACAACTACATGCCCAATGGCATCCGTGTGAACTTCTTCGAGAAGGAGCGCGGTGCAAAGCGTGCTGTTAAGATGCTGCTGAACAAGATCAACGGCAAGGCATTCGTCACTGAGTTCCCCATGCCCAACTTCGACCGCGTCGAGCCCGGCAAGGCTATCCCCGACATGAGCAAGGTCGTCGTCGGTCTGGCTACCTCCGGTGGTATCGTGCCCAAGGGCAACCCCGACCACATCGAAGCTTCTTCCGCTTCTCACTACGGTGAATACAATATCGACGGCTGGGATACCCTGACCGCTGAAGGCTGGGAAACCGCTCACGGCGGCTATGACCCCGTCTATGCCAACGAAGATCCCAACCGCGTCCTGCCCGTTGACGTTCTGCGTCAGATGGAGAAGGAAGGCAAGATCGGCAAGCTGCACAACCTGTTCTACACCACTGTTGGTAACGGTACCGCCGTTGCTTCCTCCCGTAAGTTCGCTGAAGAGTATGCACAGAAGATGCTGCAGGCTGGCGTTCAGGCTTGCATCATGACCTCTACATGAGGTACCTGCACTCGTTGCGGCGCAACGATGGTTAAGGAAGTCGAGAGAGTCGGCATTCCCGTTGTTCACATGTGCACCATCACCCCCATCTCCCTGACTGTTGGTGCCAACAGAATTATCCCCACGATCGCAATTCCTCACCCCCTGGGCAACCCCGCTCTGACCCCCGAGGACGAGTACGCACTGCGTTATAAGCTGGTCGATGCTGCTATCAAGGCTTTCTCCGTGGAAGTCGACAAGCAGACCGTTTTCGAAGTCTAATTGTTCTAAACGGAACCCCTGCGGCCTGAAGGCCGCAGGGTCATCCGAAATATAATTAGGAGTGATTCCAATGAACAATATTTATGACGTTATTATCCTGGGTGCCGGCCCCGCCGGTCTGGCTGCCGGCCTGTATGCTGGCCGTAGCTGCCTGAAGACTCTGATCATTGAGAAGGGTCAGGATGGCGGTCAGATCGCCATCACCGATGAAATTGAAAATTATCCTGGCTGCAATGTGGAAGAGGAGTCCGGTCCTTCTCTGATGGCCCGCTTCACTGCCCAGGCCGCCAAGTTTGGCGCTGAGCGCGTTTCTGATACCATTAAGGAAGTCCAGCTGGAAGGCAAGGTCAAGAAGCTGATCGGTGTCAACGGCGAGTATGAAGGCAAGACCGTCATTCTGGCTACCGGTGCTTTCCCCCGCCCCATCGGCTGCAAGAACGAGGGCAAGTTCGTTGGTAAGGGCATTTCTTTCTGCGCTACCTGCGATGCTAACTTCTTCGAGGACTTCGAAGTTTATGTTGTCGGCGGCGGTGACTCCGCTGTCGAAGAAGCTATGTACCTGACCAAGTTCGCACGGAAGGTCACCATTATCCATCGCCGTGACGAGCTGCGTGCTGCCAAGTCCATTCAGGAGAAGGCATTCAAGAACCCCAAGATGAACTTCATCTGGGACACCGTTGTTGACGAAGTTGACGGCGATGAGCTGCTGAACAAGATGATCCTGAAGAATGTCAAGACTGGCAAGCTGACCACCATCGAGGCTGATCCCGACGATGGCCTGTTTGGCCTGTTCGGCTTCATCGGCATGGTTCCCAACAGCGGCCTGTTTGAAGGTGTTATCGACATGGAGCGCGGCTATATCAAGACCGACGACAACATGCACACCAACATCGAAGGCGTTTACGCTGCTGGCGACATCCGCGTGAAGAGCCTGCGTCAGGTTGTTACTGCTGCTGCTGATGGTGCTATCGCTGCTATGCAGGCTGAAAAGTACCTGGCTGAGATGGAGTAATCCATTTCCACAATATAAATTATTTGAAGGAGACTAATTACTATGCTCGAAGTCGATAAGAATACTTTTGGCCCCGAAGTTCTGGAAGCACCCGGCAAGATCCTGGTTGATTTCTACGGCGACGGCTGCGTTCCCTGCGCTGCTCTGATGCCCCACATCCATGCTATGGAGCCCAAGTACCCCACCATTAAGTTCTGCGCTATGAACACCACCAAGGCTCGCCGTCTGGCCATCAGCCAGAAGATTCTGGGCCTGCCCGTTATCGCTATCTACGAGAACGGTGTCATGATCGACTCTCGCGTCAAGGAAGAGGCTACTCCCGAGGCTTGCGAAGAGATGATCAAGTCTCACGCCTAATCTGCGGGACAACCCTAATTTGTTAGCAGGCCGAAAGGCTTTCTATACCACCTATTTTTGAAGGAAGGAGGAAAAAGTGACATGGCAATTTTAGCTGGCAAGAAGGTCATCATCATCGGTGACCGTGACGGCATTCCCGGACCCGCCATTGAGGAGTGCGCTAAGAGCGCAGGTGCCGAAGTGGTGTTCTCCTCCACGGAGTGCTTTGTGTGAACTGCCGCTGGTGCAATGGACCTGGAAAATCAGAAGCGCGTTCTGGCTCTGACTGAGGAGTACGGTGCAGAGAACATTGTTGTTCTGCTCGGTGCATCCGAAGGCGAAGCTTCCGGACTGGCTGCTGAGACGGTTACCAATGGTGACCCCACCTTTGCAGGTCCCTTGACAGGAGTCCAGTTGGGACTCTCGGTATTCCACGTGTGCGAGCCCGAAATCAAGGACGAAGTCGACCCCGCTGTTTACGACGAGCAGTGTGGTATGATGGAGATGGTCATGGATATCGACGATATCGCAGGCGAAATGTCTTCCATCCGTGCTGATTTCTGCAAGTATCTGTAATTCTTACGGATCGCTTTATAATGTGCACGCAGGGCGGCGGCTTTAGCCGCCGCCCGTTTTCCTTTCCTTCAGCAAGAATTATTTCTTGTTATCATAGCGTTTTGATTTTCTATTAGAAATTCAAATAAAATTATTATCAGAGAGGACGATTTCCTATGAAGACTGTAATCAAGGGCGCAGGTTATATCCTGGCTCATACCCCTGATATGGTGCTGCACAACGGTACCACCCAGAC